>JALYTT010000275.1 GCA_030854145.1 Chloroflexota bacterium | reverse complement strand
GGGCAGCGGCACCATGTCGCTGCCCGGTTCGCTCTTAGGGCGCTTGAGATGGACAAAGTCTAGGGAGTACTGACCGTATCAAAGGTGGCCGTGCTTACCTTGGATGGGGTATGGGAGGTCACCGCCATACCGGCCAGCACAGTTCCTGTGAGGTTGAGGGTCACGCTCGATCCCGGTATGAGCGTCCAGGTGCTGCCATCGCTCGAAGTATAAGCCGTGTAGGTGTTACCGCTGCGCTGCACCTGGAGGTAGATCGGTACCGTCCCGGCCAGACTGGTAACCGTAGAGACTCCTCCCCCCGGTGTCGCGCGTTCGAGGACGAAGATGCCTCGTTGGGGCGTCACTATTACCGTGTAAAAGGGAGCGCTCGGATCGGTGCTCTGGCGCAACATCACCCCCGCCCTGGCGCGACTGTTCGTGTTGGTCTGGGTCAATACTTGCGCCCGGATGCCACCGTCAGCGGCCAACGGCTGCCAGACAAAGTGAAATTGATCCGCTGTTCCCCCTATATCCGTCCCTGATCCCGCGATTGTCCAGGTACCGTTATTCAACACATCGCTGCCTGCCAGAGCCGGACTACCGATGTCCGCACCGCTCCAACCGGGTGAGCCGCCGTTTGTCCAGACGACGCTCGTCTGATTGGACTGTAATGGGCCAACCGTGTAAGCCGTGGGAACAGAGGCGACTACGATGTCCGTGCCTGGCGCGGTATTGGTATAGGTGAAGGAGGCCTGCCCCACCCGGTCAGTGACAGCGTTGCCCGTCTGTCCGGCATCGGGTCCGGTCGGTATGGTGAAGGTGACGTTTGCGTTGGGCAGGCCGATACCGCCGCCATCCACCAGGGTGGTCGTCTCGGTGACCTGCTGACCAACGGCCAGAGTCGTTGTGGCGGGGCTAAGAGTCAGGGTAGCCGTCTTCTCGCCCGCGCTGCCGATGTGCCGCCACTGGATAGCTTCATTCTGCTGTACTTGACATGATTCTGTATCGATGCCGTTGGTGTCGAGGACATGGGTACTATCCACCAGGGTAGTAGGAACGCCCCCGGTCGTGATCGTGACCGTTGGCGCGACGGAGAGCGGGGTGCAGTTGCCCTTAGGAGCACCGCTGGTATCAAAATTGTTGGATTGCGGATCATTGCCAGGTGGGTTCTGGGCCAGGATCACGCTCTTGCCGGCTGGCACCGTGAACGAGCCCCAGAGATTGAACACCTTGCCGCCCGTGAGCGAGGAATGGTCATCGACCGAGACACTGTCGATCGTGATATCGCTCGCTCCGCTATTGTCGAGCCGGATGGCGCCGCCATCGAAACAGTGGGGCAATGTGCCACAGGGGCTTGAACCGTAAACAGGATTGCCTAAAAAAATGGTATTGGGTGATCCCGACCAGGGAACGGGGAATGCGCCAGGGTTCAGGCTGCTTTGATGCTTGTCTTCGGCGTAGCCAACGGACACCGCCAGGGAGCTGCTGAGACCACTCGCAGCATGCATAGGTGTCAAAGCCCTTGTGCCGATCATCACCAGGACAAGCATAAGACATAGTATGAAAACGAAAAGGAAACGCATGAGATAGCGGGGCATAACAGTTCTCCATTCCACCAGCGAAGCACCTCTCTGAGCATAATAACTACAAGGTTGTCTATTCAGGAAGATCAAAATAGCAGATATTCCTCTCAAATATAGACGAAAAAGAATGAAATGAGAAGGCCGAATCGGTTATGATCTGGTTGTAATGCGGTTGTGATTTCACAAGTTACATTGAAGTACCGGTTATTATAAATACCCACAGGTTTGGATCAAAAATCAAACAAGCAGGCGAAGTATTTCTCTCTACTTGAACGTATTCTCTCTAACATTGAAACATATAACTTCATCTAGCATTTCTTCTCCAATTCTTAACCGGTTCTCAACCCCTTACATATACCCAAATCTGGTCAGGCGTGTTTTAATTAATTCTAGTTTGTCTATCTTGTTTTATTTTCCTGGTCGCGCACCATGAACCACCACGCTGTAAAGTTTCTTGTTAAGAAGGATGTTGTTTAGGAGAGATGGCAATGAAACGTATTTTTAAGTCAAAACTTTTGCTACTATTAAACGGGCTGCTGCTGCTGATCGTACTCGCTGTTCCCTTTGTAGTAAACTCCATTCGCTCTCACCAGGCGCATGCCGCTGGCCCCGAGTTGCCGGCTGGCTTTGCCAAAACACAGTTGGCGAATGGCTTGAAGGATCCCACCGCGTTGGCCTTTGCCCCCAACGGCGACATCTACATAGGAGAACAGGCGGGAACTATTTTGATCTATAGGAATGGCGCCATAGTATCTCCTGCGGTTATCACGCTCAACACTGATGGTGCAGGTGAGAAAGGATTGCTTGGCCTCACACTTGATCCGAGTTTTGCCACGAACGGGTACATGTATGTGTCCTACACGACTCTGGACGAACATGCTCAGCTTTCAAGATTCACCGTCCAGAATGGCGTAGCGAACCCTGCGAGTGAAGTTGTCTATATGAAGGGCAACCAACTTCAGAATCTCCATCATAGCGCTAACGATGTGCATATCGGGCCAGATGGCAAACTCTGGTGGACAGTTGGAGACAATGTTCCTTCTATTACCAACGGTGAGACCCTGATCAACATCTATGGGAAAATACTCCGCTTCAACCTTGATGGGACGATCCCCAGCGATAATCCCTTCTTAAAGGTTCCAGGCGCGGTTCCCGCGATCTATGCTTACGGCCTGCGGAACCCTTTCCGCTTTACCTTCCTGCCAAATGGCAAGGCCATGACCATAGATACGGGATCGAACTACTGGGAGGAATTGAATACCGTCCAACCAGGTGGGAATTACGGATGGGATTTCTATGAAGGCAATTGCGGGAGTTGTGGCTATATCAACCCGACATATGCCTATGGCCATATTCCGACCGATGGCGCCTCCTCGGCTATCGCGGCCTATTCAGGCTCGGCCTTTCCGAAACAGTATGGCCAGGTGGTCTTCTTTGGTGACTACAACCGCCAGGATATCGAGGCGGTGACCTTCGATCCGACGTATAGCACCGAGATTTCCGATACCGTCTTCGACAACAGCGCCGGGACGATTGCCGACCTGCAGGAAGGCCCTGACGGCAACCTGTACTATGTGAGCATTTTTGAGGGCACCTTCTCTAAAATTAGCGCGGTTGGCCCATTCTCGCCCGTGGCGGCGGCCTCTGCCAGCCCGAATGCCGGGTTAGCCTCACTGACTGTGCAGTTCTCGTCTGCCGGGTCGAGCGAGCCGTATGGATTACCGCTCGCGTATTCCTGGGACTTTGGCGATGGCTCTCCAGTCTCCACAGATGCGAACCCATCTCATACCTATACGACCAATGGGACCTATACGGCGACGCTCACGGTGAGCAAGGGTACCCAAGCCGCCACTGCATCTACAAAAGTAGTTGTTGGGAATACCCCGCCAACTGCCTCAATCACGTCGCCGGCAGTCAACGCCACGTATAACGGAGGAGATAGCATTTCCTTCAGCGGCACAGCCACCGACGCAGCAGATGGCACGCTTCCCGCCAGCGCCTATACATGGCAGGCTGACTTCTACAGCAACGGCGTGGCCCAACCCTTCTATACTTCTGAGGTCGCCCATCCATTCTATGGACCGGTAACCGGGGTCACGAGTGGCTCCTTCCAGATACCACAGGATCTGTCGAATTCTGCCTCAACTTTCTATCGTATCACTATGACGGTGGTCGATTCGCTGGGCATCCAGACGGTAGCGACACGGGATATCCATCCGCATCAGACGAGCTGGTCGGTGAACACCAATATTCCAGGCGCGGCCTATGTGGTCGATGGCACCTGGCACACAACTCCCTATACAACCTCGGATGGCGTCGGAGTTCAACATGTGCTGAGCGGCGTGCCTACGCAAACGATTGGTGGGAAGCGCTATCGCTTCCAGGGTTGGTCCGACGGCAAGGCCTTAACGAATTCGTTCACCACCACCGCTACCAACGGAACCTACACCGCCAACTATGAGCAGGTCAGTAGTACTCTGCCAGCATCCTGGCAGACCACTGATGTTGGCGCCCCGCTGATGCCAGGGACAACCGATTATGCAGCCAGCGACCAGACCTTCTACGTCGATGGCGCAGGCGCCGATGTGTTTGGCGCGAATGACCAGTTCCGCTATGTCTACCAACCATTGAACGGCGACGGAACCATCATCGCCCGCGTGCGCTATCAGACGATTTCAAGTCCGTGGGCCAAGGCGGGAGTCATGATCAAGGAGTCCACGACGACTGGATCAAATTTTGTGGATGCCCTGGTCACTCCCACTGTCAGTCCGAATACACCCAATATCAACGGCGTAGGCTGCACTCCCAATGGCTGTGACAGCCCACTCCCACCTATCACACCACCCGTCGGCAATGGCCTGCGTATGCAATACAATTTCACCGGTTCGCATTCGGTCACTTCGCCTACAGCACTCGCCGGGTACAATTCCCCCAATGAATGGCTCAAGTTGCAGCGCGTTGGCAATACCTTTACTTCGTGGTATTCCACAGATGGAAACACCTGGTCCATAATTGGCACGACGAATGTTACGATGAACGCTACTGCCACCATCGGGCTGTTCGTGAATTCGCATAATATTGGCCAGTACAGCACCGCCGCCTTTGACCATGTGCAGGTCTCTACTGCCTCGAACAACCCGCTCCCGACTCCCTGGGCCGACACCGACGTTGGTTCCCCAGCTCTCAAGGGGTCCGCGAGCTATACAAACAACGTGTTCACGGTAAACGGTGCCGGGGTCGACATCTACAAAACCAACGACCAGTTCAATTATGCCTATCAGCCCGTGAGCGGCAATGGCACACTGATCGCGCGCGTGACCTCGCA
Source organism: Chloroflexota bacterium (assembly GCA_030854145.1). The sequence goes on along the minus strand of JALYTT010000275.1, from coordinate 4,447 downwards.
AACGAATACGAGTTCCAATGCCAAGGCCGGCATCATGTTCAAACAATCAACGACTGCCGGAGACGCATACATCTTGATCGCCGTCGCTCCTGGAGGTGGCATCAAGGTTCAATACAACTTTACCGGGTCTATCGGGGGCGGAACATACTCGTTCCCCAATGTCTGGATGAAGTTAACGAGAGTAGGGAGCACGTTCACCGCCTCTGTGTCCAGCGATGGCGTTACCTGGACACAGGTCATATCGAAGACCCTGACTATCACTGGTAGCGCAACTGCCGGACTCTTTGTCTGCTCACATAATGCAGCAGCCATTGGAACGGCCACCTTTGATAACGTCAGCTTCACACCAGGACCGTAAACTGCATCTGCCCTGAGAGGCCTTAAACCCACCTCTCAGGGCAGACCGTCAAACCAGCGAAGGGTGGAGAGCGGAAGTGGAAAGTGGAGGCAACCTCCCCAGTGATCATGGAGAACAGTCAGTGGAGGATGAGCGCTTGAACCAACCAGTGGCACCAGATATCTGGTAAGATGGGACGAAGCAATCTGTAGTTGTCAGTAAGCAGTTCGGGAAAGCGGTTACATAAATAGTAGAATAGTAATTGCATACACCTCTTTAGAGACCTACTCCCTCATTTTAATTGTATCATCTTTGTCAACCCCGTGACATCGTTCTTTCGGACGGTGTTTTTAGGCCCCACCTTCTTTATACTCTCCATCTAATCAGTTGAACAGGCAAGGAAGGAAGGAAAACACGTGCTGCGGGCCTTTACCTCGTTACGTCAACGCAATTACCGTCTCTACTGGTGCGGGCAGATGATCTCGCTGATCGGCTCCTGGATGCAAATCATCGGGCAGTCCTGGCTGGTGCTGGAACTGACCCATAGTGCCTGGCAGCTCGGCCTGGTGGGCGCGCTGCAAGCTCTGCCAGTGCTGCTCTTCTCGCTCTTCGGAGGCATCTTTGCCGACCGCTGGCCCAAACGGCGCATCCTGCTCGTGACCCAGGCGGCGGCCATGGTCCAGGCGCTACTTCTGTGGGCACTGATCACGACTGGCACACTACAATTGTGGCACCTGTATGTGCTGGCATTACTGCTGGGGCTTACAAGCTGCCTGGATATGCCGGCACGCCAGGCGTTTGTGATCGAGCTGGTTGGGCGCGAGGACCTGCCCAATGCCGTGGCCCTGAACTCCTTGCTCATTCAGATGGCACGCATTGTGGGGCCTGGCCTTGGGGGCATCATCATTGCCGCCAGCTCCGTCAGGCTGCTCTTTCTGCTCAATGCGCTCAGCTTTCTCGCCATGCTTGGGGGCCTGGTACTGATCAAGAGCCATGAACTGCACGCTCAGGCGAAGCAACCTGACAGTGTTGGCAAGCGGCAGAACACCTGGCAGAGCCTGCGCGCTGGCCTGGGCTATGTATGGGAAACGCCGGCTGTGTTGTTGGTGATCGTGGTGGTTGGCCTGGTATTGCTATTCGGCGCGAACTTCAACGTTGTGCTTCCTCTCTTCGCCACAAACGTGCTCCATGCCGGAGCAGTGGGTTTCGGCTTTCTCTCTGCCGCCATCGGCGTTGGCTCGTTGCTCTCAGCACTGTGGCTGGCCTGGGGCAATCGACAGCCAACCATCCGCCGTGTGCTGCTTGGCATGCTGGTCTTCAGTGTGTTAGAGGCGCTGTTCGCGGTCTCGCACATCTATCTCCTATCCGTAGCGCTTATCGCGGCCGTTGGCTTTACGGAGACCGCCTTTGCAGCGCAGGCCATGATGACGCTCCAGACAGTGGCCCCGGACCACTTACGCGGGCGCGTCATAAGCGTGCAGGTGCTTTTCTTCGATGGCAGCGTCCCGCTGGGATACCTGCTGCTTGGCTGGCTGTCAGGTCTCTACGGAGCTTCCATAGCCCTGCTCATCTGCGCTCTTCTTTGCCTGCTCATCGCGGGGGCCGGGTGGATATGGCACAAACTGGAAGCAGCCAGGGAAGTAAAAGCCCAAAAAATCTGACACATCGATGTGTCAGATTTTTTGGGCCTCGGTAGAGGCTCTTTTCCCCTTGTAAGGCTATGCTAGCACTTCATCAAGGTTGTTGGCAATCGTATTGATCTCTTCGAGGCTCTGGGTACGCGACTTCTGGATGCGGTCGAAGCGCTTTTGGAACTGGTTGGTCGAGTATTCGTTGAATTCGTTGACATCAAGATCAAAGGGAATGCCATCAACGTAGGCTTCGTTGAACAGGTTGTTAGTTTCGATGACGAGCGGCAAAAGTTCATGCATTCGCGCTTCCAGAGCGTTCCAGGCTCTATCGCCGTGCTCGGCGACGAGGCGTGAAAGGAAGTAGATGGCGAAGGCGATGTGGCGCGATTCGTCGCGTTTGAGGTTGGCGACGAATTGCTGCATACCAGGCATGAGGTTGTTGCGCGTCAACACTTTGTGGAAACTATAGTAGCCTGTTTCGGCCATCACACCCTCGATAATCATGTTGTAGGTTGTGGAGGCGCGTATCTGGGCCTCAACCGAGCGGTCGGTGCGTAAACGATTCATCGAGTTGGGCAGTTCTTCGTAGAAGATTTTGTCGTAGGCCGCGTTGCCGAAGCGGGTCAGATCGCTGTGTTCCAGCGCCACCTCATCAAAGAAGCGGCGGAAGCCTTCGACATGCTTGGCCTCTTCCCACAGAAATGAGGTCAAGTAGATCTCCTCTTCGATGCGCCCCTCTTCAGCAATGGTCATGATAAGCGGCAAGAGGTCGAGCGTCACAGACTCTTCACCTGCTAAAAATTGTGAACAGAGACGCAGCAAGTAATCCTTCTCGTTCGCTTTCAACCCTTGCCAATCACGTTTGTCCTGGGTAAGGTCGATATCGCTAGGGTTCCAAATACCAAGTTTTTTGGCCTTCTGCCAGAGACGCATTGGCGGCAGGTCGTAGCGTAGTCCTCGGACACTGGTCGTGCTGAGAGTGCGGTTGTTCGCAATTGACATCGTAGTCTGCTCCTTACATTGTTATCCGTACAGTAAAGACTCCAACGCTCTCACATCTAGTATAGTCATCCTTCAATGAGAAGTGCAAGAGATATACGGCACGCAGAGCCAATCGAGTCTACTCGCAGTGATCCTTTGCTGAACTGCAATGCACTCATCATTCGTAAGGCCGCGCTCTGTAGGTCATAAGCGATAGTGAGAGGTGTTTTAACGAGAGCGCTCTCCAGGGAGAAGTCACTCAGGAATGGGGAGGGCGAGTTGTTGCATGTGTTCCTGACAATGCTCAATGACGGCTTTCGTTCGTTCGTACACGTATTCACCTGGCTGAAAGAACCTGTCTTCCAACGACCTGAGCAGCTCGACATTGCGCTGGTAGGCCTGGCGCAACATGCCACACAGAGTCTCAAGAGGCTGCTCTCCCATCAGCGTGACCAGTGCGGCGTTGATCGCATCATTCATGACCGTTTCCTGTGTTTGGTCGGCAAACTCCGCAGGCGGCATCCCGGCAACAATCCTGGGAATACGCACGCTGGCCATGACTTCCCAGCCTGCCAGGTGAGCCACAATCGCGCGCGGTCCCCACATGTCTCCCGAACTCGTCACGCCACGCTGTACGGCCAGAGATGCCACTGCGATGAGTTGCTCATAGGCTTGCGCGAACTCCTGCAGGAGTTGTGCTTTTGACATAACTTTCTCCTTTGTTTGCGTCTCTTCATATTGTGATCCACATTTCTTTCAAGAAAAGGATGGCGTTCTTCCAGTATACTGGCTCATGCGGTCAGGATCAATCCTGATTTCGGCCCTCTATCAGCTATGCATCAAGCGGGTCCGTGACGAGGTTTCCAGCGTCAGTTCCTATTCCCTCGTAGCAGGGAGCACAGCGCCTGATCGAGCCGGGGATAGTCGAACGGAAAGTTCGACTCCAGCACACGTTGAGGGAAAGCTATCTTTGAGAAAAGAAGCTTTCCCTCTTTCGTCGGAGTTATTTCTCTGTTTTAAGAAATGTTAGGCTCTTCATTGCTTTTCAATGTGGGTTGCCCTTGCAAGGAGGACACTGGAGAGAAAAGAACCCAAAGAAAAGCGAAAAACATTCCAATGCTTGAGAGCAGAACAGTTGGAAGAAGCCCAATTCTTTCACCAGCCGCACCTCCCAAAAGGGAACCGATTGGCAAGGCGCTACAGATAAGAAAGCGCATACTGGCATTCAGACGCCCTTGGAGGTGTCCGGGAAGAAGGCATTGGCGGAAACTAACCTGGGTGATGTTGAACACGATCAATGTCAGGCTCTGCATGAACCAACCGAGCATGAGCAACGGAAGAGCAACCATCGTTGAAACACTTGCGAACGGGAGAAGCAGGCCCCCTATCCCATAGAAGAGCGTAGATCCTATGATAGTCGGACCAATCCCAAAACGGTCGGCAAGTCGTTGAGCGAGAAAAGACCCCACCAATGCTCCCATACTTCCCATCGATAGCA
>JALYTT010000699.1 GCA_030854145.1 Chloroflexota bacterium | reverse complement strand
ACGAGTTCATCAATTTTTGTCGTCGCAACAGAGGAACTCCGCTCCCGCTGTCCCTGGATAGCGAGGGCGAGATTCGCCATGGGCAGTTGCTCGCGGGGAGAAGCCAGGAGATGGAAGATCCTGAGTGTATCTTTGAGCAGCGAAGCGCCCAGGCCGATCTCATGGAGCACCTGGCGGATGCCATTGAGACAGAGTTGCCGCCCCGGCAGAAGCATGCCATGATCTGCTCGCTTTGTGATCGCGTCGATGATCTGCTCACGCTGGTCGCGGCCTTCCAGGAGCGCCCGGAGGATATCGCGCGGGCCGCGTGGCCACAGCAGCGCGAAGCTGAACAAAGGCTCAAGGCCTCGCTCTCTCCGGCGCGCCAGAAGATCGCCGACTACATGCAGGCGCATGGCGTTTCCATTGCACCCTATGGTATCTCCATCATACCATAGGAATGTGTTCGACAGGAGGGGGCTGTTGTTCATCGCGCAGGCTCCTTTTTGCCAGGAGGCGTGTGATGGCGATGCCGATACGCTGCACCCCCTCCTCAATGTCCGTCTCGCTGGGATAGGCATAGCTCAGGCGGAAGTTTTGCTGGCCGCCTCCGTCAACATGGAACGGCTCGCCGTTGACGAAGGCGACCCGCTCGCTGGCCGCTTCGCGTAGCAGCGTGCGCGCCCGCATGTCGGCCGGCAGACGGCACCAGAGGTGGAAACCCCCGTTTGGCCGGTTCACGCGGATATCGTTAGGCCAGTAGCGCGCTATGGCTTGTAGCATCAGGTCGCGTTTGCGCCGGTAGCACTCACGCAGGGTCGCCAGGTGGTCGTCCAGCAGGTTGCGGCGCAGGATCTCCGAGACCGACCATTGACCGATGGCGTTCGTGTTCAGGTCAAAGATCTGTTTATGCAGCGAGAGACGGTCGATCAAAGGCTCTGGAACCGCCAGCCACGCCACGCGCAGTCCGGGAGCCAGCATCTTCGAGTAGGTGCCGAGGTACATGACCTGGCCACCGTTATCCAACGCCTTGAGCGGCTGGGGCGCCTTGCCGTCGAAGTAGATCTCGCTGTAGGCGTCGTCTTCCAGGATGGGGATCTGGTAGCGCTTCGACAGCAGCAGCAGGCGGCGGCGGCGCTCGGGCGACATGACGACGCCCATGGGGTTCTGGAAGGTGGGTAGCGTGTAGATCAGGCGCGGGTGCCGGCGCGCCAGGATCGGCTCCAGCAGGTCTACGCGGATGCCATCGCTGTCCGTCGGCACGCCGATGACACGTGCGCCCAGGGCGCGGAAGGTCTGCAGCGCGCCCAGATAGGTCGGCACCTCGACCACCACCTCGTCGCCCGCGTTCAGCATGAGACGGCCGATCAGCCCGATGCCCTGCGTTGAGCCAGAGAGGATCAGGATATTCCGCGTATCGACGACCACGCCGCGCTGGCGCATGCGAGCGGCGATGCTATGGCGCAGGCTGTGCAGCCCCTCGACCGGGCAGTAGCCCAGGGCGCTCTGCCGGGCCGGCACCAGTCCATCGGCGAAGATCGTGTTGAGCATCTCGGCCGGCAATAGCTCCGGTGCCGGTGTGCCTGCCGCCAGCGAGATGATCTCTTTATGTTCTCCCATAGCCGCCAGTTCGCTGAGCATACGAGCGTCGGGACCCAGCAGTTCATATTCTCCGCTCGGTAGGCCAAACAGCCACGAGGGAGCATCCGACTCACGATCATCATTGTACTGCTGGCTATGGTTGCGGCGCACGATGGTGCCACGCCCCACGTGGCCTTCGATCAGCCCCTCGCTGGCCAGTTCGTTGTAGGCATTCATGACGGTGGTGCGGTTGACCTGCAACTCGCTGGCCAGCGCCCGCTCGGTGGGTAGACGCGCGCCCTCCGCCAGCTCGCCCGCCAGGATGGCCTCGCGCAGGCGCTGGCAGATTTGCTGATATAGTGGCACCCGGCTCCCCCGCTCAAGCTCGATAAGCGCGTGAACGGGAGCTGTGAACAATGGCCTCGACTGCTGATTGGCGGCATGATGGCGCATGGTTACCTCCTGATTGGCTCATACCAATGAATGTACCGGTTTCAGCAGGTGAATACAAGGGCCAATCGGCAGGAGATGCCGGGAGCCAATGGCTGCCTTTCTTCATGGAAGCGCCTCTGATGGCCTGGGACCGCGTTGGGCAACCTGCAGCGAGAGCAGACATCCAATCAGGCCACAAAATTCTGCAATAAAACGCTATAAATCACTATATTTTCAAACACTAATTTCGTATACTGGGTGGTGGCATATGTTCATTGCAGAGTTTGGACTGCACCTGTGAAGGAGAGCGGCCTGCAATCGATATGAGAGAGGGGGAGTGTATGGAAGACTTGGAGCAGCGCATCGCACGGGTGCGCGACGACCGCGAGCATGGCTCGCGCTGGCTTGTGCGCGAAACGATCTCGATACTCTACGACCTGGCCAGCGAGTCGACCGCGACGCCGGATGAGCAGGCGCGGCGGGTATGGGCCGCCGGTCAGGAGCTGACGCAGGCACGCCCGGCGATGGCGGCTATTACCGGTGCCGTGAGGCGCATCCTCGAAGCGCCCGGCGGGCGAGTTGGGATGGTCCACGAGGCAGCGCGTCTGCGAGACGAGTACGACACCGCCATCGCACGCATCACCGGTTATGCCCGTCCCCTGCTTACCGGCACGCTGATGACGCACAGCCTCTCCGGCACAGTCCAGGAGGTGTTACTGGCCTGCGCCTCACAACTTG
>JALYTT010000698.1 GCA_030854145.1 Chloroflexota bacterium | reverse complement strand
TAGCAAGGAGGCGTCTATGAACAAGTGGAAGATTCGTGTCGTGTCGTTCAGCTTGGCAGTCACAGTAGCATTTGCTCTCTTAGGATTGGCTTTTTCCCCTGCGTATGCATGGACCCATCAAATAAACAACTGGGATAATAATCCCAACGACTTTTTGTGTGGGACATCCTCTGACCATCCTTGCCTCTATTGGGTACAACCATCCAATACAAGTATCACTCTGCAAGCCTATTTGGATTCCTCACTGACCATTGCGCCTGGTAACTACAACTTCACTGTTGCTATCCAGAGAGCTTTTGGCGACTGGAATGCTCAGCCCGCGTAGAATCCCTACCTGAATTCTTGTGGAAGTAGTATTAGTTGCGAGGACAGATCCAACGTTGCGTATACGATGGCTGATCTCGGCGCTAATGTCTATGGGGTAACATATACGTATTATGGACCGTCTCAATGGAACAGTCGGAATAGATTCTGGTATGCAGCGATCACCCTTGCTGAGGTTAACTTTAGTTCCAGGATCACCTGGAACAACAATCTCCAGTTTAGTGGAACAACAGCAGATGGGCGAAAAGTTTCAACTCATGAGACTGGCCATGTCTTAGGCTTAGGTCATACTGGCCACTCGCCTGCCATTATGCGACAGGGAAGCGTCTCCTATTTTTCAGTCCAAGCAGATGACTTGAGTGGCCTGAAAAGTATCTATCCGGGATTCTATCCAGGATCACAGCAATAATTGCTGGTGAGAGTAAAATAGTGTGGATGCTCCTGTGCATATTAGAAAGGAAAGCCGTTATGTTTCTGCTAAAAAGATTCACATACATTCCCGGCCCTTCGCTCGTAGCAATTGTGATACTCATTTTCCTGACAGGATGTGGGTCTTCATTAGGAGGACAACCAAATCAGATGGGACAAACGGGACAGGTAAATCAGGCGACGCTCGTTCTCGATCTCAGTGTAGACCGATACGAGTTTAACACACCTGCAAATATGTGCCAGGCCCCCATGATTGCAGATGTCATCGCAGGTTCGGTAGGTCCAAGCCATTGGAACACGACGAATAAAGCGCAGCCAGCTTTCCTGTCTCAAGCCATGCCAACGATCCAGATGAAAGAAACCTTGATTAAGGGTGGCTACATGATTTACATGCCCATTCAATTCACCAGCATGAACATTCTTTTGGACCATCGTTCCGTGAAGCAGCTTCCTGCAGAGTTTGTGATGGAAGGAGGACAACAAGGAACTACCAAAATGTCGGTTGGAGAATACCCTCTTCTGAAAACATCAACGCGTTACCTCGTTGTCTTCGTTCCCGGTCTCAATGCCTCAACGCACGCACTCACTCAACAATGGCAGCTTGCCTATAACGCCTTCCCTATTGATGCACACGGCATGGTGACATTACAGCGAGCGAGTTCGCCCAACGAACCGGGGGTAGGACAACCACAACCAGAAGTGAAGATAACACTTACTGCTTTGCAACAGCAACTCGCGGCGTGTCATTAGTCTGCATTTCTCGCCACGAAATTGTTTGAGATGACAGAAGCGAAAAGTGTGGGAGATATAAAGCACATCTCCCACATTTTTCGCTTCCATGATATTTATTTCGTCACATATAAACTCTATTCCGTTGTATACACTTCAGGCTGCCGTGCAAAGGTATAGAGCACCGCCGGCGTGATCTGCAAGAAGACCCCCTCTCCCCATTCCTGCACGCTCTGCCCACTGCTCTCACGCTGAAGGGCTTCGAGCGCGGCGAAATCCAGGTGATCTGGCCGTATGATGGTCGCGGTGCCGTGAGCAATGATGGCCAGGTCGTTTCCCTGGAAGTAGGTGAAGCTGACCGCTGGTTGGCGCATGACATGCCTGGTACGCGCGGCCGTGGCTACGGTTGGGATGTAAAAGTTTCCTCGGAACAACAGGGCGCTGATGGGAGCGACGCGTGGCTCTCCCTGCGCGCTGACGGTCGCGAAGGCAATCGTGTGTAATCCCTGCCAGAGATTCACGAGTTGGCGGGCCGAAAGCGAATGATCCGGCATTTGAAAGGACGCGCGCAAAAAGGCACCCGCCTGCTCGATGCTATGGTCCAGCAATGCTTGCAAGGTCAGGAGGTCTTCCTTTGTTTCGTGCATGGGGCTCTCGCCTTCTGACGCCCCCTTGATACCAGTGTATCGGCACCAAGGGGTAAGTTTATCGGACAGTTGCTTTACTCGAAGGCTTCGACGACAACAGAGCCGACGACGACCTCCTCTGACAGCAGGACCACCGATGATCCCAGGTTCTGCATCCAGGCGGCGGCGGCCTCATCGGCCTCGTGCAGCCTGCGGGGGTCGGCGAAGAGACAGACTGTCGCCACGATGCCCTCCTTGTTCAGGACGTAGAAGCCCTGGAAGCCAGGGATGCGACGCACTATGGGGATCAGATCTTCCTGGATTTGTTGAATGACGGTGATAATTCTGGCGCTATCGAGCCGGTATTTGCGTACAGCTCCAACCATTTTTTGCTTGTCCTCTTTTCCATGTGTGATATATGATTGCCAGGGCGTTCTTGCGGCTTGCCACCTCACAAACGCGCTGCTGACGATTCCTGACTATATCTTACAACGAACAGATGCAAAAAGGCATAAGCCATGGAGCATCATTGGCCTTCGTCGCTGCGCGATTTATCGCATGACATACGCACCAAACAGAGTCTGCTCTCTTCGTCGCTGCGCGATTTATCGCGCCTGGCAAGCT
>JALYTT010000274.1 GCA_030854145.1 Chloroflexota bacterium | reverse complement strand
TTAGATGAGCTAGAGGGGGTTCAAGCCGAGCGGTGTTGCTGGCTCCAAAATCATCCAGAGGTGGTGCGTGCTCACACCCGCTTTCATTGGTGGCCATCTTTAGACACTACGTAAACGGATTTCATATAATAAGGTGATCTAGCGAATGCAGTACCACTCCTAGACCACCGCAACGCGAATTGCAAACCCGCGTTGCGGTAGTCTATACTGTACTGGACAGTGTTTCAGTAATTTGAAGCCCGCTTGCCTGCATAGGAGGAACACAGGTGAGAGCTCAATCGAGCGATACCAACCCGGAAATAGAACGCGTGCAGCTTGAATTGCTTCGCAAAGCGACAGATGCGCAACGCTTTGGCCTCGTCCGCTCTTTGAGCCAGAGCGGGATAGAGTGGTCGCGCCAGTCCATTCGTGAAGCTCATCCAGAAGCCAGCGAAGAAGAGATCAGGCTCCTCTGGGTTGCGCTCTATTACGGCCAGGAGCTGGCTGATGCAGTGCGAGCAGACTTAGCAAGGAGACGACAAGAAGCCGAATAGTCCCAGTATTCTAGTCTACTCTCCATACGGCACCCATATATTCTTCACATGCGTCGCCTCGCGCAAGAACTCCTGACCCTCGCCCTGCTCCACGTTCATCCAATTGCGTGTATGCCCATAGTTGACCCAGGTACGTTTCATGTTGCTCGTTGAGCCTAGCTCGACGCGGGTGCTGCCCTCTTCTGTGCCGAAGTACCACATGGCCTCTACATCCTCGTGATCGGTCAGCACCTGGCTCAGGGTCTCGCGCTCGCCCGTGACGATGTTGACCACGCCAGCGGGCAGGTCTGAGGTCTCCAGCACCTGGTAGCAGTCGGTGGCGCTCAGGGGTGCCTGCTGCGAGGGGATGATGACGATGCTGTTGCCCATGGCAACGGCCGGGGCCAGCAGCGAGATGAAGCCCAGCAGGGGATAGTCGTCGGGGCAGGCGATGCCGATGACGCCGATGGCCTCTTTCATGGCCAGCACCACGCCGCGCAGGGGCGGACGATGTACGTCACCTTCGTATTTGTCGCTCCAGGCGGCGTAGCTGAACAGGCGCGAGATCGCGGCCTGCACTTCGGCGAAGGCATCGGCATACACGCGGCCCGTCTGCTGCACGATGCGCCGGGCGAACTCTTCCTGGCGCACCGCGAGGTTCTCGGCGATGTAGTAGAGGATCTGCGCGCGATTGTGCGTGGTGCCGGCCGCCCAGCCCTTCGCAGCGTGCGCCGCCTCGACGGCGTTACGGATATCCTTGCGGTTACCCTCGCCGACCTGGCCGGTGACGCGGCCCTGGGGATCGTAGACATCGCGGCTGTAGCCGGAGTCCGGCCGCGCCTGCTTGCCCCCGATAAACAGCTTCGGCGTGCGATCAATGGGGGGCAGGCCATTAGCCAGACTCGACAGTGGGTCCACGGTTGCGTTCGCAGCAGACTGACCACCATCCTCGTTGTCCTCATTATGATGTCCATCGGCCGAAGTCAACGCACCATTGCTTGCTGGCTCCGTGGAGGCGCGGCGTCTGGCGCTCTTCGCGGGCTTCAGCGTCTCCCAGGCTGGTCGCACATATTCGTACAGGCCTTCTTTGCCGCCCTCGCGACCGAAGCCGCTCTCGCGATAGCCGCCGAAGCCACTGGAGGCATCGAAGAGGTTGGTGCAGTTCACCCAGACCGTGCCCGCCTTCAGTTTGGGGGCCACATCGAGCGCCAGGTTGAGGTTATCGCTCCACACACTGGCGGCCAGGCCATAGCGCGTGTTGTTGGCCAGTTCCACCGCCTCGGCCGGCGTGCGGAAGGTCATGGCCACCAGCACGGGGCCAAAGATCTCGACCTGGGCGATGGTTGATGCCGGCGAGACGTTGGTGAAGAGCGTAGGCGGGAAGAAGTAGCCCTCGGTGGGGCAGGCCCAGGATGGCTGCCACATGGTCGCGCCCTCCTCGACGCCTTGCGCCACCAGGCGCTGGATCTCCTTGAGCTGCCCCGGCGAGACGATCGCGCCGATATCAACGGCCTTGTCCAGCGGGTCACCCACGCGTAGCTTCTCCATGCGCGCGCGCACCTTCTCGATCAGGCGCTCCGCGACATCCTCCTGCACCAGCAGGCGCGAGCCGGCGCAGCACACCTGGCCCTGATTGAACCAGATGGCGTCGACAATGCCCTCCACGACACTATCCAGGTCGGCATCATCGAAGACGAGGAAGGGCGACTTGCCGCCGAGTTCCAGGGAGATCTTCTTGCCGGAGCCGGCGGTGGCGCGGCGAATGCTGCGACCCACGTCGGTTGAGCCGGTGAAGGCGATCTTGCTCACGTCGGGATGGCGCACCAGCGCCTCACCCACCTGCGAGGCCTCGCCAGTCACGATATTGACCACCCCGGCCGGCAGCCCCACCTCCTGCATAATCTCGGCGAACTTGAGCGCGGTCAGCGACGTGTAGCGCGCGGGCTTCAGCACGACTGTGTTGCCCATAGCCAGCGCCGGCGCGATCTTCCAGGCCAGCATGAGCAGCGGGAAGTTCCAGGGGATGATCTGGCCTACAACGCCAACCGCCTCGTAGCCGGGCAGTTCTGAGGCCATGAGCTGCGCCCAGCCCGCGTGGTAGTAGAAGTGGCGCGCGACGAGCGGGATATCTATGTCGCGCGTCTCGCGGATGGGCTTGCCGTTGTCCAGCGACTCCAGCACAGCGAGCAGACGCGAGTGCTTCTGGATGTGGCGCGCGATGGCGTACAGGTAGCGTGCGCGCACATGGCCTGGCATCTTGCTCCATGTCTCGAAGGCAGCGCGCGCGGCGGCGACGGCGGCATCCACGTCGGCACTGCCAGCGGCGGCTACCCGCGCCAGCGGCTTGCCGGTTGCCGGATTGATGCTCTCAAGATACTGCCCACTGGCAGGCTCGACCCAGCGGTTATTGATGAACAGTTTGAAGGGCTGGCGCTCTTCGATCCAGGCCAGCGCGGGCGCCGGTGCTTCGGGGGCCGGGCCATATTCCATCGACTCGAAGATTTCCATAACGTTCATCGTGTGCCTCCCTAGACCATCGGATTATAATAGCCCGCCGAGTAGTGACCTGTGGCGAAGTACGACAACTGGCGCTCGATATCGGAGAGCAGGCCGCTGGCGCCGATGCGGAAGAGCGTGTTGTGCAGCCAGTCGTTGCCAAGCTCCTCTTTCATCAAGATCAGCCAGTCCAGCGACGCCTTGGCGCTACGAATGCCACCGGCGGGCTTGAGACCCACTTTGTAGCCGGTACGCTCGTAGTACTCACGGATCGCACGCGCCATCACCATGCCCACCGGCAGCGTCGCGTTCGTCGCCTCCTTGCCGGTCGAGGTCTTGATAAAGTCGGCGCCCGCCATCATACATACGAGGCTGGCCATGCCCACATTGCGCAGCGTCGCCAGCTCATGTGTAGCCAGGATCGTCTTCATATGCGCCTCCCCACAGGCAGCGCGAAAGGCGCGCACCTCGTCATACAGCGCCTGCCAGTTGCCGGTCAGCACATGCGCGCGCGAGATCACGATATCGATTTCAGCGGCCCCGGCCCTGGTCGACGCCGCAATCTCCGCCAGCTTCTCCTCCTGCGAGATCTGCCCCGCCGGAAAGCCCGTCGAGACCGCCGCCACCGGTATGCCAGAGCCACGCAGAGCCTCAACCGCCACCGGCACCAGATTGTGATAGACGCACACAGCAGCCACCTGGATATGTACGGGCGCCCCTTGCGTGCGCCCTGCTGGCCTACGCGCCTCTTGCCCACTCCCTGCTGGCCTGCGCGCCTCTTGCCCTTCCCCTGCTTGCCCTTCCTGCCCTGCCCCTGCTACCCCTAGCGCCTCCAATACCTCGGCGCGCACAGGCTGGCGGGCCTTCGCGCACAGGCGCAACACATTGCCGGGCGTATCATCGCCGGCCAGCGTCGTCAGGTCGATGCAGGTGATCGCGCGCAACAGCCAGGCCGCCTGCCACTCTTTCTTGACGGTACGACGCGCCACCATCGTCGTCGCGCGTCGCTCGACCGCGCTGCGATTGATACGCACTTCGCGCACCCAATCGAGGTCCAGGGGCATGCCTGGATTGCGCTCAAACCGAGGCGCGGCCTCTGGCTGAGCCACGATTTCCGGCTCTGGCGGTCTTTTGATCGTTGTCATATCTCTGTTCCTTTGGTTGGCTGGCTGAAAGCGCACACATGGCGATAGACGCTGTCTCTCAAATAGTGACCACTTAATCTTGACTCATAGCATGGCTGCTTGTCAACGTGTGTATCGCAAGCGCGACCCGATCCGCGTAGGGGTGACATATTATGGTTTCAATCCACTATCCTCACCTTTTTTTGCTGCCTGTAGAATCTTGGCAAGGGTATGAAAGAAGCGGGTCGTCGTTCTGGCTCCCAGTATTTTAAAACCCTGGGCAGCAGGTGGCCGACCATTGAGAAGATACCACACGATAAACGCTTCGTGATCCGTTGTATAAACAATTTCCATGTCATTTTTGGGCGAGCGCAGTGGCAAAGCCAGGGTCTTCGGGATCGGCTCGTCAGTGAACACCACGCATAACCTCATATCAGGTGTGACAGTGAGGTGCTGAAATGGGTCAAGCGCCATGACCTGCTCAAGCTCTGGGATGGTACGCAGAAACACAGGAACTTCGTACCCCAAAGCCTGATGGAGATGCTGCTCAAGCGCGTGGGCCACGGTTTCGCGGTCTGCTTGCTCGGTTTCAAAGAACACATTTCCGCTTTGAATATACGAGCGAACCTGCGTAAATCCCAGCTCTGTGAAGAGTTCGCGCAGGTATTCCATTTTGACGATGTGGCCACCAACATTGATGCCACGCAAAAGCGCTATGTATTTCATGGCCTCTCCATAGTTTCATGAAGTTACTGTAGGGCGTAGAGAGCAAAATTGCGGGCAAAGATACTGCCCCCTGTTTCTACGGCAATACCTGCGGTGCCTGTGGAATAACTACTGTCACTGGCACTGCCAAGTTGCCGGTTATTAGCGTAGAAGGTAAAATTGTGACCGCTAACGACTACGTCTAGCGTGACAGATGCATGGATATCGCCAAACGGCCCTCTGGTAAGCTCCCTTGGATTACCAACGACATTGTCATAGACATAGCAACGCCATGTTCCATCGGGATTGATGAGAAAGGTGTAGACCCCCGGCTGGTTTCCTGACTGATTGCGAAAGTAGACGCCGAATTCGGAAGAGGATAGACTTAACTGCTGTAACTGCACCTCTATCACATAGTCGGAGGGGTATGGGCGGTTCGGTACACTCAATAGAAGTGTGCCTACCAGATTAGATGTAGCTGATTTTGCATTGGGATTGCTAATCTTTGTTCCCGTATTTGTGCATACCATGCCCGCATTGTTATAGTCTCCCCAGGGACCGCCATGGTTACATGCATCCCCCGGGCTGGTAGCAAAGTAGAGTTGCTGCCCTTTGGGGATGGCGGCCGTTTGCAGTGTCGGAGTAGATTGTGATGTCGATGTGACTGTTTGTTGGGTCGGAGCAGGTTGTGATGTCACTGTTATTCCGGCTGAAGGATGGGTTGAAACCGTAGTCGTTGTGTTAGATAAGGGTGTTCCTGCTAACCCCTTATTAAGCTGTAGACCAACAAGGACACCCCCGATGACAAGAATGATAGCCAGAGCGACCCCGATGAAGATCAACCAGGGCTGGCGTTTGGTTCCAGGTACGGTATAGGGTGTCACTGGTTGTGCATTTAGCGGCGTCCCACCAGAGGCATATACATCCCTTCTATCACGGTCTGTTGTCTGGTTTATTTGCTGCTGTGCTGGTGGAGTCTCATACGCTTGTATTTTGAGAGCATTTGGCAGAGATGATAGCGCCGTGGGTGCATTGCGTGCTACGGTATCTGAAAAGTGATCGGGTGCAGAGATTGCAGTGCGCAATGCTTGTGCCAGGGCTCCTGCTGAGGGATAGCGATCCTCACGTCTTTTAGCAAGGGCTTTCTGGACAACTTCACTCACGGATGGTGGGATGGCAGGATTTACCTGGTGCAAGAATGGCGGTGGTTCCTGAAGATGCCTGGCTGCCACCGCCAAAGGCGTATTGCCCTTGAATGGCACCTGCCCGCTGAGCAGTTGAAAGAGTACAACACCTAGCGCATAGATATCAACACGCTGATCTACGGCCTCACCCTGGACCATCTCCGGCGCCATATATTCAGGCGTACCCAGAAACATACCAGTACCTGTCAGAGTTTGGCCCATAGTATTTGTACTATCCTGGACCATGCGCGCGATACCAAAATCCGCCAATATCAAGCGTCCATCTGAGTGAAGCAGAAAATTACCCGGCTTCAAATCGCGATGGATTACCCCCTGAGCGTGGGCGTAATCGAGCGCACTCGCCGCTTGCTCGATATAACGAACCGTTTCCTGGAGTGAAAGGACACCCCGTTTTGCCAGGACATCGCGCAGGCTTCCCTCAGCAAGATAGGGCATGAGCAGATAGGCCATCTCCTCTTGTTCGCCATACTCATAGATCGGCATAATATTGATATGTTCGAGCCTGGCAATCACATCAGCTTCCCGGCGAAAGCGCGCAAGAAATTCATTGTGGGCCTTGCTATCCAGCAATACATGCGGGAGCAGTATCTTGATCGCAACGCGTCGCGAGGGACGAACTTGCTGCGCGAGGTAGACGACACCCATACCCCCCTGTCCAATGAGCCGTTCGAGTGTACATGTCCCCAATGTTTTCCCAATGAGGCTACCGCTGTCTCTCACAGTGGTTCCTCCCCTGCTTCATGAGGTATTATCGGCAACACCAGCGCCGAGGGATGGTCTGCATCATGATAAATGCGCTGTTCTGTCACCACCATCTCCGTCGTTACCCCTAATGTCGCGCCTGTATTCAAATTCCTATCATATTTGGGGAAGGCGCTTGAAGAAATCTCTAAGCCGATGCGATGACCGGCTTTGAAGACCTGCGCGGTATTCCAGCAATCGATGGAGTAGCGGTAGATGCGCTCCGGCTCGATCAGCGTGGGGCGATCCATGCCGTCGCGGAAGCGCGCGCGCACCATACCATCGCAGAGGCGCTGGCGGAAACCGCTGGGCCAGACATCGATCAGCTTGGCCATGAAATCGGTGTCGGGCGCCGACGAGGCAGCGTACAGTTCCACGCGGATCGGGCCAGTGACCTCCAGATCTTCGAGCAGCACGCCGGTGACGTAGACCAGCACATCATCGCGACGCTCGATGGCTGAGTAGTCGTCGGGGCCGCCGATCTGCGACGAGGTGGGATCGGTAACGAACGGGGTAGGGTGCGCGGGATCGTAGGTGTAGCTATCATACGGCTCGTCTGCTGCTGGTGTCGCGGACGAAAGTGTGCCGTCGCCGTAGCGGCTATTGGCCCGGCCGGCACTACGCAGGTAGTAAGGCGTCGATTGGGCGCGGGCCAGGGGCCACTCCTGCTCGTCACGCCAGGCGTTCGCGCCCATCACAAAGATGCGCACAGGAGCCAGCGAGCCGGTTGAGAAACGCTTGAGCCAGCGATCGAACCAGCGCGCCTCCTCACCCAGCAGATCGATGAGCGCGCGCGGGCCAAAATCGACATCGCCCAACTTCGACCCCTTGTTGGTCGCGTGTCCCCAGGGACCCATCAGCAGTCGCTGGTTGGAGCGCGCCTCGGGGGTCGCGCCCCTGGTGGTCATGCCGATATAGTTGAGCGGAGTGCCGACCTGCTCATCGTCGTACCAGCCGGAGATGTGCAACACAGGGACATCTAGCTGGTCAAAGTGCTGCTGGTAGCAGAGCGGCTGCCAGAATTCATCGAGATGCGCGTGTTCTACAGAGGCGCGCCAGTGCGGGAGCGAGCGTCCCGCGCGCTCGTCCATCGTCAGCATTGGCAGGTGCTCATAGATCTGCTCCCAGTTCACAGCCTCCATTGGCTGGCATACACGTCCGCTCACATAGTGCAGCCAGCACAGATGTATAGGGGTAGGCAGCCCGGTCGGCGTCTCGACAAAGGGGTCGGACGGGGTTACCAGCACAATCATCGCGCGCAGGTGTGGCGGATGCTCCAGGGCGGCCAGCCATTGAATACAGCCTGGATAGGAGGCCCCAAGCGTTCCTATGTTGCCATCCGACCAGGACTGCGCCGCGCACCATTCGATGGCATCATAGCCATCGCGCCCCTCATTGAAATACGGCACAAATTCACCATCAGAGTCGCCTCTACCGCGCACATCCATCGCCACGAAGATATAGCCACGACTGACGAAATAGCTCGCCCTCAGCCACATATCAGGAGAGAGCTTGGTATAGGGCGTGCGCGCTAAGATAACCGCGCGCCTGCCCACCTCATCCGGCGTTCCCGGTGGCAGGTACACATCGGCCGAGAGCGTCACGCCATCGCGCATAGCTACACGCCGGTCGAACTCAATACGCACGTCACGAGCATTCACCATCGACATCACAAGAGACCCTCCTGAAAGAAAAGCGTTTTCTGTCTGTATTCTATCTCTACGCACATTTTACCACGGTGAAGGGAAAACGCCTCATTGGCGAGCGAAGAGCGGGAACCAGCGCGGCAGCCATCTATGGTTTTGCGGGGCAGGAGGAGTATTGACAGCAGGCGCCAGGCGCTCGACGAGCGTGACAAACTTGTCGGCCGGGAGCATCAACACCACGTCGGTCAGTCCCAGGCCGACATACGCACGCGCGCAGACGCAGCCAAAGCTCATGGAGGGCATATCGGCATTCATGGCGCTGGCAATCACGCCGCAGGTCGGCTGAGTGTACGCCGACTGGCCCTTTTCTTGAGGCCAGTACACCTGCTCCATGCTGCCACTGACCTGCATAGCCTGCCGCATATCGATGATGCAGAGCACAACATCGGCGACCAGCGGGAACTGATCGAGCCGCCCATACACAATGTGGCTATGGGGCTTCGTGACTACCGGCAGGCCGCCGTTTTCGAGGTCCGCGAGGCTTGTGACCTGCCGGATACTTTTCACCAACCTCTGGGCGCGATCCTGGGCCACCGGGGGCGTCTCGAAGCCCATCGTCATCATACCCACAGGGCACGACCAGTGGTCCTCCGCCGTCGCGTAGAACACACCCTGCTCGGCAAAGCGCCAGAAGGTACAGGTGGAGGAAACATGCCTTGGCGCGCGCTCAATACCTTCAGGCACATCCTCAACAAAGGCCAGGCCAATGGGGGGCCGCTTCAATTCCATGTGTTCGTTAAAACGACGTACCAGGTCTTGATACATACTCGCACCTCTCTCTGGGCATAACGCTTACTTTACCTCGCCCTCTCCCGTAGCGCGTGGCTTGCCTCGCCGTCCCGTTACTTCCAGGACGGCGA
>JALYTT010000273.1 GCA_030854145.1 Chloroflexota bacterium | reverse complement strand
GGCCTACACGAAAGGCGTGGGAGGTGGTGGGATTTCGTGTAGGGGCGCCGCTGGCCTGCGCCCCGGCCTACACGAAAGGCGTGGGAGGTGGTGGGATTTCGTGTAGGGGCGCCGCTGGCCTGCGCCCGGCCTACATGAAGGGCGTGGGAGGTGGCGGGATTTGATGGAGGGGCGCCGCTGGCTTGCGCCCGGTCGGCACGGACGTGGTATTGTCGGCTGTGCCCCTCTTTGCGAAACGCGGCATATAGTGTAAAATAAGTGGCGTCGGCGCGAAAACGCTAACTTAGGGATAAAGAGGGTTTTAAGATGAGACAGGGTGACGGCGCGGAACTGCTCGGCTCAGGGGATCCACGCAGCGCCAGTATCGGCGTGATCCATGTGGCTCCGACCGACGATAGGCAGAGTGTGCTAGCGGCTATCTTGACGCAGGAGAAGCTTGGTCGCAAACAGGTAGCGGTTGTTTTGCCGGAGCACAACAGGGCATTCCGGCAATCGGTAGATTTTGATGGCCTCAAAGGCATGCGGCGCACTATGAAGGCTGATATTGTCTTCATCGCGCCCAGCGGCCCAGGGCCTGCTGACTTCGCGCGCCAGCGCCGCTTTCAAGTGTATTCTTCATTAGAGAATTACATAAAGTCGTTCCAGGATGGGCCCCAGGACGCGGGTGGCCAGCGGCCGGGCGTGCGGCGGAAGAGCCGATTTTTTGGTGGCAAGGAGAAGTCTGCCGCTGCCGCTGGAACGCCGCCTATGATCGTTGAGGCGGACCCGCAGACTCCCCAGACCCCGTACCCGGTCAGTATGCCGCAGGAGGAGGAGCAGGGTGGGGGGCATGGGCACGCGGGCGATGTCGCTATAGGGGCGGGCGCTGGTCTGGTGGCGGGCGCTGGGCTGGAAGCGCTGGCCAGCAGACCGGCACCCGCGTTGTCGGCGGGCGAGGGGAGCCGAAGGGATGCCCCTCTATATCCTCACGCCGGCGATGAGGATTTAGAGACGATGCCACCAGCGCAGCCCGTCGCATCCAACGCGGCCAATAACGTTCCGGGCGCTATCACGAATACCCCGCCGGTGGCCCCTGCCGGCCCGGCGGACCAGGGGATGAGGCCTGGAGATGCGGCCGACGCCGAAGATACCATGATAATGGGTGCGGGCGCGGGTACGGGACCGGGCATTATCCAGTTTCCCCAATCGCAGTCGCGCGGGCGCACGACCGGCAAACTGCCCATAGCCGACATGTCGACGGACCAGCAGATGGTCTCGCCTCCCCCGGCGCGCCAGCGTACAAGCGGCAAGATACCGGTGGTCGGCGCGGCGGCTCTGGGTGCGGGCGCCGGGGCAGGAGCCGTGATGGCCGGGCGTGGCGCTGTCGGTGCGCCGCCGCCAGTCAGGCGCAACGTTGGCGGCGGCCCAGGGCCGGCAGGCCCCGGCAACCGGCGCAGGCGCCCCTGGTGGATGCTGGCTCTCATCGCGCTACTGTTGCTGTCGCTCCTACTCTGCGCCGCCCTGGCCTACGCCAAACCAAGCATATTGGGTTCTTTTGGGAAAGCGTTGCCTATCGGTGTGACCACCGCCACGGTGACCATCACTCCCAAAAGCGTTGACCTGAAGAACCAGTACCTGATCACCGGCGTGACCGGCACGCCCGATGCCACCAGGCGCCAGGTGCAGGCCCGCCAGTTCTCCGCCAACCCCGGCTCGCAAAGCCAGACGGTGAATGCGACAGGACACGCGCAGACGCCGGGAGCGAATGCCGGTGGAATGATCAGGTTCACGAATGGGCTAACAGTGTCACAAGTAGTATTGCCGGGAACGACGTTTAATGTCGGAAATTTGACTGTAATAACTGATGCACCTGCAAGAATACCTCCCGCAAATCCTCCAGTATCCTTTGGAGTGACCAGTGTTCATGCTCACGTAACTGCTACTGGCACTGCGGGCAATATTGGGGAGGGTACTATTAATAAAACCTGTTGTAGTAGTAACGCAATTACGGCATATAATTTTAGGTTTTCAGGTGGTCAGGACCCGCAGAACTACACCTTTGTGCAGCAGAGCGACATTGATGGGGCGGCGAACCCGATCAAGAGCGTGCTTTCGCAGAAGGCGCAGCAGCAATTCCAGGCGCAGATTCGTCCCAATGAGCAGTTGGTGGGACCGGCGCAGTGCAACTCGCGAGTCAGTTCCGACCATAACGCCGGGGATCATGCCAACACCGTCACCGTCACCGTCAGCGCCTCATGTACTGGCGAGGCCTACGATCACCTGGGCGCGCTGGCGATGGCGCAGACCCTGCTCAGGACCGAGGCGGCCAGTAACCCTGGAGCCGGCTACGCGCTCGCCGGCGCTCTGCAGACCTCGATCACGCAGGCCAGCGTCATCGATGCCAATAAGGGCACCGTCCAGTTGACCGTCCCGGCGGAGGGCATCTGGGTCTACCAGATCGATGACGCCAAAAAGCAGCAACTGGCGAAGCTGATCGCCGGCAAGACGAAAGCCGAAGCCGCCCGGTTACTGCAACAGCAGGAGGGCATCCAGAAAGCGGACATCCAGATTGACCATGGAGACGGCAATACATTGCCAACCGATGCCGCAAACATTACAATTGTGGTACAGAATGTGCCAGGGCTACAGGGAACGCCCACACCTGGAGGTCCAGGTGGGACGCCTCCCCCAACGCCCATCACCACAGCAGTGCCCACGTCCACCGGCGGACCGGGCAATAACCAGTCGCCAACACCAGGGTTGGGTGGATCGTAATTTCGTGTAGGGGCGCCGAAGCGGCGTCCCTTGTCCGCCGGCAAGGCCTGCGCCCGGTCCAGGATTGGGTGGATTGTAATTTCGCGTAGGGGTGCCGGGCGATAAATCGGGTCCCTATGTAGGCCATTTGGAAAGGACATACAGACAGGATGCTGGCTCTGGAAGGTAGGCAGCTCGGAAACTATGATGTCACCCGGCGCATCCGCGTTGGGGGCATGGGGGCTGTCTATGAAGGGAGACAGCGCACGGCCTTCGGGCGGCGCGTAGCCATCAAGGTGATCCTTGGGAACTACGCGGCCGACCCCGACATGCGGCGCCGCTTCGCGCGCGAGGCGCGCACGGTCGCGCGCCTGCACCATCCCCACATTCTGCCGCTGATCGAGTTTGGCGATGAGCAGGGTCTGCTCTACCTGGTGATGCCCTTCATCGAGGGTGGGACCCTCACCGCCTATCTGCGACGCAGCCTGCCGGACCTGCGCGAGGTGGCCGCGATGTTCACGCAACTGCTCGACGCCGTGGAGTATGCGCACGACGCGGGGCTGGTGCATCGCGATATCAAGTCCTCCAATGTGCTGATGGAGATGCGCCGGGGCGGTGCGCCATACGTCTACCTCGGCGACTTCGGGCTGGTGCGCGCCGCCCAGCGTGACCCCTCCTCGCAGGTGGGCAAACCTATCCCCCTTGACCAGGTACCCGGCACACCCCACTATATGGCGCCGGAGCAGACGCTGGGCATCGTCACGCCGCAGACCGATATCTACGCGCTCGGCGTGCTGCTCTACCAGATGCTGGTTGGCGAACTGCCCTACGACGATGTCGACGAGGTGCAGGTGATCCAGATGCACCTGCAAGCCCCCATCCCCCTGCCCTCGCAGCGCGATGCCTCCATCCCCCTCGAACTCGACGACGTGGTGGCCACCGCTATGGCCAAAGATCCCGAAGAGCGCTTTCGCAGCGTCGCCGACCTGCGCGATGCCTTCCTGGCCGCCCTTGAGGGGCCGGTCGCTGCCGTGCCTACAACAGAAAAACTCATCCAGGAGGAGCCGGCGGCCTTCATCCTCCCAGAAGCGCCCACCTCCCCGGAACCGCCCTATGGACCCCCCACCCGTGTGCCTCTCTCGCGCCCAGCTACCAATCGTAGGCGCGCACGCATGCATGATGACGCACGCATGCATGACGACGCACCCTTGCATGGTAGCGCCCACATGGATAGGGACGCACGCATGCATGACGACGCACACATGGGTAGGGGCGCACACATGGGTAGGGGCGCCGTTTACAAGCCCGCCCCCGAACCTACCCCGCTGCGTGTAAGGCGGCGCGTCAAAAAAAACATGGCCACCCGGCGCAAACGCCTGACCTTCTCGGTGATCATTGGTATCCTGGTGCCCGCCATCCTCCTGGTGCTGCTCATCATGCCGCGTCTCTTGAACGTCAGCATCTTCCCATCAGGCTTTCCCATCTTCGGCACCGCGCCTATGGCCACGATCACCGTCAGCGCGCAGAGCAAAGCGCTGCAGGATACCTACCTGCTGACAGCCTCGCCCAGGGTGCAGAGTTCCGACGTAGCCACGCGCGTGCTGCCCTCGCATAGCGTGCAGGGGGCGGCCAGCGGCACGAATTCCACGCAGACGACGGGCACGAAGACCGTAGATGGCGCGCGGGCCAGCGGCTTGCTCCTCTTCAGCAATCACAGCACCGCGCCAGTTTTTGTCGAGTCGCAGACCATCTTTACCGCGAATTCCGGTGTGCGGCTCCTGCTTACGCGCCCGGTCACGGTGCCCCCACGGCAGAATGGGACGAATGGTTCGATAGAGGCGCCGGCGGTGGCCATCGCGCCCGGAGCGCCAGGCAATATCCGGGCGGGTGACCTCGTGCAAGCCTGTTGTGGTAAGGGGGTCGCGGTCAGCAATCCCGCGCCATTTGCGGGCGGCGTCGATGGGCGTACCGTGCATATCGTAGCGCAGGCCGACCTGGATCACGCGCGTGCCCTGCTCAGCCCCGGACTGCAACAGCAGGTGCTGCGCCAGATCACGGGCCAGGTAACCGCCAACGAGGCGCTAGCCGGGCAGCCCACCTATAGCACGCAGATCGCCGCCAGCAGCCCCGTTGGCGCGCAGGCCGATCATGTGCAGGTAAAAGTGAGTATCACCGGCGTGGCCTTCGCCTATGATCGCGACACGGCCCGCCACATCGCCGCCCAGTTGCTTAATCAGCAGGCCGTACAGACCCCCGGCAGCGGGTACCAGTTGCAGCCGGGTACGCTCGTAGTTGGGGTGCCGCAGGTCACGCAGCAGGGCCAGGGCGGCATCGCCTACATCAGCGTGCCGGTGCATGGCCTCTGGGTCTACAGCATATCTGGCCAGCAGATCGCGCGCTGGCAGCAAAACATCAAAGGCGCCCCCTCCGCCGCCGCCCTGGCCTACCTCAACTCGCAGCCCGGCGTCTCCGCCGTCCGCATCCAGCTCCCCTTTGGCACCGATCATTTGCCGTCATCGATTGAGCAGATCGAGATCGTGCTGACGAATCCGTAGGGGGCGAGGGGGACGGGGCGCAGGCGAACAGGGCGCAGGCCAGCGGCGCCCGGACACGAAAAGATCCACGAACAGGGCGCAGGCCAGCGGCGCCCGGACACGAAAAGATCCACGAACAGGGCGCAGGCCAGCGGCGCCCGGACACGAAAAGATCCACCCGCTCGTGTAGTGGGCAGGGCGCAGGCCAGCGGCGCCCGTACACGAAATGTTGTGTCGGGATCCCTAAAGAGTATCATTTTACTTCGATAGACTTTAACCAGGAGGTTATAGCTATGGCAAGGGAGATGGACATTTTTGTCAACACGGAAGAGTCTTTAGAGGAGTTCACAGAGGTACTTGCGTCACTGGTAGGAATGAGCGCGCACCTATGCTCCACCAATGATGAGATCTGGTATGAGTTGCAGGACGAACGGACGTCTCTCTCTGTCGGAACGCATGAATATGTCAATGACCAGAGCATGAATTTTGAAGCGTACCGCTATGATATCGAGATAAAAGAGATCAATATTCGGGAAGCAGAAGAACGCATACAATGGCTTCACGATACGGCTCTCATGATTTTCAACAGATTGAAAGAGACGAGGAGATACGCTCTTTTGTTAGCAGATAACCTCCAAAAGAAAGTAGAAGAGTATCAACCGTAACGGCACTACGTGAGCGCTCCAGCATGCTCCATATTGAAAAGAGGCGTATAGAGTAGCAAGGGACTCACAACATGAATAGCCTCTTTTTTGAGATCCATACCCGCGAAGAACTCTCCCATGCTCAGACCCTTCAGCGGCTGATACATGAGATCGTCAACGTGGGATATGTCCTGATCGCAGAGAGCGAGAACTCGGCGGCATTCACAGCCTGGTGGGGTATCCTCAACCCAGACTGGCACGGCTGGCGCAACCTCTCAACAGAGAAGGCCAGGGATCTGGCACAGGAGCAGGCGAGTGCTCCTGAACTGGCCCGTTCCATGACTGCCGGCGTCTCGCCGCAGCTCCAGGTCGAGATCGAGCGGTTCTGCACGCACGGTCTGGACAAACTTGCCGTGAATGCGTATGCGATTCACCGTGACGGTCCCATGCGGGGCTTCGAATTTACCCTGGGATGGCAGCCGCAAGGACCCTCACTTGACGCGACCTTCGATGAGCAATTCTTTCACAAAGTGGATCATCAAGAAGCTATTGAGGCATTTGAACACTGGCTGGGGATCACGAAAGTGATCTACAACCTCTGGCATCCTATCTATGCCTATACATTTAATCACAACGGCATCATTCCCCCAACGCCACGAGAAGAGATCGACGCGTTCAAGCCTGAGTGGCTCTATGAAATCAACCTCTTCGGGCCCGAAATGGTTCAGAAGCTGGGAGGGCGAGCGTATGTCCTGGCAACTCCTGCCCAGATTGTGCGGCCGCTGGATGATGGTGGGGTACTCCTGATCCCGGAAATGAACCTCTATCCAGGGGGGCTTGAGTTCACCTGGGAGACCGCCGCCGAGTACCTGGGACTCACCTGCCCGGATTTTTCGTAATCCTGGGCCTTGATACGCCAGCTTGCCCATTTTTTCTTCTCCTGAAGCGGTGCGACCCATGATTTTATAGCAACGAAAGCCTTGCCCTGGCGGTCGTTCTGCACGCGCAGAGTTGGCAGTGTAGTGTATGATACCTGGGTGAAAGCGTAGCAAGAGAGGGGCCTCAGCGCCCAGCTTTTGTGCCAGATGAAGAAAAAAGGAGAAGCGTGCTATGTCCTTACGTTTCAGTGCCCGCAATCAGTTGCGAGCAAAAGTGAAGTCGGTCAAGCTCGGTTCCGTGATGGCCGAGGTAGTCATGGTGTTTGCCGACGGTCAGGAGATCGTCTCAGCCATCACCCGCACCTCGGCTGAGAATCTCGACCTCAAAGAGGGAGACGAGATCGTGGCTATTATTAAATCAACTGAGATTATGGTTGGGAAGAACGAGTAATCTCTCCAGAGCTGATCTATGTAGGGGCCTGGCTTGCCGGACTTGGAGCAGGGCACCCGCCAGGGATGCCCCTACATATCCTACCCCACGATCGGCGCTCCCCCTACGAATCACCCACTCGGCTACGCGACCCGTTACGAGCACGTGTTCCCCGTATTCTGTTCCCTATCATGCTCCCTGGACTCCCCATGGGTGACCCATAGGATCAAGCGCCCCCTGACGATGCTTCATATAGTCAATACATACAGGTAGTAAATTGGGTCAAAATCGGGCCCCTACCAAGAATGATTGCACACGTCAAAGGCCTGCTTGAGGGCTGCAAGCGGATCGCCCCGAGGGATAAACTCCTGCCCAAGATAGCCATCATAGCCGGTGGCCAGGATCGCGCGTACAATTGGTGGATAGTTGATCTCCTGCGTCTCATCAAGCTCGTGACGACCGGGATTGCCGGCCGTGTGGTAGTGCGCGAAGTAAGCGGAGTAGTCGCCAATGGTGCGGATGAGATCGCCCTCCATGATCTGCATATGATAGATGTCGTAGAGCAGCTTCACACGTGGCGAATTGACCAGGCGGCACACCTCGACTCCCCAGGCCGTGTGATCAGCCTGGTAGTCTGGATGGTTGACCTTACTATTGAGCAGCTCCAGAATCAGTGTCACTCCGGCCTCTTCAGCGGCGCCGGCGACACGCGCTAAGCCTTCGGCTGTGATCTCAGCCCCCAGCCGGTCGTCCAGGCCCGCGCGATTGCCGCTAAAGACGATCACATTGGGGATGCCCCAGTGTTGCGCCTGCTCAATGGTGGCGCGAATGCGTTGCCCGAGATACGGATGATGCTCGCGGCGGTTGAGGCCTTGCTCGATGGACAGGCCGCCATTGATCGAGGCGATGCTCAAGCCATACTCCTTGATCAGCGGCCAGTACTCAGGCTCTACTAGCTCCACCGCCGCGTAGCCGATATCGGCGGCGGCGCGCAACAACTGCGCGGGTGCCAGGCCTACCTCGGAAAAACACCACCAGGAAATAGACTGTTTGAGCGGACCCGTGTCGTTCCTCCTATTCTGCTAGAGAAGCAGCAGCTCCTCCGCGCGCTGTTTACACCTGCGTCCAATCGAAGATCACACCCATGGCCGTCATGCGCTCCTCGCGCAGCACACGATAGGCCTCCGCCGCGTCGAGCGGGGAATAGCGGTGCGTCACCAGGTCAGAGACGCGTATATCGCCACGCAGGACATAGGTGAAGAGCATCTCCGCCATACGCCGCTTGCTCCAATAGGCGTGATCGCTTGATAGTGGCGGAGGGTTGCTGTCATGCGCGCCGATAATCGAGAGTCCTTTGGTGACCACATCGCCGGTCAGGCACTGCTCGGAAGGGTTCCGTTTCCATAGAGAGTGCGACCTGATCTTTCCCAACGAAAATAATAGCGCGAGATTGCATCAACTGGCTCTCCTTCGTAAAGCATAAAAATCACTCCGGCTCAGTAAATGTATTGCTAAAGTGGGGGCTTCTGATCCCCCTGGATTTCTTCCAGAGCTTCATAGAGCCATCGTATGTAGGTCTTCTCAAATTCAATAGCGAAACGGGCGACCAGACGTAGGTAGGGGTCTTCTTCGTCCTCAATTGCGTAAGGGTTCGGACGCTTGTTTTTTAGCGGCAACGGTCCGCGTGCTGGAAGGAAGAGCGCATTCTGGCGATATGCCAGCAGGCGCATCTCATGGGTGACTATGCCTGCGCGCAAGTGCTGCACCAGGTCGTCAGGGGAGGCAAAGGTACCAAACAGCATCTTGAGAAGCAACTCATCACGTAGTTGAAAGACCTCGGGTGGTTGTGCCTGCCACGTGCGCAAGGCGGCATGGCCCTGCTCTGTAATGGAGTAGATTTTACGGTCAGGGCGTGATTCCTGCTCTTCACGCTCCATCTCTACCCAGCCAAGCCCCTTCATGCGCCGCAACTCTTTGTAAATCTGACTCTGCGCTGCGCCCCACATAGTGGAAAGCATATGATCAAAGAGATGCTTAATATCGTAGCCAGACAATGGCCCCCAAAACGCCAGTAAACCCAGAATAGCATAGGTAACCGGATAGGCCTCAATTTGCTCCATAGCCGCTCCTCGTCTTGTTCCAGAACCCTGAACAGGCCCTTATTCCTCTTTATTATATGACATTTCGTCATAATTGCTCTTGTCATAGAGGGTTGTTCTGGAGTATACTATTCTTTGTTATATAACTT
>JALYTT010000272.1 GCA_030854145.1 Chloroflexota bacterium | reverse complement strand
CGCTACGGATGAGCCTGCGCGAGCGGTCGGGTCATCTTCCTTAGACAGCGAATTGGCCATCCTTGCAGAATAGCTCGCCATCTACGCGGATCTCGCTGCCCTGGCGCAGGTCACAGACCATATCCCAGTGCAGCGACGACTGGTTGAGGCCGCCGGATTCGGGATAGCTGGCGCCCAGCGCCAGGTGGATGGTGCCCCCGATCTTCTCGTCGAAGAGGATGTTCTTGGTGCAGCGATCGACGTTGCGGTTATTGCCGAAGGCAAACTCGCCCAGGCGACGCGCTCCCTCGTCCATGCCGAGCATCTTGTCGAGGTAGTCCTGTCCCTGGGCCGCCGTGGCCTCGACGACGACGCCGTTCTCGAAGCGCAGACGCACATCTTCAACCGAGCGCCCGCCAAACGAGGCGGGGAAGCTGTAGCGGATGTAGCCGTTGGCCGAATCTTCGACCGGACCGCTAAAAAACTCTCCGCCGGGGAAGTTGTAGTGGCCGTCATCGTTGAGGAAGGTGCGCCCGGCCACCGAAAGCGTCAGATCGGTATCCTGTCCAACAATGTGAACGCTGCTCTTACCCTTGAGCCACTCGATCAGCCGGGCCTGCTGCTGCGAGATTTCCTGCCAGCGCGCCAGGGGATCTGCGTCATCCAGGAAGCAGGCATGGTAGACGAAATCTTCGAAGTCGCTCAGCGACATGCCGGCGTCCTGCGCGAAAGCCTCCGTTGGGAACATAGCTACCGACCAGCGCAACAGACCCTCGGCACTACGCTGCATGTATGTTTGCATCAGGCCATGTGATGCCTGCTGCGCTAAAGCCATCCTGGCCGGATCGATACCGCTCAGGTTTTTTGTATTGGTGCTGGCCATAATACTGAGCAGAGTCTCATATTCTTCGATGATCATGCGACGGATAGCAGGAATGCTGGTTATCTGTTCATCGGACCCCTCTTTGAGCATGATCTCCTGCACACCGGGCAGCTCGACAAAGACTTCGGGGTACCCTCCAGCGCGCACGGCCGCGCGCACAATCTCGCGGATCAGAGGAGTAGCCACCGGGCCAGTGTTAATTGCCAGGCGATCGCCTTTTTTCAGGCCGAGCGAGTAGTTAACCAGCACATCGGCCATACGTTGCAAACGAATATTCACCAGAGTTCTCCTTATGTATTGCGCGTATTGAAACACTATCAGTATTGCCGGCTATGGCTCCAGCAGCGCCATCTCTGGCTGCGCGGGAACGCTGAACCAGCCGAAGATCCCGGAGAGCGCCAGCAAGGCTCCCCCGACGGCAAAGATGATATAGACAGGCACAAACTGCCCGAAGTAGCCGGCCAGGGCCACCGAGAGCAGGCTGGTGGCGTACATGGCCGTCTGAATGACCGACTCGACGCGTCCCATCAGCGCCCTGGGCGTGGTATTCAGCAAGATCGGCGCGAAGCCGACCTCGATGCCGCCGTTAGGGATGGAGATGATGAAATTGATCACCAGGGCCGCGAGAAAAGTCGTCTGAAACGCGTAGAAGATGATGCCCAGGCCAAGCAAGAGCAAGCTGCCGCTCAGAAGATAGCGCGGTTCGACGCGTCGCACAAGCAGCCCGGCCGCAATCGCGCCCAGCAGCGCCCCTACGCCACCCACGGCCATCAATGGGCCGTACAGGACCGTGCTGGCATGCAGGCGCTGGCTCACAAAGATGATGTCCAGCGCGTTGAGGCAGCCGGCACCCAGCATGGCGATCAGCGCAAGAAAGGTCACCATCAGCAGGACCCGCGTCTTCGCCACGAAGCGGAAACCCACAGCGAGTTCGCGCAGGACCAGGCGCAACCCACCGGCCGCGTCCTGGCCCCGCGCGATCAGGCCCGGACGCAGCCCTCCCCCCGGCACGCGAATAGCCAGCAGGCTGAGCGCGGAGACCAGGAAGGAGATAGCATTGATGATACAGCCGATGAACGGTCCAACCAGGAAGTAGAGCGGCGGGCCAATGGCGGGGCCGATAACGATGGCCAGCGCAAAGGTGGCCTGGCTGATAGCTGCGGCCTGCCCCTGGGCCTTATCGGGCACGATGACTTGCAGCACGCCGGATTTGGCGGGCATGAAGAAACGCGCCAGCGCTGAGATGAGGAACACGCTGGTATAGATAGCCGGCAGGCGCAGGGACGCCGGCACGACCAGCGGCAGCAGCGCCACTACCATACGCGCCAGGTCTGAGGCGACCATCGTGCTGCGACGGTTCCAGCGATCCACAAAGACGCCTGCCAGGGGGCCAAGCAGGAAAATGGGCGCGTACTGCGCGATCAATACCCCGCTGACAGCCGTGGCGGAATGGCTGAGCGTGAACACCCATACCAACAGCGTCGTGCTATACACGAAGTCACCCATGTTGGAAATCGCCTGTCCAAGCGCCAGAAAGGTAAAATTGCGATTGATAAAAAAATGTTTTTTATCAATCGCAGGTTTCGGTGATTGCTGTGCTGGCTGGGCCGGTGTTTCTATAGACATATGGGTGCGACTCCCTTCATACAGGTGGCAGGCCGCGCTGCGCCTGCTTCTTGAGCAATACTTCACGCACCTCTTCCGGGGCCTTCAGCTTGCCAACGATATGGAAGCGCTCGACAGCCCGGTCCGCCAGGTCGGCGCTGATATCGCTGGCGAAGTAGCAGGTTCCAACGGCATTGATGTCCAGGCGCCGGCCCTCGGCCAGCACCTTCTCCAGGTCGGCGCGGCTATAGCCCATCGCGCCGACCGCCCACGCGCCCTCCGGTGAGCGAACAGACGACAGCGCAGAAGCTGCTACCTGCTGGGGATATATCAGCAGGGTAACCAGCAACTCTTCCTCGCCTTCGATAGCGCGCCGGCTCTCATACTGCTTGAACAACTCCGCGATCCGCTTATTGAGAGCCTGCCGTTCCTCCTGGGTCAGGTAGACCGTACTGAAACCAAAGCCGAAGCGTTGCAAACGCTCCCTCTGCTCCTGCTCGCTCGGCTCTGGCCCCTCCTTTGGCGCAAATGCCGCCCGCAGGGCGCGCAAAAAGCCATCCTTGATCTGGTTGAACCAACCACTGAGGGCCGCGGTCACCTCATCGGCTGGGGCCGTAAACAGGAACGGAGAGACATTAAGCTCACGCGCTATGGGCTGATAATACTTTTCGAGAATGCCACCCTTCTCGCGCGTCCCTACCAGCAGCAGCAGACCTACCCTCTCCAATTCGCGAACATGGTAGTGAATTTTTGCCGGCGATTCGTGTAAGGCCTCCCCTACCTGCGTCACCGTCATAGGGCGCTCTCGTAAAAGGTCCAGAATGCGCACACGCAACATGTCAGCCAGGGCGCGCAACTGCTCAATGGTTTCGATTTCGTAGCTTTCCTTCATCAAGAGCTTCCTATCGATTAAATTTTTTTGATCGCGTAAAAATAATAAACCGAATGATATGTGTTTGTCAAGAGAGATAGTTTGTATGATACCCAGGAAGATGCTAGAATAAGACAATAGCCACTGTGGACGCTGTTAGCCACTGTGGTTCTGTGCCAAGCGAGCAGGGGAGAGCCATGACAGAGACGACAGCGGCAGCTACAACCAGAATAGGCAGGGCAGGGGCAGCGATCGACGTTGATATCTATTGCGGGTCCGCCTCCACAGAGTTAGCGCGGGCCGTGGCCGGGCTGCTGGGTCGGCCGCTGGGGCGACGCACCCTCCAGCACTTCGCTGATGGCGAGTGCCATGTGCAGATACAGGAGAGCGTCCGCGGACGCGATATCTATATTGTGCAATCCACGTGTAACCCGGTCAACGAACACCTGATGGAACTGCTAGTGATGATCGATGCCTTCAGGCGCGCTTCCGCCAGCCGGATCACGGCCATCATCCCCTACTATGGCTATGCCCGCCAGGAGAAGAAAACCACGGGGCGCGAGCCTATCACCGCCAAGCTGGTTGCCAACCTGCTGACCGTTGCGGGGGCGAACCGTGTGGTATCCATCGATCTGCATTCGCCGGCGATCCAGGGCTTCTTTGACATCGGCATGGACCACCTGACGGCGATCCCCCTGCTGGGCCGCTATGTGCGCGAGCATATCGATCTGAGCGACGCGGTGGTGGTGACGCCCGACACCGGCCGGGTGAAGGTCGCGGACGTGTATGCCAATATGTTGAATATCCCGCTGGTGGTCATGCATAAGAGGCGCAGCAACGATCAGAGCGTCGAGGTACGCGCCATCGTGGGCACGGTCCAGGGGAAACGTCCGATCATCGTTGATGATATCATTTCGACTGGCGGCACCATTTTTACCTGCGCCCAGGCACTGCTTGAAGCTGGCGCACTGCCTGATATCACTGTGGTAGCCACCCACGCCGTCATGAGCCCACCGGTAGAGGAGCGCCTCTGTATGCCAGAGATCACCCGCATCATTACTACCGATACTATTCCCCTGCGCAGCCAGGAGTTAAGCGAGAAGTGCGTGGTCCTCTCGGTCTCTGAACTGCTCGCCGAAACCGTGCAGCGTCTCCACCAGGGCCGGTCCATCAGCGCGCTCTTCCGCGACTGGCGCGAGGGGTATCCTGTGTAAGCACGTGTGATATGTTTGCCGCGCGGGCTTGTAAACGGCGCCCCTACGTTTAACGGCGCCCCCATGTTTCATGATATTGACACCGGCGACACATACCGCTAATATAGAAGGCATGTATGGAAGTGTAGTGGGTGGAAAGCTATTGCAAACCAGGGCGGTGAGGAGCATTTCATGTTAACATTCGAAGATGTAACCGGCTATTTTCTGAAAGCAGCGGCAGAGGTTGCGCTCACAGCCCACCCCGAATACTGGGTAAACGCGCGTTCAATGGAGCGCGAGTTTGCCTGCACCTGTCATATCGGCACGTGCGACGAGGCCGAAAATGCCAGCGTCTGCACCCTCTCCTTCAATTGGAGCTCCATGGATACCGCGCTCTCCCTCGAAGGGCCGGCCGGCGTCTGCGACTTCTTCCACGAGCCAGGGGAAGACTGCCCGCACCTGCATACACGCGATATCCCGCCGCTGGTGCTTGATCTCTCCTATATGCTGATGCTGAAGAGCCATACGATCTCCGAGGAGACCTTACTCTTGCTGATGCAGATGCTCAAGCTACGTGCCAGCGAGCATAGCAGCCGCACGATTGAGACACGACCAGGCATCTCGATGATGTTGCACGAACATCGCTTGCAGCCGGAGGCGCTGACGCTGCAGCAGCGGGTAGAATTGCCGATCTGGCATCCTGATGGCCTGCGCGGCCTGCACGACGAATCGCCCTCATACTTAGAGCGCTTCACCTCGCGCCGCCTGCATGGGGGCGACGATGAGCGCGATCTGGAGATCAGCGCCGATACCCCACACCCGGAAGAGTGGCTCCCCCAGGTGCTGGTCGAGGTCTGCCACGATATCACGCAGGTGCTGGAGGCCTTCAGCGCGGTGTGCGAGCAGGGACACGTCGATCTGTGACGTGCCTATTTCTCTCGTAGGGACCCGGCTTGCCGCGTCCGTGTGCGGATGGGGGACCTCCCTTAGTACATGCGCGACGATTTGCGCTTTCTGCCGGCTGGCAGCAGCACATCCAGAGCATCGTCAACGGTAATCACACCTTCGAGATAGCCCTCGGCGCTCACCACGGGTACCGCCAGCAGGTTGTACTTAGCAAATACCTGCACGACATCGCCCGGATCAGTGTCGGGTGTCACCGTCACCAGATCGGTCTTCATGAGCGCCTCCAGCGGCTGCTCAGGCTCCGCTACCAGCAACTTCCACAGGGAGACCACGCCAAGCAGGCGAGATTCGTCCTGAGTCTCGTCGGCGACGCAGTAGACATACGCGGCGTGGATATCGTCATCCACGATGTACTTGCGCACGGCTGCCAGGGCCTCAGCGGCGCTCCTGGTCTGGTTGAGGACGATATAGTCGGTCGTCATCAGGCCGCCGGCGGAGTTTTCCTCGTACTCCAGGAGTTCCTGCACGTCTTCGGACTCCTCGCGGGGCATCAGGGCCAGGAGTTCCTGGGCGCGCTCCTCTGGAAGGCGGGCCAGCAGGTCGGCGGCCTCATCCGGTCCCATAGCTTGCAGGATAGCGGCGGCGCGACCGGCGCTGATCTTTTCAAGGATATAGCTCTGCCGGTCGGTATCCAATTCCTCCAGGGTATCGGCGGCGGTCTCATCGTCGAGGCGCTCGATAAGCTGCGCGCCCTGGCCAGATGACAATTGGTGGACGATATCGGCGATATCGGCGGGGCGCAGGTCGGCCAGTTGGCCGCTCTGCGAGCGCGCTACCTGCTCCGGTTGCTCCAGCGCCGGCGCCTCGACGCGCTGCGACCCGATCAACTCTATATCTTCCCAGGGGACCAGGTTGCCAGGCGCGCCTTTGCTCCTGGCACCAAGCAGCCAGGCGGGGGCCAGGCGGCGCACCAGGCTCAGCGTGCTGTTGTCGATGCCCAGGATGCGCCAGTCATCGGCCAGGCACACATCGTTCACGCGCACGGCCTTCTTATGCTCAACATCGATGACCTGTTTCTCAAGCACCTCCTGGGCCAGCCTGACCTCTTGATCCGCCGAGGTGGTTGCCTCCAACATGAGTTGCTCAAGCGGCACACGCAGGCGTAGCGTATGGTTGCGCAGCTCCGCGCTCTCAATCGGCACGCGCCATACGTGATCGTCCGCCCCCTCAACAAGCAAGGCGCTGGCATAGACCGCTCGTCCAGGCAGTTCCTGCGCAGGTTGCCCTGGTGGTACCAGCACATCGGCTATCTTGCCTACGCGTGTACCCTGCGCATCTTCCACAGGCACACCTCGCACTTGACTCAGGTATAACATGGTTACATCTCAACTCGCACGTTCGGCAGCACACTACTGGCCTCGCGCTCTAATGCAATCTCCTCATCACCCTCCTGCTGCCAATTCTCCTCTGCCAGGCGCTTGCAGGTGCCTATAAAATCGCGGAAGAGCGGGTGAGGACGATTGGGCCGGCTCTTAAATTCCGGGTGGAACTGCGAGGCCACGTACCAGGGATGGTCCGCCAGTTCAATGATCTCCACCAGGCTGTTATCGGCGGAGCGCCCGCTGATCACCAGGCCGTTGGCCTCCATACGCTTGCGATACTCGTTGTTGAACTCGTAGCGATGGCGGTGGCGCTCAAAGACAATCGCTTCGCCGTATGCCTGGTACGCCTTTGTGCCGGGCGTCAGGCAGCAGACCCAGCTTCCCAGGCGCATGGTGCCGCCCTTATCGGCGACATGGCGCTGCGTCGGCATCAGGTCGATGACGGGATAGGGACACTGCGGGTCAATCTCAGAGCTGTTGGCGCCTTCCAGGCCAAGCACATTGCGGGCGAACTCGATGACGCCTACGTGCAGGCCCAGGCAGAGTCCCAGGTAGGGCTTGTTCATGCGGCGCGCGAAGCCGGCGGCCTTCATCTTACCCTCCACACCACGATGCCCGAAGCCGCCAGGCACCACGATGCCGTCCACGTCCTCCAGCAGCTCGGTATAGCCCTCGCCCATCTTCTCCAGGGCTTCAGAGTTGATCCACTTGATGTTGACATCCACATCGTGATGCCAGCCGGCGTGGCGCAGGGCCTCGACGACGGAGAGATAGGCGTCGTGCAGCTCAACGTATTTACCCACCAGGCCAATGGTCAGCGCGGGACGGGGGCGCCTGATGGTCTCGACCAGTTCCTGCCATTCCTCCATGCGCGGCTCGTGGCGCGGCAGCTCAAGGGTCTGCACCAGGTAGTCGCCCAGGCCGGCCTCTTCCAGTACCAGCGGCACCTCGTAGATCGTCTCGGCCGTGAGCAGCGGCACGACCGCGCGCGTCTCTACATTGCAAAAGAGGGCGATCTTCTCACGCAGGTCCTCGCTCACGGGATAATCGGAGCGGCAGAGGATCACATCGGGCTGGATGCCGACGCGCAGCAGCTCCTTGACGCTGTGCTGGGTGGGTTTAGTCTTCAGTTCCCTGGTGGCGCCCAGGTAGGGCAGCAAGGTGACGTGCAGGTAGAGGACATTGGCGCGCCCGACATCCTTGCGCATCTGGCGGATGGCTTCCAGGAATGGCTCGCCCTCGATGTCACCCACGGTCCCCCCCACCTCGACGATCACCACCTCCGCGTCCGAGCGCCGCGCCACGTTGTTCATGCGCTCTTTAATCTCATTCGTAATATGCGGGATCACCTGGATCGTGCCGCCCAGGTACTCGCCACGCCGCTCCTTACCAATGACGGTCGCGTAGACCTGGCCGGTTGTGACGTTGTTCGCCTGGTAGGCAGGCTCATCGGTGAAGCGCTCGTAATGCCCCAGATCGAGGTCGGTCTCGGCGCCATCGTCGGTGACAAAGACCTCGCCGTGCTGATAAGGCGACATCGTACCGGGATCGACGTTGATATAGGGGTCAAGTTTCATGATGGAGACCGAGATGCCCCGGCTCTTGAGCAGGCGCCCCAGGGAGGCGACACTGATGCCCTTTCCCACAGATGACGCCACACCACCGGTTACGAAGATGAATTTCGACAATATATTTCTCCTTACCCGGAACCGTTGTACAAACACACAACAAAAAGAACGGGCCTTCACACTATCTACAGAGCACCTGTACCAGCGGTATCCCGCCCTCGGACTGCTTTTTTG
Organism: Chloroflexota bacterium; assembly: GCA_030854145.1. Next base: position 859 of record JALYTT010000272.1, on the reverse strand, counting down.
ATGGTAATCGCGTTTCGTGCTTGCTAACTACGGCGAGATAAAATCACAATTTGCGTCTCATCGGAGAGTGTGCTACGCGTGACGACAAGTTTCGCCTGTGGCTCGATGGTCTCGACGCCCATCTCGCGGCAAAACTTGTCAAGGGCATCGGGGGATTCATGGGAGCCATCACTAGCCGGGGGATCGTAGTGCATAGGAATAACGATCCGTGGCTCTACCTGGCTGATCACCTCGGCGGCCTGCGCCGCGTTGATGGTATGCTGCCCCCCAATGGGTATTAACAGGATGTCAGCGTCAGCCACCCCTTCCAATTGTTCTTCTTGCAGCGTATGACCCAGGTCGCCCAGGTGACACACAACAACACCATCTATATGAATGACATAGATGGTGTTGCGCCCTCGCTCCTGACCATGTTTGTTATCGTGGTAGGCCGCCACGCCCGTGATCAGCACATCGCTTATCTCATACTCGCCAGGGCCGCGCACCACGCGCGGGTTGCCGCCGATATCCTGGACGTAGCTATGGTTGGGATGCTCATGGCTGATAGTGACGATAGAGGCATTGATCTTACCCAGTTTGAGGGGTTCTCGCTGGGGTGTGTTCTCCACGGCCTGGGGTGCGAATGGGTCAGTAATCAGAGTAACTTGCTTGCCACGTACCTGAAAACAGGAGTGGCCTAACCAGGAAATTTCCATATGTAAATTCGGTCGGATATCCGCTATGGATGTCCAACCTCTCCTACCTTGCGGTCAACCGCGCGGGTTAACCCGAGCTTTTCCATATAAGTTCAGGCGGGGACCTCTGTCCTCGCCCGAATTCTATTGTACCACAAGGATAGGTGTTCTACAAGAGAGGTAGG
>JALYTT010000271.1 GCA_030854145.1 Chloroflexota bacterium | reverse complement strand
CTTCAAACCTGAAGTGCGTGTGAACGGAGAGCCGGATGCGCTAAAAGGCGCACGTCCGGTTCGGGAAGGGGCGGATGAAAACGTACCGCAAGGCAACGCGTCAGCCGCCTACTTCACAATATTCTGCGCGATGGCTATGAACAACTTTCTGGACGGGACGCGTCCAACGCCGGGGGCGTAGAAGCTTCTGGTCTCTGACCGGGGGCACGTTCACACAGGCGTCAGCAGGACCTCATTCAGCAGGATTACCCCTGCCCTGGCAGGGGCGGGAGCCGGCGAACCGCTAACAGGTGGGGGAATGGGCGGAGCGCATCCGTGGGTGCTTGCCATAGGAATATACCCCGCTGTTATGCCACACAACCATGCGCTGATAGCAAGCGCCAGTATCACGTGCCTCCACATAGCCCCACTCCTCCTGGATGACCTGCTTAGCTGTTATTGATAGAGATATTCAAATGGGATGTTGCTCCGGCGCAGCATGCGTCTGCGCATAAGACGGCGCAAGGCCTCTATGCCGCTCTCGCCGAGGGTGAAAGCGATAATCGAGCCAATAATGATGCCACAAATGCCGCCAAGCGCAATGCCTTCGAGAAACATTCGGTTACGAAGAAATGTCATCATTGACCACCTTTTCTGTATATAATGGGCCAGGTCGGCGAGTTATTGCAGATATACCACCGTCTTTGCTTCACTCCAGAGGCGTTCCAGCCGGTAGTATTCCCGTTCCTTCGGCCCGAAGATGTGAACGATGACATCGCCAAAATCCAGCAATAGCCAGCCAGAATCGGCAACCCCTTCGCGGTGAAGCAAATTGCCTCCCTGTTTCCCTAATTCTTCCTTTATGGCGTCAGCTATGGCCTGGATCTGACGTGTGTTGTTGCCACTACATATGACGAAGTAGTCAGCGATGGTAGTGACATCCTGAATGTCGAGCAGGATGACATCCGAGGCCTTTTTGTCAGATGCGACATCGGCTGCCGCCCTCGCTAACTGACCAGAATTTAGCAGAACTCCCTCCACAAATGCTCCTATTTGAGCACTCATCTCGCTTAACTATCGCAAAGCATAAGTGCAATTACTAGATGACTCATTCTGTTGTATCGGCATTATAGCACGTTCGACGAGACTTGTTAAGAGTGACCCGATCCGCATGGCGGCAAAGACGTTAGATGCCTAACCATTCTTCTCTATTGGTATGACGAACAACGTGAGTATTGCGTAAAATTTCCGTTCGCAGCTCACCGAGCGTACCCCAGCCTTCGGCCTCTACATCGTATTTGTGGATCGTCTCCTCGTTTCGTTGACGGACCCACACAAAGGTGTCGTCAGGCAATTCAGGATACTTCTCGACAACGGCTCGCAGGATCTCGCGCGCGACATCTTCGACAAAGCGCGGGTTGGCGTGCGCCTTATTCACGATGTACAGTTCATCGGGCCGCTTCAGCAGGGCATAGTTCTCGGAACTCATCGCGCCTTCAGCCAGGGCCACCAGGTCGTCGGCCTCCAAAATCTGATCCGTGCCGATCAGCAGCGTTGCATACCCGCGCTGGTTATGTGTTGCCAGCGGTGTCACTGCCAGCATCTTCTCGATCGCGTCAGCAGGAAAGCCCTCCTCTTGAAGGCGGGTGCGCGCGAATGCATGGACCATATCCTGGGCGCATGGACAGGCTACCATGCCCTCTACCTCTACACCTATTATACGGCGGCAGCCCCTTTTTGTTACAACCGCCTGGGCGATCAAGCCATAGACTTCCTGGGTGGGACGGCCTGAGACCGGGGTCCACTTCTGAACCGGGTAGGCCGCGCGGATGGAAACCTCGGCGCGCATGACCTGCTGTTTCTCGACGATGGTCCTGGCGATATGTTCGGCGAGCAGCTCAACTCTGGGCCAGGCCGTTGTGCCGATATCGTCCATGACCTCCTCCAGGGCTTCGCTGAAACGCGACATATGCACCCCGCTATGGAACGGGTCAAGGTCGGCATACAAATCAAACGTGGCGTTGAACCAGTGCTGCTGTTCCCCGGCCCCAATCAAGATGACCTTACGCACTCCCGTCACGCCTACCCGTCCTAGCTGCACATGCACGGTTGGCTGACCGCTCTGGATATCGCGCTCAAGCGAGATGCCCAGGTCTGGCGCGAGCTTTTTTATGCCATCCTGCGACACAGCCCCTAAAAGCTCTTGCACAGTCTGCCCGCTGACCGGTTCAATAACCGAGGGGGCGATCTCCGCCAGGGGCGCCAGCACAAAAGCGCGCTCCGCCATGCGCGGATGCGGTACGATCAGTCCGTCCTCTACGATATGCCGGTCATCATAGAAGATGAGGTCGATATCGATAGGGCGTGGCCCATTGCGAAACGAGGGTTGCCGCCCGATGACCGTCTCGATCTCTTTGACCTGCCGCAGAAGTGCGTGTGCCGAAAGTTCTGTCTTGCCACAACAGATCATGTTGAAAAATCGGGGCTGCTCCAGGTAACCCACCGGTTCGGTCTCATAGATAGATGAAACGGCTGTAATCTCCATGACCGCGCGCAGATGTTGCAGCGCCGCTGCCAGGTGCGCTCTGCGATCTCCTAGATTGGAACCCAGCGCCAGGTAAACAGTATGCATTACAGGAGATGCACCTCCGTTCTGGGACAGTCGAGGGGGATCAAGACTCATCAAGAATGTTCCTCTCTTGCAGACCTTCTTTGTGAAGTGTTCAGTGATGATAACAAGGCATAAGGCCATTTTCTTTCCATCTGGCGGATGGTTGACCTTCATATGGCTGCCTGGAACATGGTTCCGCCAGGAGACCCCTACGCGGGGTATGTCTTCTCCCTGCTCACTTCTGGAACACCCATAAGTTATTGAAGGCCGCCTCTGTCCCGGCGCGCGTATCACCGCCTACTAGGAAACCGATCAGGCCGGAGACGTAGGTGCTGTCTGTGAAACTTGCTTTAATGAGCTGCTGGTTGATGTAGAAGCGGAAGTTTGGCCCTTTGGCCAGCACCAGGATTGTGTTACTGCTGCCGTAGCCGCTGGCAATAGCGTTGGAGCGCGTCCAGTCGATCAGGGTGAGCCATTTCTGTGGACTGCGGCCCGTAGCGAGCACGAAGCGATATTCGCCTGTGTTGTTGATCTCCAGTACGTAGAAGCCTGGCTCATCAGCATTCAGGCGGAAGGCCAGCCCGTAGAAATCTCCTCGCAGGAGTTGCGCCCTGACGGTGATGACCGCGTTCGAAAATTGTTGCAGACTCGAATAGCACCAGGCCACCTCGTGGCCGCCATATGTGCGTACATGGTAGCCTTGTGGAGTGAAATAGCATTGGGTCCCATCGTTCACCCAGCCTCCTCCAGGGCCTTTCATGTCGTTGGAGTAGAGGACATTCCCGGCCCCGACCCTGGACGTGATGCCAGCGGTGGCCTGCGCGCGCGCCTGCGCGGCTATGGTGGCCTGTGCCTGCGCCTGAGCCGCCGCTGTCTGGGATGGTGCCAGTTGCTGTGTGCTCTGTGTTGGGCTATGCTGCCTGGCCGGCAGGAGATGTGTTTGCTGGGAGTGCCACAGAAGTCCCATGGGCAGCAGCAAGATCAGTAAGGCCAGGCACGTTAAGAGGAGTTGCCGGGCATGAAAATGCTGGCCCAGACCGAGCGGTGCCGGAGCGGGGCTATGCTCCGTGATGTATGCCCTTTCCGCATCCGAGACCGTTTCTTCGCTAGTCTCGCCGCCGGCTTCAGCGATGAGTGGAAAGAGTAATGGAGTCAGCGGTGGGCGAACCATTGCACGCTCGGTATCTGGCAGGACGCGTGTATTGATGGCCGACAACGGTATTTCCTCTTCTCTATCGGTATCCGTAAGAACCGTTTCGTCAAAGAGGTTGTCCTCGCTCTCGACGCGCAGGGGAGTGATAGCCACCTCGACTTTGTCGCTGCGCAGTTGCTCATACTGGAGCGTTTTCCAGTATGCGACCGAGAGTTCCTGGGCCTCCTGGTAACGGTCATTGGGATCTTTTGCCAGCGCCTTCAGAATAACCCCCTCGATGCTAAGCGGTATCTGGTCGTTGATCTCGCGCGGAGAAGGAGGCTTTGTCTGGATGTGGCGCAGGAAGATGGCTACCGGGGATTCTGCCGTGAATGGTACGCGGCCGGTCAGCATCTGGTACAGGATCACTCCCAGCGAATAGATGTCACTGCGGTAATCATTCAGCCCGTTTGACTGCTCCGGGGCCATATATTCGGGTGTGCCGACGATGGTACCGTCGCTGGTCAGCGCCTCCGCGCCCATAATGGCTTTCGCCAGGCCGAAGTCGGCGAGGTAGGCGTAGCCGTCGGGACGCAGCAGGATGTTCGATGGCTTGACATCGCGATGTACCACGCCGTGATCGTGAGCGTGCTGTAGCGCCGAGGCGATCTGGTCGAGAAAGCTGGCGGCCTCTTCCAGCGTTAGCCGTTTTCGTTTGTAGAGATAATCGCGCAGCGTTCCGCCTTCAACATACGGCATTACCAGGTAATACCAGGGACTCTGCTCGCCAAAGTCATACAGCGGCAGAATATGATCGTGTGAAAGTGCTCCTACCGCCAGAGCCTCACGCTCGAAGCGCCGCACAAAAGATTCATCTCTTCCGTACAGTACTTTGATGGCTACCTGCCGCCGTACGCGGCGATCATAGGCCAGATAGACCTCCGCCATCCCCCCCTGCGCCACTCGTCGTCGCAGTTCATACCTCCCCAGTGTTAAGCCTTCAATCCCCTTCATCCCGCCGACTCCTCATGTGATGTCTCAGTATAGTGTATTATGACTGCTAGCGTATTTTCAGTAGATACTCATCTGCTTTTTTATGTATATAGCATTCCCGTACTAAGCACTGCCTGGATAGATAGGTGTCCCTTTCATGGCCACACAACCTCTGGGTTGTGTGAAGTCTCTGTATGATACCATAGCGAGGAGGTCGCAAGTGGGGGGAACCCGCTTGCGACCTGATTCAACATAGCCTGAATGTCTTAATTAGCGCGCCGTCCAGTAGCGTTCCAGGCGCACGGTAGCTACCGGCCGGATATTGTATGCGTAGTCATCCATTAGCTTGTGCATGGTCGTTGTCTCGCCGAAGAGTACCGGCACCTGCGACGTGTACATAGCCGCGGCTTCCTGGCGCTGAGGCAACATCTCGGAGACTTCCACCAGCGCAGGCTCTAGCCGGCTGCCAAATTCCTCCAGCCGCGCCTCCAATGCATCGGCGTTCAGGACATAGGGGAAGTCCTCGTAGAGCTTGACATTGACCCCACGCTGAATCAGGCGGTCGGCGGCGGAGCAGGCGATCTGGTGATCGACGTGGCGGCCTATACCAAGCGGGGCATACCAGACGGTATCGGGGAGGCGCTCATGCAGCGCCAGCAGGTCCTGAGCCAGTTGCTTATCGATTTCAAGGTCGCCGGCATGTACATCGCCACCAATCAACTGGCTCTCTTGCGTATAGTATGCCGGTGTGCCGCGATAGATGGCATCAGGATAATCGAGCCAGAGATAATCGGCTCCCAGGTAGTCAAGGGCCTTCGCGTCTTCCTGGCGGCGCGCGGCAACGGCTGTGTCAGCATCCTGGCGGAAGCCCATCTCGCGCTGTACCTGCCCTGCGTACGAACTGAGTTCTTGCCCGGCGGGAGGCGCACCCCCGAAGATCGTAATGACCAGCGGCCGCAGGCCGCAACTGACCTGCACTCCTATTGTACCCCCGCAGGAAAAAACGGCGTCATCGAAGTGCGGTGAAAGGAAAATATGCCGGTGTCGCGTTTGAATATCATCGAAATTAGTGAGTTGCAAATGCGTGCTCCTCCATGAAAAAAGGTTATCTCTCAACCTACTTTAGCACATATAGGGAAGGGCCTGCCACATAGGCGTGTCTGTTACGGCAGCCGGACGCCATCTTCCGCCTCATCCAGCAGGCCATCTTTGGCCAGCCCGGCGACTACTTTTTGCAGCCAGGGCAGGTCAGCGGCGGTGAATTCTGGCTTGATCGTCGCTCCCAGCATACTCAGGGAGATGCGCTGATCGCTGGGCAGAGAGCGTAAGAGGTCGACGATGCGCCCCCGGTAATAGCGATTGCTCTGGGTAAACGGTTGCGCCTGGTAGGTGGCCTTCTTCTCGGCTACCTTGCGCAACTGGCGTAGCACGCTTCCCGATGGAAAGAGACTGTGCTGGCTCATCTCGGCGTAGGCGCTGCACGTATCTTGCAGGGGGCAACAGACGCATTGCGGATTGTTGCTGGTGCAGATGGTGGCGCCAAGGTCCATCAGCGCCTGGTTCCAGTTGTAGGCCTCCGCCGGCGGCAATACCTGCTCCGCGAGTGCCAGCATCTGGGCATCATTGAGCCGTGGCTCAGGATGTTCCAGGCCGAGAAAGATGCGGTGCAGCACGCGGCGAATATTCGTATCGACGGTCGCGACCGCTTTCCGGTAGGCGAAGCAGGCGATAGCGCCCGCGGTGTAGCGCCCGATACCTTTGAGCGTTAGTAGCTCCTCAATGGTGTCAGGAATACGCCCATCGTAGGTAGCCATGACCTGGCGCGCAATGGCTTGCAGGCGCACGGCGCGCGAATTATAGCCCAGCGGCACCCATACGGAGATAACGGCCGAGGTGGGAGCGGCCGCCAGGTCTGCCAGCGTGGGGAAGGCGGCCAGGAACTGCCGGTATTTTGGTAGCACGCGCTCTACCTGGGTCTGCTGGAGCATGATCTCCGACACGAGAATGGCATACGGGTCGCTGGTAGAGCGCCAGGGGAGGTCGCGCTGCTCGGCGGCATACCAGTCCAGTATGCAACGCTGAACCCGCGCCACGGTATCAGGCGCGGGCTGAGAAGGAAGATATGTTGCTGGAGAGTGCCGCTTCATATGCTCTCAAACACTCTCAGGACCTGGTATGTTGAACTGCCGCGTTGTCGGAGAGTTCCTGCTCGCCTGTGCCGCCAGCCTGTTCCTCCCGGCGCTTCTTCGTGAGCAGCGAGAATACGGTCTCCCCCCCCTCCTGCCAGCACTTCGCATCGGGGGCGGGAAGATTCTCGCAGAGAATCCAGTCATTGGCATCCTTGAGCACATGGCCTTTGATGCACTTGGCATACTCGATGTTCTCGTTCAAGTCAGGGTCGCCAGGTCTGATATCGGGCGAAGCAATTTTCGGTACGAAGAATTTACACCAGGGCACGGCTGTATACCTTCCTTATTTGTTCGTTTGGATAATGAGCCTATGAAGTGCCTGCCGGCATGCTCACTCTAGTTTCCAGGTGCATTATACTCCATTTCTTAAGCGCAAATCTAGTAGGGGCGCAGTTTACAAGCCCGCAGCTAACCCGACGCGAACAGCCCGCAGGTAACCCGACGCGAATCGGCACGCCCTAAAATATTGACGCCAGCCTGATTCCCTGCTATCATAAATACAGTACGTTTGTTTACGTACTCTTTCAACAGTAGGGTAGAGGATATGTCGGAACAGCAAACATGGCGTATAGTGGTGGGAAATATTATTCAAGACCCGCTTGAGAAGCAGCGTATTGCAGACGCGTTAGGCGTCAACCCCATTACTTTAGTGCGCTGGGCCAACAGCGATTCGAATCCCCGACCCCGCAATCTCCAGCAGCTCCTCCTGGCCCTCCCGCAGCAGCGTCAGCTCTTGCGTGAGTTGATCGCGCAGGAGTTTGGAGAAGCCTTTGCCAGGATGAAGAATGAGCCGCTGATGGACGTGGCTCAAGAGATCCCGTCCGCGTTCTATACGAGCGTGCTCCAGGCTTATACGACTATTCCCCGGCAGCAGCGCTTCTGGTCCGTGAGCAACCTGGTCTTGCAGCAGGCCCTTGGGCAGCTTGATCCTAACCAGATGGGCCTGATCATCTCCCTGGCTCAATGTAATCCACCCGCCCATGGCAAGAAGGTCCGCAGTCTGCGCGAGCGCGTGGGGCGCGGGACTCCTCCCTGGAAGAGTATGATGGATCAGCAGGCTATTCTCCTTGGCAGCGAATCCCTGGCGGGCCGGGCCGTCTCTACGTATCACCAGCTTACCTTTCAGGATCGCACTGAACCCCAATCTCTGTTCCCCAGCCATTGGACAGAATGGGAGGAAAGTGCATCGGCCTGCCCCATCCTGTTTGATGGACGCATCGCGGGCTGTCTCCTCGTTTCAAGTACGCAACCGAACTATTTCCTGCCATTCCGAGAAACGCTTATCCAGCACTATGCCAGGCTGATTGTGCTGGCATTCGAAGCGCATGAATTTTACGATTTACGCGAGATTGAGCTGCATCCGATGCCGCTTTACCAGGAGCAGGAACCCTACTTCGCGGGCTTCCGCCAGCGCATCACCGCCGCGATGCTGCGGTCTGCCCAGAACCAGCAACCTATCACGATTGCCCAGGCCGAGCAGTTGGCCTGGCAGCAGTTAGAAGAGGAATTCTTGCGCTTGCCGCTTTCGTCAGAGCTATAATGGTGCTTCAACATAGTGAGGAGTTTTTTTATGGTGCCGGACTCGCCCCAGGGTGAAAACACCTATTTTATTGATGCTCAGAGCGCTGCTGAGATGACGCGCCTGGTGGATTTTGACCAGTATGTCACCCAGGCTATGGGAGGCGCCCTTTCAGAGCACTCGGATCTTTCCACCATCCACTCGCTGCTGGACATAGCCTGTGGGCCTGGTAGCTGGCTGCTCGAAGTGGCCTCTGCCAATCCTGAAATACAAGCGGTAGGCGTCGATATCAACCGCATCGCCATCTCCTATGCCAATGGGCAGGCTAAAGTGCGTGGCCTGCATAATGCGAGCTTCAGGGCTATGAACGCGCTCGAACCACTTGATTTCCCCGATGCCTCCTTTGACCTTGTGAATGTGCGCAATATTGGCGGCTTTATGCCACCGGAGGGGTGGCCCGCGTTCTTGGAGGAGTGCATGCGCATCTTGCGGCCGGGTGGCACGCTCCGGCTGACCGAAGGGGAATGGGGCATGAGCAATAAGCCCGCCTTCGCGAAGCTCAATGGCATGATTACACGCGCGCTCCAAAAATCGGGTCGCAGTTTCTCCCCCGATGGCCGGCATTATGGCATGCTGCCTATGCTTGGCCACTTCCTGAGTATTGCCGGCTGCCGTGATATACAGCGGCAGTCTTATGTCATCGATTATTCGGCCGGCCAGGAAGCAAACGCTATAGTGTACCAGGATGCCAAAGTGTTCGGGCAGTTGATCCAGCCCTTCCTGATCACTATGGGGATCACCACCAAAGAGGAGGGCGAGCAGGTATACCAGGAGGCGATGGCGGCGATGTTGCTTGACGATTTCCGCGGCCTGGTCTTCTTACTGACTGTCTGGGGCCAGAAAGCATAAAGACGATAAAAGGAAAGCGGGTGGCGAATCCGTAGCGCGAGGCAAGCCTCGCGCTACGGATCGACGGGCGAGGCATTGTCGGCGGGCAAGGGGAGCCGAAACCATGGCCTACGATGCCTAATAGACCAGGTTATCAAACGTCTTGAGCGCCTTCATATAATT
>JALYTT010000270.1 GCA_030854145.1 Chloroflexota bacterium | reverse complement strand
ACAGCACGAGCTTGCTGCTCAGGGATTCGGTCAGATTCACCACCGCGTGCTCTCTTCTCCGTTTCCTTCGTAGTGTATCAGATTCTCTCGTTCTCCCTCTAATATACAAGGGATTCGGCTTGCCGCACCCGTGTGCCGGCCTCGCTCGCGCGGCTAGGCAGGAGACCCCACAGGCCCCCCAAGGGATGCCTCACACGGATGCGGCAAGCCGCATCCCTACGCGGACGGGGGGCGACTCACGTGTTGATTGAAGTTTGACAGAGCATTACGCAGATCGGGGAACGCCTGCAATTCTCCCCATGATACAATACACTCATAGGAGGATTCGCTATATGGCACAGAAGATCACGCAGGTAGACTCTTTCACGAACACAGCCTTCGCGGGCAATCCGGCCGCGGTCTGCATTCTAGAGGCGCCGCGCGACGAGGGCTGGATGCAAAACGTGGCGCGCGAGATGAACCTGGCTGAAACGGCCTTCCTGCTGCGGCAAGCTGACGGCTTCGATCTGCGCTGGTTCACGCCGGCCGTCGAAGTGGACCTCTGCGGGCACGCCACCCTGGCCAGTGCGCACGTTCTCTGGGAGGAGGGCCACCTGCCAGCCGGCGAACAGGCGCGCTTTCACACTCGCAGTGGCCTGCTCACGGCCGAACGCCAGGGCGACTGGATCACCATGAACTTCCCCGCGACGCTGGCAGAGCAGGCCGACGAGCCAGACGGCCTCAGCACGGCGCTGGCCCTTGACTCGCGAAGCATACAGTATATCGGCAAGAGCCGCTTCGACTACCTGGTGGAGGTTGACTCCGAAGAGATCGTGCGCGCCATCCGACCTGACTTCAGCAGGCTGGCAACGATAGAGGTCCGGGGCGTCATCGTCACCGCCCGCTCCGGGTCGCGCTCGCAAGCTACTCAGGAATACGACTTCGTCTCGCGCTTCTTCGCCCCACTGGTCGGCGTCAACGAAGACCCCGTGACCGGCTCGGCCCACTGCTGCCTCAGCCCATTCTGGAGCCAGAAGCTCGGCAGGAACGAACTGGTCGGCTATCAAGCCTCCGCGCGTGGCGGCAGCGTGCGTGTGCGCCTGGCGGGAGATCGCGTGTATCTCAGCGGCCAGGCGGTGACGGTGCTGCGGGGAGAGCTGGCCTGACTACCCCCAGACGCGTAGGGACCCGGCTTGCCGCGTCCGCGTCAGCGCTACCCGGCGCGGGTTAACAGCCCGCGCTCGGTGACAATCTCAACGGCCAGCGTCTTGTAGCCAACCTGGTCGAACAGCACGACCATCTTATCGCCTTCGTAGCGGATCACCATCCCCTCGCCCCAGGCATTATGGATCACTCTGGTATTGATAGGGAAAGGCTGGTTGTTTTCATCCTCTACGACGGTAATGCCGGCATCGCAGTTATCGCAGAAGCCACACGGTTCAGCCAGCTCCTCGCCGAAGTAGTTCAAGAGAAAAGATACAACTCACCCGGATGGGTAGAGGTCGCATGCGCTTTAATGCGTATTCCTTCACATTGACTTTCATGTGAAAAGTTCTTATACTCTGTTCAGGCAACGCAAAAGCCTCATGAAAGGTGGATATTGCATGCAAGTACCCACACCCATTGTTTGTTGCGCAGCGAACTGCGGATAAACGACTTGCTTTGTGACTTGAGAGCCGAAAATAGATGCTGACAGAGATTTAAGCCTGTTTACTCTGTACAGGTTTTATTCTGACTCGTCTCAGGTCTTAAGTAGCAAGTAGTTCAATTCTTCGGGTCAAGTGAGTATTGTTTTTCACCTTTGTTGCCTTGTCTCCCTCACTCTGGCTTCTTTCTAGATGCAGTTCTCCTGCGCCTCATTACCCCGCATTCCCTTTGCATTTCAGTATGTCTTGCTGTCCCATGCAAGACGAACCTGGCTATCCCTTCAAGGATATCGCCTTCAAACTTTTTGCTAGAAAGAGCCTGTTTTATGTGTAAACAGTCATATTCGACAGCCACAATGGATCTTGTCCTTTTCTTTTGCGCGGCCTATGGTGTCGCGCCTTCGATGTCTCTCGTGACGTACAGCCTATCGAAGCGAAAGAAGAGATCCACCATTGGGAAAAACATATCGAAGAGTACCGCGTTCGGGTGAAGAGGATGATGCTCGACCGCGTTTTGTGCGTAAGCAACGTGCCTCTAGTGAAGAGGTGTTCAAGTGCAGGCACTGTCATCGTTTTGTCTGCCCGCCTGCTTCCGGCTCACATCACCGGAATCACTGTCCTTTTTGCCTTTTCTCGCGTCATGTCGATGACCGGCGACCAGGAGATCGCATGAGCGCCTGTGGGAGCAGTATGGAAGCCATCGGCAGCTTCCAGCGCCGTAAGGGCGAGCATGTCCTCGTCCATCGCTGCCTCGATTGCGGATTGGAACGCTTCAACCGCATCGCAGCAGATGATGATTTCGACCTCGTGCTTGCATTGCCAGCGCTCCCGCCGCTGACGAGCAAAGAGGTGAAGACCCAGCGTCTGGAAGAGGAACGTGGTGAGGAGTTCGACAAGCACTATATAGCCTGAATACACTGAGAGGGATGAAAAACGAAGGGCGCAGGGAAGCTGACGCCCTTCGGCCCACCCGGCTAGAATTCACACATCTGGTTGTTACCCTTTTGAAAAATCGGTAAAAGCCATAGACGCATCTTGCAAGGTGACCAACTCATTTTACCCCTCGCGGGCTCCGAACATGCCCTTCACAATCGCCACGGCGTCGGCCGGCAGCTCCTCTTGCTGGCCCATATGCGCGGCATAGGTGGTCGTCTGCACGATGGGAAGTGTAAAGCTGAAGGTCGAGCCTTCCCCCGGCACACTGACAACCTGCATCGTACCCCCGTGCATCTCCACAAGCGCGCGAGCAACGACCAGGCTGAGTCCGCCGCCTTCCTGGTTTGTCATATGACGGCGCGCCCGGTAGAATGGTGTAAAGATGTGCGCCTGCTCTTCCGGCGCGAGACCTATGCCCGTATCATGCACTCCAATACGGAGTGTGTCTCGCTCTCTTTGCAGCTCAAGGGAGATGTGCCCACCAATGTGAGTATAGCGCAGGGCATTGGAGAGCAGGATGGTAAGCACCTGCGCGAGACGTTCAGCGTCCGCGCGCACCTCAAGAGGAACTGGCAGCAGGTGGAGCGCCAGCACGCGCCCACGGGCGTCAACCTGGGACTGGAAGCGCTGCGCCAGTTCTTGTACCAGGGTATTCGGATCGAACACGATCCGCTGCAGTTCAAGGCTACCCGACTCGATGAGCAGGAGATCCAGCAGGTTGTTCATCAGGCCGGCAAGATGCGTGGCATTTTTCTCGACATTGCCGATACACTCCTGCTGCAAGTCCGTGAGTTCCCCTAACACCTGCTCCTCCAAAAGCTCGGCGTAGTCCCTGACAAGCTGAAGCGGCATATGGAGGGCGTGAGCAGCCTGCGTGACAAACGCGGACTTCAGACGCGCCAACTCGCGTTGATCCGTCACATCGCGCCAGGCATAGTACCGGCCTATATACTCGCTCTCCGCGTCGAACGTGGGAAGAGAGGCGAGCGCCAGCTCGCGCTTGTGGGGAGCGATTTGCGCGATGATCTCAAAAAATGTGTGCTGGCGATCACTGACGCTGAGCGCGAGGTGCTTTTGAATGGAGGCTGGATCAGCAAAGAGGCCCTCAACCATGGCATAGAGATCCTGGAACGCGTGGCCCGCTATCTCTTCAGTAGAAACCTCAAAGAAGTCGGTGAAGCGGCGATTACTGGCCAGAGCATGCCCGGCAGGTGAGACAAGCAGCATAGCCGTATCCGTCGCATCTAGCATCGCGCGCATCTCGCCGCGTTCCCGTTCGACGCGCCCGGCGTGCGTTTTCAGGTCGCTTAGCTCTGCCTGTAGTCCCGTAACCTGCTGCTGAAGCGCTTCGGCCATGATGTTGAAGGCTTCTCCCGCCTGCTCCAGTTCCGGCAGTCGCAGTTTCTTCACACGCGCCGCCAGATTGCCCGCGCCGAACTTGCTTAACGCCTTCGTCAACAGGTTTAATTCATGTCCGATTCTCTGTAGCAGGAGGGAGCAGAGTAGCAGACCACCCACCATTGCCAGGAGCACCAGACCCGCAACACCTGTGAAAAGCGCACCAATCCACCCGGAGATATGGATCACGTAGCCTGCCAGCACAACCAGGAACAGCGCCAGAACCATAATACCTATGATAGAGACGAGAAGGAATCCAGGTTGCAGCGTAAGGCGGTAGCGCGTGTGCATATTGTGGGGGAAACGTAGCTTCATGCCCCTCTTCCTTCTTAAAAAACAGTCGCTGGCTGATCTGTTGCGCTATGGAGAGACTGACCAAATATTGCAGCGGCACATTTCACACGCACAGCTTTGAGATAGCACTGTATTCCTGCTCATTTTCAGTATAGCCATCCCCTCCAAAAATAAAGAAAACAGCCATTTTGCCGAACATAATAGATAGATCAAATGCCTGTACAGATCCTGAAGCCATGCATAAAAGCAGAGGAAACTATGACAAGGAATAAAAGAACTGACCAGATTCAGAAAACGACGCTTAAGCTCCTGCAACTCGCGCAGGTGAATGAGCCAGCGATCCCGGTAGAGCAGATCGTCGAACTGCGCGGCCCGCAGATCCGCTACGTTGGCTTCGAGGACGAGCTTTCTGGGCTGATCTTCAGGGAAGAGGGGCGCCCCGTTATCGGCATCAATAAGCGCCATTCGAGGCAGCGCCAGCGCTTCACCATCGCGCATGAATTTGGACACCTGGAACTGCATAACCGCAATGATCTGCATATTGATCGCCAATTTTATATGCGTTTACAAACGGCCGATGATCCTGACAGCCTCTCCCAGTCAATCGATCCCCTGGATATCGAGGCCAGTATCTTCGCAACCGAACTTTTAACCCCCCAGAATATGTTAGAACAAGACCTGAGAGGCCATCCCATTGATTACGAAGACGATGAGTTAATTCGCACACTGGCAGAGCGCTACCAGGTCAGCCTCCAGTTGATGATCTTTCGCCTGACCAGCCTCGACTTGATCTCGGTGTAAGCATAGGTCAACACTGTTGGGCTACTCTCGTGTTTGTTCTTCAGGATAGACTAGAAATGGGAACATTACATTTGATCGTATGCATGGAGAAAAAGCACACACAATGACGGAGCAAGCAGAGACCCAGGTTATTATCAAAGAACAGGAAACCTTTAACCGGCCACCGCGTATCTGGCTCACTCCTACAGCGGAAACATTGAAGTTTCCCATCCCACCTGCAAAGGAGGCCATTCCTCCCGCGCCCGGGTTAATGACGCTCGTCGCTCCGTTAATCATGATGGGAGCCCTCTTCGCCCTCTACGGCGCTATCTACCATGGCAACATTCAACAGCTTGTCTTTCTCTTGCCGATGGTCCTTTTCTCTGTCATGACGCCCTTGATGGGCATGATAACCGGCCGCCAGAAGGGAAAGTCGGTACTGAAGAAGCAGCGAGCCGATGAGAGACAATATAGGAAAGTGTTGAAAGCGCTGCGCAAAGAACTGGAGGTCAAGGCCATGGAGCAGCGCCAGTTCGCCTGGCTCAAAGACCCCGGCTCCGATCAACTTGAAGCGCGCATCAAAGAACGCAAACACCTGTGGGAGCGGCGTCCCGATGACCCCGATTTTCTCGCGGTCCGCGTCGGCACCGGCCCGCAGCCGTTCTTTGTCCAGATAGAAATACCAGAGATAGAGTCGTCTGAACCGTTGCTGCCGGATATCCAACAATTCGAGCGCGACTTCTCCACAGTAAGTGATATCCCTTGCAGCATCTCGCTGCCACACATCCGCTCCCTGGGTATCACCGGCGCGCGCCAGGATGTCGCGGACTTTATACGCAGCTTCTTCAGCCAGATCGCTACCCATCATTCACCGGAGGATGTACGTATTCTCGGCATTTATCCCGCTTCTCAAAAGCGTGACTGGGACTGGATGCGCGACCTGCCACATACCGCACCCTTGCGGACCGCCAAGTTAGACCGCCTGGTAGCAGTAGGCCAGGAAGAGGCGATTATCCTGCTCAATTTCCTGTTGGAAGAACTAAGCCAGCGAGCCACCAAAGATGATGACGAGCAAAATGCAGCTAATGCGCCTCAAAATGCTCAGAAGTCAGAGCAGCCTCCACCCCTGCCCCACCTGGTCGTGTTTGTGCATGACTATGTCGATGTGCGCAAGCACCCGGCTCTGACCTACGCCTTCAAGTTCGGCGAACACCTCAGCGTCTCCGTCATCTACATGGTGGCTCAGCAATCGGCAATTCCTAGCGAATGCCGTGGCATTGTGCGCCTGTACCACGAGCAACAGGAGGCGCCTACCACCGAAGAGCCTCAGGGCGCGGCAAACAGTATGGCGCTTCAGGAGCAAACTTTCCAGCCTTTACGCCTCCAATATGTCGCCGCCGGTTATGCCGGAGAGACCCTGGAAAACGTCACACCCGACTCAATGGAACTCGCCAGCGTAGGCCGTGTGGCCAAGGCCCTTTCGCCGCTCCAGGTCATTGAGGGAGGGGAAGACGCCGTTAACCTGCCGAGCAACGTACGCATCCTGGATATGTATGAGCTAGGTTTTGCTGACCAGTTTGATCCTGACAAATGGTGGTACCTCAAAGACCCCCTGCTCCAGATCCACGCCCGCTATGGACGCCTGCGTGTCCCTATGGGCCAGGGACTCAACGGCCTGGTCTGGCTCGATCTGAATGACACCGTCCACGGCCCGCACGGCATTATCGCCGGTACCACCGGGTCAGGCAAAAGCGAGTTGCTCCAGTCGCTGATCCTGGGCCTGGCCATGACCCACCATCCACACCTCGTCAACTTTGTGCTGGTTGACTTCAAAGGCGGTGCAACCTTCAAGCCATTTGAAAAGCTGCCGCATACCGTGGGCATCGTTACCGATCTGAGTGGGCGCCTGACCGAGCGCGCTCTCACGGCCCTGAAAAGCGAACTGCGCAGGCGCGAGCATATGCTCAGCGAAGCGAACGCCAAGAAAATCGCCCAGTACCAGGCCATGCGCGCCCAGGCCCTGGTCAGCGGCGAGGCCCAGGACCCCAACTCGCCTTTCAGGGAGCCGCTGCCCAATCTGATGATCATTATTGATGAGTTCGCAGAACTTGCTAAGGAACACCCGGAGTTTATGGATGGGCTGGTCAGCGTGGTGCAGAAGGGCCGCAGCCTGGGCGTCCACCTGATCCTGGCAACCCAGAAACCCACCGGATCGGTGAACCCCGCCATCTGGTCAAACCTCAAGTTCCGCATCTGCCTGCGCGTGGCCTCTCTACAGGATAGCCGCGATATGATCGGACGCTCTGAAGCCGCGCTTCTGCCCAGCACACAGCCCGGCCGCGCCTACCTCCAGATCGGCTCCGAGGTCTTTGAACTGTTCCAGAGCGCGCGTACCTCACTGCCCGCGAAGGTTCAGAACGAGTCCATCATCTCCATGCTGCGCGCTGCGGCCGGGGCCGAAGACGTAACCGACCAGATGGTATTGTCAGACCTGATGGTACCATTTAAGGATACGATTGGCGCGGAGCTGTTCCGCCCCTGGCCTGATCCCCTGCCAAAGCGCATCAGCCTGGCGGAAATTTACGAAAATCCAGCTATGCCCCCGGTGCTGGAGAAAAAACCGCTCTCTCAGGCCCTGACCTCAGGCATAGGCGCCGACCTCTCTCTTGACACCATAGACCAGCCAGTCTATGGCTGGCTCAACACCCCCATAGGCCTGGTCGATCTTCCTGCCGAGCAACGCCAGGAACCACTGATGCTGAATATGCCACAGCAGGGCGGACACATCTTGATCGCGGGCGCGCCAGGCACCGGCAAAAGCGTGTTTTTGCGCACACTGATTACCTCCCTGGCCCTGACTCACACATCGTCACAATTGCAAATGTACATGGTCGACTTCGGGGGCCAGGCGCTGAAGGTCTTTGAGAAACTGCCGCATGTCGGAGGTATCTTCGGCGAGGCCGACGACGAGTATATCCGGCGCCTCCTGCGCAAATTGCTCGGCACTATCGAAGAGCGCAAACACCTCTTCGCCACCCAGCAAATTGAAGATTTTCTGATGTACCAGCGCCGGAGAAACGATCCTATGCATGCTACGACTCACCTGCCTGAGCTTCCAGCCGTGGTCCTGCTGATTGATAAATTTCTGGAATTTAAACAGGCCCATGACAAAGATATGGACCTGCTACTCTCCCTCGCGCGTCAGGGGCGTAACTACGGGGTCTACCTGGTTCTGACCGTTGATCGCCCCATCGCCGTACCAACCCAGTTACTTAGCCTGATCGAGATCCGCTTTGGTCTGCGCTTACTCGAAGTGACCGACTCGCTGATCTTGCTGGGTAGATACGAGGCCGCTCGCATCGACGCGGGCATGGCGGGCAGAGCCTATAGACGGGGCAATCCTCCTGAAGAGGTGCAGGTTGCGTTGCCTGTCCGCGGCGAGGACGACGACGAAGTGGCTGCGAAACTTGAGGAGTACATCGATTTTCTGGCTCACGAGGCCGAAGGCACGCGCGCCCCGGCCATCGAACTGTTGCCGGACTATGTACGCATCGACGACTTCTTGATCGAGGCCGCCTTCGGAGATCCGCTGGCCCAGCAGAATGGACTGCGACTGCGCCTGGGTATCGAAGACCTCTCGCTCCGGCCAATCGCGCTGGACCTCAACGCCGACACACCTCATGCAATTGTCGCCGGTGGCCCCGTCAGCGGCAAAACGAATGTGCTCCAGGCCTGCCTGCTGACATTGGGCAGCGCCCCCACCAGCCGGGAGGTCCAGGTTATCCTGGTAGACTTCCGGCGCAGCTCGCGCGCGTTGCGGCGCCTGCCCAATGTATGGATGTATGCCGACTCGGAGGAGCGCTTGCTGGAGGTCGTCGAAACACTGAAGAAGGAACTGCGCGAACGCATGGACCGCATGCGCGCTGCCCTTGAAGAAAAACAAAACGCAGCCAATGATAACGATGACGCGCTTGACCTTGATATGCAACCCATCCTGCTCGTTATCGATGATTATGATCAGTTGGGCATCTTGACAAAAAATCCACTGAACGATCTGAAAGAGTACCTGCTGCAGGCCCGAAACCTCAACCTGCACATGATAGTGGCCGCCGGCTCAAGCGATCTGAGCCGGAATGATATCGTCTTGCAACAGG
The DNA here is from genome assembly GCA_030854145.1 of Chloroflexota bacterium. Next base: position 313 of record JALYTT010000270.1, on the reverse strand, counting down.
CACGCTCCTGTCGCATGGGCGTGATCCTGGGCGGCGACCCCGCCGATTCGCCTCTGCTAGGTGTCCGTATGAGCGACATGCCTCCGGGCCGCGGCTACCTCGTCCGGCGCAATCAACGCTACCTGGTGCAGATTGCCCACCTGAAACCCGAAATGCTCAGACCCTGGGTAGCACGTTTGACCTATGCTGCCATGGACGACAAGGTCTCCAGCATTTTGAATAGTCCCGCCCTACCAGACTAATCCTCTCGCTTCGTAGCGGCGTGATTGATCACGCCTGGGCCAGCCGGCCGTCATGGTTGCCAGGCGTGATC
>JALYTT010000697.1 GCA_030854145.1 Chloroflexota bacterium | reverse complement strand
TGTGCTCAGAGAGAGCACCACTGCGACTCTCGGAAAGCTCTTCAATTACACGAGAAACAGCAGATCCTGGGCTGGCGGCGGCCCTCCGACCGTTTCCACCTTGCTCACACAGTTTGCACATAACGGATAGAAGCGGACACTGTCCTGCCTGGCCTCCAGATGCTCTGTCAGCCTGGAATGGAGCAGTACCAATTCTTTCCGCGACAAGAAACATTCAAACAGCGAATACTGCGTCCATTTGCCATACCCCAGCAGGATGTGGTGGACTTTTGTGCGCCTCTTATCATCGGGAATATCATAGGCAATCACATAGCAGGTGCTCTGACTGCTTCCCCTGGCCTGATTTCTCATCTTTCCTTTTTGACCTCCTGCTTCCTATTTGACGAGCAATGGAGGGTACTCGTCGATTTCCCCTGTGAGCGCCTTAGCGAGCAGTCGCGCTTGCAATTCCAGACAGCGTCGATACGTCACGGTAGAGCCGAAGAGGGGATGGATCACTTCTTCGTTGAGTCGCTCCTCAAATTGTGTGAAGAAGGCCTTGCGCTGTTCATCTTTGAGCCGATATGCCCCTACTTCGACCACGAAATCATTTTGTGTCAGCATGCGTTTGTTGAACATGGTCAGGACCACCGAGTCTACGATAATGGGCCGGAACTCTTCCACGAGGTCGAGCGCCAGAGCGGGGCGCCCATAAAAGGAGCTGTGCAAGTACCCCACAAAGTGGTCGAAGCCCACCAGTTGCACCGCGCTGGCAACCTTGTTGGTCAGCAGCGAGTACCCGAAGCTGAGCAGCGCATTGACTGGATCGGTCGGTGGCCGCTTCACTCGTCCAGGGAACGGCCATTGCTTCGGATCACTCAGCAGCCTGCCGAAGCACCTGAAGTATGCCGCGCTGCCTGCGCCCTCCATACCCAGAACGGCTTCCAGGGGGGTGCCTGCGATACGATTGTCCCCACTCACCAACCTGTGAGCAACACGATGGGCCTGCACCACTGGCAGGGTTGCCAGTTGCTGCAGCAGCGTCGCTATCTGCTCAATCGCTTGCCTCATCTCAGCGTCAGCGTGACGGCGCTGGTAGCGCTGCAACAACGTACGCTGATTGGAGAGTTTGCCGATCACGAAGCGCCGCGCCAGGTCGCAGCGCTTTCCCATATCCTGATGCGCTCGATACTGCGCCAGACGCAGCATCGCGTTCTTGGAAAAGGGGGGAGACAATCTTCCCTTGAACTGTCCATACCGTCCTAAAAAGGTGATCTCGATGTCGCGTTCCAGCAGCAGGTGGATCGCCGAGGCCGTCAACGTGACCTCGCCCAGCACCACCACCTCATCGATTTTGATCAGCGGGATGCGCTCCTTGCGCGCAGGCGTGGACGCTGTTCCATTGTCCCCTCGCCTCTCAGGAATCTGCACCAGCAGGGAGTCTTCGCCTTCACGGCGCACGAGGGCATAGTCTTCCGTGAGAGAGAGTGTTGGCATATCAGTGCTCCTTCTTCGAGTGCAGCAAGCGGACCTCCTCCGGCAGGCACAGGGGCAACTGGTAGCGCGTAATATCTGTGATGTCGTGGATGCGCCGCGTGTGCCAAAGAGGGAAATGCAGGCCCTCTCCAGTGAGCAAGCGCAGCAGTTTCTGGAAGCAGCTCACGGTGATCCCCTGGAAGCGTTATATGTGCTGGCGCTGACAACGGGCATGCGGCAGGGGGAATTACTCGGACTGTGCTGGGAGGATCTCGATCTGGTTCGTGGGACGGTGCAGGTCAGGCGCACCATGACACGTCTTCCCAGAAAGGGATTTGTCGTGTCAGAACCCAAGACGCCGAAAAGCCGGCGAAAAATCCATCTGACCCAGCTTGCCGTGGAGGCGCTCACCCACCATCGTCTTCGGCAACACGAAGCTCGCCTCGCCGTTGGGCCAGCCTGGGACGAGCAAGGATGGGTCTTTTGCAATACGGTGGGCCAACCAGTGGAAGTCGGGAATATGATTCGGCGGTCATTCCGGTTGATCTTGATGAAGGCGGGTCTTCCGATGATGACGTTTCACCAGTTACGGCATTCAGCGGCCAGTCTCTTGCTCGCCATGGGGGTGCATCCCAAGATTGTGCAGGAGCGGCTGGGCCATAGTCAGATTATGGTCACCCTGGATACCTATTCGCATGTGCTTCCCTCCTTGCAGGAAGAGGCAGCACGCCGTTTAGATCATCTTCTCTCCCAACACGTTCCTCCTGCCAGCACAGCGAGCGGCGCTCAAACATTGGATGTCAGATAAGATGTCAAGACGACACGGGGAAGGGTCTTCTGCTCTGCATTGAAGCGTGAACCCGCTCCACAGGCGGTTTTGCGAAGTGGGGCTGGGCGGACTCGAACCGCCGACGCACGGTTTAGGAAATTTGGATGGTTCTCAAGCTGCTTCTAGCCTCGATTTGTTTACGTTCACGTTGTTCCGACAAGTGATGTGTGTGGTTTGTGATATTTGCTATGCGAAGGTGCAAAGTGCTTTGATGCCCTCAAGTAAGTCTCCTCGAACATACGGTTAGCTACTTCAATCGCTTGCTCGCGAAAAGCCCCTCTTCAATATCGTGCTGCCTGATGGTAGAGCTTTACAACCCAACGCTGTTTCAATCGCTCGCTCGCGAAAAGCCTCTTTATAACGGGTGTTTTCGATTTTCTCTCTCATGCATTCGCGGGTTTCAATCGCTCACTCGCGAAAAGCCTCTTTATAACCTGAAATACGATTGCCACTAGAGGACGATGGCCTCTGTTTCAATCGCTCACTCGCGAAA
>JALYTT010000269.1 GCA_030854145.1 Chloroflexota bacterium | reverse complement strand
CTCCTGAGCAGCCCCTCTATATTGACTATTATCTATGTATTCTTCTCTCGCTCTTTTGCTTGCTTACTCGATTGTTTTCAACTCGTTGCGCATCCCGTGGGCACCGCGCCTCTCGGAAATTGTTCAGCTTATAGAATAAACACGCTCTCTTCGCGTGGTCGGGGCCCGCCTACCGTTTCCACTTTGGCCAGGCACTGCGCACAGAGCGGATAGAAGCGCACACTATCCTCCGCCTCAATGAGATGCTCAGCCAACTTTGCGTGTAACAGCACCCGTTCCTTCCCGGTCAAGAAACACTCAAACAGGGAAAATTGGGTCCAGGTGCCAAATCCTAACAAGAGCCTATGGATTTTGGTCCGCCTCTTATCATCAGGAATATCATAGGCGATGACGTAACAGGTCGTCTGCCTGCTGATTCTGGCTTTGTTTCTCATCGCTTCCTGTTTACTTACTGAAGAACGGTGTATACTCCTCAATTTCACCGGTGAGGTACTTGGCAAGGAGTCGCACCTGTAACTCAATACAACGCCGGTAGGTCGATTTGTACCCGAAGAGGGGATGGGTGACCTCTTCATTGAGTCGCTCTTCAAATTTGGTAAAGAAGACTTTCCTGCGCTCATCTTTGAGACGATAGGCCCCAAGCTCGACAACGAAATCCTCTCTGGTGAACATGCGATTGTTCAGCAGCGTTAAGATCACCGAGTCCACGATAAGCGGTCGAAATTCTTCCATACAATCAAGGGCTAAAGAGGGACGGCCATAGAATGAGCTGTGCAAGTACCCCACAAAGTGGTCGAAGCCCACGAGTTGTACCGCACTGGCTACCTTGTTGGTCAGTAGCGAGTACCCAAAGCTGAGCAGCGCATTCACTGGATCGGTCGGTGGCCGCTTCATGCGCCCAGGAAAAGGCCATTGCCCCGGGTCACTCAGCAACGTGCCAAAGCAGCCAAAGTAGACGGCACTTCCTGCACCTTCCAGGCCCAGAATCGCTTCCAGGGGAGTGCCTGCAATACGATTATCTCCGCTTGCCACTCTGCGAGCAACGTGAATCTGCTCCAACGGCAGCGTTGCCACTTGCTGCAGCAGATGGCCCATTTGCTCAATCGCTTGCCTCATCTCAGCGTCAGCATGACGACGCTGGTAGCGCTGCAATAGCGTACGCTGATTCGAGAGTTTACCAATCACGAAGCGTCGCGCCACTTCACAGCGCTTTCCCATATCCTGATGCGCCCGGTACTGCGCCAGACGCAGCATCGCGTTCTTGGAAAATGGGGGAGACAATCTTCCCTTGAACTGCCCATAGCGCCCTAAAAAGGTGATCTCGATGTCGCGTTCCAGCAGCAGGTGGATCGCTGAGGCTGTCAAGGTGACCTCGCCCAGCACCACGACCTCGTCTATTTTGATCAGCGGGATGCGCTCCTTGCGCGCAGGCGAGGACGCTGTTCCATTGTCCCCTCGCCTCTCAGGAATCTGCACCAGCAGCGAGTCTTCGCCCTCACGACGCACGAGGGCATAGTCTTCCGTGAGATAGAGTGTTGGCATATCAGTGCTCCTTCTTCGAGTGCAACAGGCGGACTTCCTCCGGCAGGCACAGCGGCAAGAAGTTGAGGTGTGGGCCACCAGTGGAGTGCAATATTCACAGAATACCTGCGTCAATAAAGTAACTGTGGCTCAAACCCATACGAGTGCGCTGTGAAGGCAATGTCTTCTTCGAAAAGCTGATAGAAGATATAAGGGAGGTAGGGGCGCCGTTTACAAGCCATTGGTTGATACAAAATAGGGGGGGCGCGCGCGTCAGGGCGCAGGCCAGCGGCGCCCGTACACGAAAGGAGCCACACGCTCGCATCCCGATGTTCCGGCCCTGGACCGGCATCTGGCACCCAACGGCATCCCTCTTTTCGTGTACGGGCGCCGCTGGCCTGCGCCCTGTTCCAAGGCCGACATCTTTTGCCCTCGGTCAGATCTCGCCCTATTTAGTATCAACGAATGCATTTACAAGCCCGCCTGTAGCCAATTGTCGTATGTAGATTGTTATGCGCGTAAGCCTACAAGCGGGCTTGTAAACCGCGCCCCTACATCCTTTGCATGGTCGGCACTGTGCAGGTCAAAAAAAGGGCACCGCTGCCAGGTCCATTGTCACATAGACCTGGCAGCGGCGCCCGTTCCCTTGGACACGTTCATCCGTGGGTTCTACGACTAGCGCGTTAGAAGTACTCGCTGAAGCGACCGTGTTCGACCAGCCAGCGCACAAAACGGTGGTAGTTGGTCTCCTCCGTTGCCTGTCGCTCCTCGTACTTTTCCTGCAACTGGATGAGCCGGTTCGCCTCCTCTACGGTAAAGCCCTCGTCGAGGAGGGCATCGATAAGCAGATCCACATACTGCTGCATATGCAAAGTCCTCCCTGATTGTGTAGACAACTATATACAGCCTCTCTCTCACAGTGGCTATTTCTATCGTATCGGATAGAAGGCCGGGAGTAAGAGATGCTGTGTGGTGTAAACAATCGTGGATACAGTGATTTCGCTAAGCGCAGGAGTAACAAAAACACGCCTGGGGTCAAAAGACGCCCCGACGCCATTGCTATACATAGTATAGCGCGTTCTGATGATTTTGGCTAGGGCAGTTTTCTGAATGTGGACCATCAAAAAGAGCGCATGGTGCGCCCCCACTGCCCTGAACGTGAGGAAAAGTAGACCTGGTATGCACTGGAAAGGCCAGCTAGCAGGATGCAGACCACTGAAAGTCGGGACTGATCTCCTGGCACGTTGAGATACATAAATACATAGAGACGGTAACGCCGCACAGATTCTACGATGTGAGCCTGGTTGCTAGCGTGCTTCGTCAGTCCGCGCCCCAGGACTCGTTGCGAACGTAATGCTCGATCTCTTCTTCATTGTCGTAGAAGTAGCTGATGGCATCATAGACCTGGGCCAGGGAGAGCCGGTGAATGCTGGCCACCTCTTCAGGATCTTTGCCCGATTGGAAGAGCAGGATAATATGCCGCACGCCGGTGCGCGTGCCCTCCACAATCGGCTCTCCTCCGTAGATCGCAGAATCGCGGACAATATAGGGATGTGCCGTGCGCTCAATTGCCATGAATTGTCTCCTTCCTTCATTTCACATTGTAGTGTATGCTCAAAGCGCGTCCACGTCAACTGCTCCATGTCTCTCCATATGTGCGAAGAACGCTTCGCCATATATGCATATACATCAATCCTGGCATCATACCCGTTCGCAAAATGTTTCAGCGCATACCACTGGCACCCTGGGGCAATGAATTTTAAATAATTCTTCAGAAAAAGCTTGACAGCGGGTGAAATGCAATGTTACAATTAGCGCAACGAAAGGAGGTGGTGTGTAAATGGACCAACGATCTCGCTGCACAGGCGATAAGGTAACTAGCCGCACCTTCCAGATGAGAGGTGTTCGGCACTAGTGCCGACGAAGCTCACTGGTGGGTAGGACGTACCTTCCTGCCTGTGCAGCATTCCCAGAGCGTGATAGAAATACTACATTCTATCGCTGCTCTGGGATTTTTATCCACAAAAACGGCGTTGCAGGTTTTCCCCCTACACCTGGAACCTATTTCACTAGAGATGACTCGCGTCCTTAAAAAAACACTGGCATAGATATAAATCGATATATCAAACATTCTTCTTCAGAAGACCATCATCGAGATGAGAGCGAAGTGCGGCCTAAGTGGAAGAGATTGAAGCTACGTATGTAGATAACAGGCTTGACGTTGAAGCGCTTCAGCGTCAATTGGAGACGCGGGTTTTCGGTGTTGGCGACCGGTTACTCTACTTACCGGTTGTAGAATCAACCAACATCGTAGCAATGCAACTGGCACAGAAGCGGCCAGAAGAAGGAGTGGTGGTACTAACCGATAGTCAGACTGCCGGCAAGGGCAGGCTGGGGCGGCGCTGGGTGGATGTAGCGAGGCGCAATGTCCTCTCATCCATAGTACTACGCCCCCTCTTCGCGCCTCACTTGCTGGTGATGATCGCCTCGCTGGCTGTTGTCGATACTATCGCCGAGACCTGTTCCATTGCGGCAACGATTAAATGGCCCAATGATGTCCTCATCAACGAATGCAAGGTCGCCGGCATACTTATCGAGACCAGTCACGACTCTCAGGGACGTTTAATTGCTATACTTGGCATCGGGGTAAACGTACACGGGCGTAGTGAAGATTTGCAGGTAGGGGCGGCTCCCTCGTCTGTGCGCTTCAAAGATGAGCGCGCAGCGGATCAGCGTCAGGCCCTACAGACTACGCCGGCAGCGTCGCACACGATTGCGACAACCCTTGAAAGCGAGTGTGGCCAGAGAGTGGGGCGTGAGCTGTTCATTGCTCGCCTTCTCCAGCACATCGAGACAGACTATCTCGCGCTACAAGAGGAGGCCCTGGACGACTCGACAGTGGCATCGCCGTATGGATCGCTCTCCCGGTGGATTCGGGAGCGATGGCGAAGCTCCTTATCAACCCTTGGCCGCCCCATCCAGGTGCGGCAGGGAGAACGACTGATCAATGGTATCGCGGAGGATGTGGATGATAGCGGAGAGCTGTTACTTCGTCGTCATTCAGGTGAACTTGTAAGCATTACCTGGGGGGATATTGGACATTCCGCCCGGTAATCGCCCGCACTCCTGGTTAAGGGGAGGGCAGGTATTTTAAGAATGGGCGGAGGAGGCACCTCCCCCCGGACGAATGAAGGGGAAACACAGGATGGAGACACAGAGCGTCTTTCTCACCGATGATGGTAAACAGCGTGTTGCGAGCCAGTTGGATTTCTTACGCACAGTGAAGCGGGCGGAGGTTGCCCGTTACCTGCATGACGCCAAAGAAGGCGGAGACGTGATCGATAACGCAGCCTACGAGGAGGCCAAGAGCGAGTATGTGCGCCTGGAGGGCCGCATTTTCGAGCTAGAGCAAATGCTGGCCACCGCCAAGACGATCAACAGAATTGAAACAGATGTGGTCTCGCTTGGCACAATTGTGAAACTGCGCTGCAACGATGATCGCGAGTGCCGCTACAGCATTGTCGGCGCCTTCGAGGCCAACCCCAGCGAAGGAAAAATCTCCAACGAATCTCCCGTCGGCAAAGCCCTGCTGGGTCACAAGGTCGGCGACAGCGTGTTCGTGTCCACGCCCGGCGGTGTGAGAGAGTACACGGTCCTCTCCATGGAGTAACGCATCTTCCCCCTGACATATGCGAAAGCGAAAGCCGCTGCCCCCGTTCCTCTCAGTGGCTTTCGCATACACAGGAGACGATGGAGACGCTCAGGGCTGCTCGCTTGTGAGCGGCCCTGCGTGGAGCATTCTATACCCCGCCGAATGAAGCATGACAGAGGGTAGGGGCGCGGTTGACAAGCCCGCCTGTTGCCGATTGTCGCATCTAGATTGATATGCACGTAGGCCTACAGCGGGCTTGTCAACCGCGCCCCTACCCTCTTTGCCCTCCATGCTCATTATGCCCTCTTCTTGAACAGAGAGAAACTGTGAAAAGCGCTCCGCAAAAAACTACCCTTTGCCAAGGCACAGTGGACCTTTTCTACAAATCAATCGAGAGCACAGCGGGAACTTTTCGCCTCGACCGCGCATACACTCTTATGAAAAGCGCTTTTCACGTATGAAAGAAAGATTTGGAGAAACGCGGATGGAGGACGACATCATCCAGCGCGCGCAAAGGGGCGATCAAAGGGCCTTCCAGCAACTCGTCGAGGGGTATAGCGACCTGGCATGGCGGACGGCGCGCGTGCTGCTTGCTGAGCGCGCGGCGGCCGAGGACGCGGTACAGGAGGCCTGGCTTGATACCTGGCGCGGTCTGCCACGCTTCCAGCTCGCCCGGCCCTTCCGTCCCTGGTTCCTGACGCTCGTCGCCAATCGCTGCCACATGGCCGCTCGCAGGCATAACGTGGCTACGACGCCGCTCGATGATGTGGACGCAAACGAACTGGCCGGCGCCGATGACATACATAAACATCTGCTCGCCGTAGAAACGGGTACCGAGGTGCGCGCCATGCTCGCGACGCTCTCAATTGAGCAACAACGCGTGCTTGAACTGCGCTTTTTCGCCGACCTGGATCTTGAAGAGATCGCGCTGGTGACCGGCACGCCGCTGGGTACCGTAAAATCGCGCCTGCATCGCGCCCTGGGCAGCTTACGTGCACAACTCCAGGTTACGCAACTCTCAGTGGCCCCACACAAGGAGAAGGATCGATGACCACAGAACAGAGCGATAGCGACCTGGAGCAACAACTTCAGCACCACTACCAGCAGCACTACGGGGAGCCTCCGGATAGCGCGCAGGTCTGGTCGCGCGTGGCCTCCCAGCTTGAGCGCGGTGAGCAGTCCCGGTTGGAGGAGAGGCAGGCTTTTGCTACGCCCTTACTACAAAGACGCACATTCCCACGACTACAACACATCATCGAGGCAGGGCTGGCGGTCGCGCTTGTGGCAAGCCTGATCATTGCCTGGCTCGTGGTCACCAGACTACCCCATAACCAGCCCGACGCGACGGGAAAACCGCTGTTCACATACACCGCCCATCCAGGAGAAAAACTCTACAACAATCCAATTTGGACACCGGATGGAAGATATATGACATTCGCGCTGCTCCAAAACTTGGAGAACAATGTCCAGAAGTACCACTTTCTAGTATGGGATAGTGTCACCGGACAGGTGAAACAGACGCTATCTTTCTCATCACGCAATGACCAGACACACAATGTAGGATTCTATACTTCGCCGGATGGGAGATATGCGTTGATAGACACCACCAGCGGGCAGGAAAGCTCGTTAAGGTTAGGAAATATCCTCACTGGAAAAGTCGAGCCTGTCTACCAATGGCACAGTTCTGTTACAGCGCTCTCTTCTACACGACGGATCTTGCTAATGGGACCTTTCTCTCCTGATAGCAGGCAATTTGCCTATCTATCGACCGACAACAGGATACATATATGGGATATACAGGCGAAGAAACTGACCATTAGTAGCGATGCTCTCAACAGTCCCAAAGACATAGAATATCTGTCATGGTCCCCTGATGGAAAAAGGCTCGTGCTTACGGTATCTTCTGATAAGAGCGGATGTTGCATATCAAGCATGCAGATATGGGACGCCGAGACAGGGCACAAAATTCGCAGTATTGCTGAAACCCAATCGATGGAGATGACTGCTTCTTTGGGAACGATCCAAACAGCGCCGTTGTCACCCAATGGTCAGCAGATCATAACATTCAATAAAAACGCCAACACGGTACAGATACGCGATACCAGCAACCTGCGAGTGCTTCACTCCTTTCACGCTCAAGTAGTAGTATCGGCTAATGCTACCGGCGCCACATTGCAGCAACCGCTCTGGCTCGCTGATGGTAGACATGTTTTCTTTAGTGATGATACCAGCGTGCAGGTATGGGACGCGGATACTGGCCGCATCGTTATCACCTTCTCCATCAAGAATAGTGCTGACTGGGCCTTGCCATCCGACGGCGGCAAGCTCCTGATAGCTCAGCACAAAGGGCAACCGATTGAGATATGGAATATCACGACTGGACGAAAAATCTCGCAGCTTCGGTCAGATGCTGGCCAGGTTGATATGTGGCTGCACGATGATACATACGTGATGCTTGGAAACGAGAAATGTCAGTGCCTGGCTCTGTACAATCCCCTCACGGGAAAGCTACACTCTACTTATCAGGGCGACCGCCTCTCGCTCTCAGGAGACAACAGGTATATCGCCATCGGGAAAAACACGCATGATGCAAAGCACAGCAGCACAATTGAGGTGATGAGGTTTTAGGTTCGTATGGGCGTGGGGGGGGTAGGGGCGCGTCTCTTCCCTCCTTCGCTCCGAGGTAGCCCTATCCACAGAGGCCAAACTTTGTTACAATAGGCGGCAAATACCGCACTCATGGCACTATTGTAAGGAGTTTCTGTGTAACTATGGCGGACGAAAGAAACATGCGCGTGCAGCGTTTGCAGACGCTGCGGGAGCAGGGGATCGACCCCTATCCCCATCACGCGGAGCGCACACATACCATCGCGGAGGTGCTGCAACATTTTGATGAATGGCAGGGAGCGGAGGGCGCGTTTACCCTCGTGGGGCGCATTCGTACCATGCGCGAGATGGGCAAGATCGCCTTCGTGCATATCGAGGATGGCACGGGCCGTATCCAGTTCTTCTTCCGCATCAACGATATTGGGGAAGAGGCCTATCACGCGCTCAAGCTGCTGGACATCGGCGACTTTGTGCAGGCCAGCGGCTTTCTCTTTGTGACGCGTACAGGCGAGCGCACGCTGCATGTGCGCGACTACTGGTTGCTGGCAAAGGGCCTGCGACCGCTGCCGGAGAAGTATCATGGGCTGGAGGACAAAGAGATTCGCCAGCGCAAGCGCTACCTTGATCTGCTCGCCAACGGCGACGAGGTCAGGTCGGTGTTTGTAACGCGGAGCCGCGTAGCCACTGCCATGCGCCGCTACCTGGATGAGCATGGCTTCATCGAGGTGGAGACGCCGGTGTTGCAGCCGCTCTACGGCGGCGCCACGTCCCGGCCCTTCACCACGCATCATAATACCCTGGATCGCGACCTCTATCTACGTATCGCGGTGGAACTCTATCTCAAGCGTTTAATCGTGGGCGGGTTTGAGCGGGTCTATGAAATCGGGCGGGTTTTCCGCAATGAGGGCATTGATCGCAGCCATAATCCTGAATTTACGATGATGGAATGCTACCAGGCCTATGCCGACTATAAAGACATCATGAAGCTGGTTGAAGAGATGGTCCATTTTATCGCTCTAGAGGTCAAGGGAACGCCTCGCGTTATATACCAGGGCACTGAGATAGACCTGACGCCACCCTGGCCACGTATCCCTCTGCTGGCCGCAATTGAGGAATACACCGGCATCGATGTCACACGTTTTCCCGACCGCGAGAGCCTGGGGGCGGAGATGCGCGCGCAGGGCTACGAGGTAGATCCAACGCTGGGGCGTGGGCGCCTGATCGATGCTCTAAAGGATGCCATGCTGCACTCAGGCGCGCCCGCGCTGCGGCAGGCCTTCTTCCTGATCGACTACCCGCTCGATGTCTCACCGCTGGCCAAGCTGCACCGGGAGACGGCGGGCCTGGTCGAGCGCTTCCAGTTCTTTTATGGTGGGTTGGAGGCCGGCAACGCCTTCACTGAACTCAATGATCCGCTCGATCAACGCCGGCGCTTCGAGGACCAGGCGCGCCAGCGCGCCCAGGGCGACAGCGAGGCCCAGGTGCTCGACGAAGACTTTCTGGAGGCCCTGGAGATTGGCATGCCCCCCACCGGCGGTGTGGGCCTCGGTATCGACCGTCTGACCATGCTCATGACGGACCAGGAATCGATTCGCGACGTGATCCTCTTCCCCACCATGCGCAAGACAGCGGAAGAGCAGACCCCTGCCATATAACCCATATAACGACTATCCCCGACCCGCGTAGGGGCTATGGCTTGCCTCGCCCGCGTGGCTGGCCACGCG
>JALYTT010000268.1 GCA_030854145.1 Chloroflexota bacterium | reverse complement strand
ACCGCATTTTTCCTTCCGATGAGGCCGTCTACAAGGTCGTCTACCTGGCCATGCACAACATCGCGAAGAAGTGGACCATGCCTATCCGCAACTGGTTGCCTGCTCTCACCTGCTTTGCTATTGAATTTGGGGAGAGATTCCCTCAATAAACAAAAACACATACACAAAAGACTTGACAGACTCGCCGCTGACCGCAATCTGCGCAGTACAGTTGATTTTTAATATCTTGAATATATTCATGGATAGCCGCCCTTCTCGCATAGACCTTTGCAAGTCGCTTCGCCTTGTGGCGTTGATGCCAACTATGGTGGTAGTTTCGCTGGTATTCCTTCCACTTCTCGGACTGATAACGATCTTTAAGCGGCATCAGTTTCCCCAGTGAGAGTCTTAAGGCATGGTTCAAAAGCTTGTATTTTTGCTTGTATTGCCATGTACTCACTCCTATTAGCAATTTACTATAGCCATTGGCACTTATATACTTATGTTAACTAGTTATTGCCTGTTGATATGAGTATAACTGGCTTGCCATCTCTTTGTCAAGGTTCATTGACGTGGATTTGTGTCTTGACTTATAATTATTCGAAAAACGGGGACTGCCATGAGTGACAAAGATTTTCTCTCAGTTGAAGAAGTAGCGAAACGTCTTGGCTTAAAAGAAGAAACCATCCGCACCTATATCCGTGAAGGATCGCTGAACGCGTATCGTTTTGGGAATGTTCTTCGTATCCGCGTCGATGATTTTGAAACATTTGTACAAGAGCGAAAAATCAGGAGAGATGCGGACAAGTGATGGAAAGTCCATTTTGGTCACTTGTCAATGCCTTTGCGACATGATATAATCGCAACGTGCCTACGGTTGTAGGCTGCTAGATAATCGGGCGTGGCCAAGCGGTAAGGCGCCGGTCTTTGGATCCGGTATTCCCTGGTTCGAATCCAGGCGCCCGAGTCCATTTCTTTTGTATTCCATGGGCAGTAGAGGTTCTACTGCCTCTTTTTGAGAATCCAAGAATCTTCACCATGAAAAAGGATTCGTGAATCCGTTATGAATACATATGCGACCGTAGTGCTGGCGGCAGGCAAGGGTACTCGGATGCGTTCAACTCTGTCGAAGATGCTCCATCCTCTGGCAGGAGTGCCGCTGATTGGGCACGTGCTCAACGCTATCGAAGCTATCCCTTCCGTCTCCGCCTTTGCTCCTCTTGTGTTATCCACTACTACCTATCGTCCCATCGTCGTCGTTGGCGAGGAAGCCGCGCAGATCGAGACAGCCCTTGGAGAACGCTGCTCCTATGCTATCCAGCACGAGCGGCTCGGCACCGCTGATGCCCTGCTGGCGGCACGAGTGGCCGTTGATGCGCTCGACCCGCCGCCGCAAACGGTGCTGGTCTGTTACGGCGATACCCCGCTGATCACGGGCGAGGTGCTGGCGGCTATCCTCGCCGAACACCTGGCACGGCACGCAACCGTGACCTTCCTCACCGCCTGTACCGAGCAGCCGTCTGACTTTGGCCGTGTTGTGCGCAGTCGTGATGGAGATGTGCAGGCGATTGTGGAGATGAAGCGCGCGACCGAGGAGCAGAAGCGCATCAAGGAGATCAACTCTGGCGTCTACTGTTTCGACCGCGCCTGGCTCTGGCCTACACTGCAAGCCTTACCACGCAACCCGTCGGGCGAGTTCTATCTCACGGATGTCGTCGCCATCGCCAGTTCCCAGCAACGCCTGGTCGTCACCGTGAGCGGCAGTTTCGATCAGACCGTTGGCATCAATAACCGTGTACAGTTGGCCGCCGCTGAGCGCCTGCTGCGAGAGCGCATTCTGGAGCGCCACATGTATGCTGGGGTGACCATCATCGATCCTGCCACCACCTATATCGATGCCGAAGTCGCCATCGGCGCCGATACCGTTATTCTGCCTGCTACAATGATTACAGGTCAGACGCGTATCGGCTCCGCCTGCCACATCGGTCCAGGCACAACCATCGCGCAATCCGTCCTGGGAGACCGCTGTAGCGTGCGTAATTCGGCCTTAGAAGAGACCATCCTCGAAGATGAGGTGAGTATAGGCCCTTTCAGCCATTGTCGCCCTGGAACCCACCTGGCGCGTGGTGTACGTATGGGAAACTTCGCGGAGGTCAAGAATTCGTATGTTGGCGCGGAGACCGATGTGCATCATTTCAGCTATCTGGGTGATGCCACGCTGGGCGAGCATGTCAATATCGGCGCGGGCACCGTCACCGTCAATTACGACGGTGTGCGCAAGCATCCGACAACCATCGGCGCTCATGCCTTCATCGGCTGTGACACCATGTTGATAGCCCCCGTGACGATCGGTGAGCAGGCCCATACTGGCGCGGGCGCCGTTGTGCGCCATGATGTGCCGCCGGGAGCGCTGGTTGCCGGTGTGCCTGCGCGCCTGTTGCGCATGCTGCATCCCCCAGAAGGCGCTCCTACAGATGGGAGCGAAAAGGAGTAAGTAACATCATGGACGCCGATGGCTTATGCATTATAGCCGCCGGAATCGACTTGCATATGCCTCAGTTGGACGCGGGGACATGGCTGCAATTTGGCGTGTTGCTCGTGGCCTTAATCCTCTGTGCCCTGGCCTCGGCCGCCGAAACAGCCCTTACCTCCGTCAGTCGCATCAAGCTCAAGAACCTGGTTGAGGAAGGCGATGAGCAGGCGGCCGTGATCGAGCGCCTGCTCGCACAGCCCAATATCTTCCTCACGACGATCCTGATCGTGAACAGTGTCGCCGTCATCGTGGCCGCCAGCATGGCAACAGTGCTGGCCCTGCGCTTCTCATCCGCTCTGGGTGAAGTGATCGCGATTGTGCTCATCTCTTCAGTTGTCTTGATCTTCTGCGAGATCACGCCAAAGACGGCTGTCGTGCAGAACCCGCTGCGCTGGGCGCGCGCGTTGGTTGGCGTTGTGCGTGGTACAGCCTGGCTGCTGCGGCCGATTGTGGGACTGCTCACCTTGCTAACGACGACCCTGGCGCGCCTGCTCGGCGGTCGCTTAAAGCTGCCCGGCCCCTTCGTCACCGAGGAAGAACTGCGCCTGCTCGTTTCTGTGGGAGAGGAGGAGGGCGTGCTCGAAGAGGAAGAGACCGAGATGATCCACAGCATCTTCGAGTTCGCCGATACCACCACGCGCGAGGTGATGGTGCCGCGCATCGACATGGTGACCCTGGAGAGCGATGCCACCGTGGATGAGGCGGTGGACCTGGCCCTGCAAGGCGGCTTCTCGCGTATCCCCGTCTATGAGGAGTCCATCGACAATATCCTGGGGGTGCTCTATACCAAGGATATGCTCAAGCAGTTGCGCCAGGGTCACAACCAGCACCCGATACGCGATCTGCTGCGCCCGGCCTACTTCGTGCCTGAGACCAAGAAGCTCGATGACCTGTTGCGCGAGATTCGCCAGAAGCGCGTACATATGATGATTGTCGTCGATGAATACGGCTCGGTCGCCGGTCTCGTGACTATCGAAGATCTGGTGGAGGAGATTGTGGGCGATATCAAGGACGAGTACGACCGCGAGGAGAACCTGTACGAGCGCGTCAGCGAAGATGAGTACATCGTCGATGCCAAGATCAACATCGACGATTTCAACGATCTGCTGGATCTGCGCCTGGACGACGAGGACTACGAGACGCTGGGCGGCTTTCTGTATGCCCAGCTCGACAAAATCCCTGTTGCGGGCGATACCATCACCTTTGAGCAGGTGACCTTTACCGTGCTGGCAACGCGCGGTCGCCGCATTACCAAGGTACGCGTGGAGCGCGAGCGCCAGCAGCCTGATGAGCCGAAGCAGATCGAGACCCGGCCGGAACCACTCTTGCTGGCCCCGCCCAGCGATGAGCAGACGCGGCAGCACGCGGATCAACCCGCGTCTGAGCAATCTCCGCGCTATGTGAGAGGAGCCTGAGCGATGGAGCGTGTAGCATCGCTGCTGGATACGCTGCCCCGAACCGTGCGCGTCGTCGAGGTTGGCCCGCGCGACGGCTTGCAGAACGAGAAGGCGCTGGTCCCGACCGCACAGAAGATCCAGTTTATCAACATGCTGGCCGGGGCCGGCTGCCCGGTCGTCGAGGCCACCTCGTTTGTCAACCCGCGCGCGATCCCGCAGCTTAGCGATGCCGGCGCCGTGATGGCGGGTGTCGTGCAGCGTCCCAGCACGCAATACTCAGTACTGGTGCCCAACCTGAAGGGCATGGAGCGTGCCCTGGCGGCGGGTGTGCGCTCGGTTGCCGTCTTTACCGGCGCCAGCGAGAGTTTCACGCGCCATAATATCAATGCTACGATCGCTGAGAGCCTGGCGAACTTCCGGCCCGTGGTGGAGCGCGCGCACCGCGAAGGCGTGAGCGTGCGTGGCTACATCTCGACAGTCTTCGGCTGTCCCTACGAAGGGGCGGTCGATCCATGTCGCGTGCTCAGCGTGGCGCAGGACCTGCTGGAGATGGGCGTGGGCGAACTCTCGCTGGGCGATACGATTGGCGTGGCGACCCCCAATCAGGTGGCCGATGTACTCCACCTGCTGCTCAGCGAGGGCGTCATCCCCGTAACGCGCCTGGCGGTCCACTTCCACGACACGCGCGGCACTGCCCTCGCTAACGTGCTGACGGCTCTGCACATGGGCATCAATATCGTAGACTCCTCGGCGGGTGGTCTGGGTGGCTGCCCCTACGCGCCCGGCGCCGCCGGCAATCTGGCCACCGAAGACCTGCTCTACATGCTTCACGGCATGGGCATTGAGACCGGCATCGACCTGGAGCAGATCGTCTCCGCCACCAGCTTTATCGCGCCCTATCTAGGCCATCTCCCCACCAGCAAGTATTACCAGGCAGCACAATCCGCATAGGAGCGATGGCCTGCCTTGCCTGTGGAGGCCTCCGCGAGTGAGGCAAGCTGCATTCGTTAATACAAAATCGGGGGAGATCCGATAGAGGGGGCATGCCGCGCGTCGGGTCACAGGGCGCAGGCCAGCGGCGCCCGTACACGAAAAGAGCCAGATGCTGGTCCAGGCTTTCCGATCCTGGACCAGCATCTGGCAGCCAGCGGCATTCTCTTTCGTGTACGGGCGCCGCTGGCCTGCGCCCTGTTCCAAGGCCGCCATCTCGCCCCCTCTATCAGATCTCCCCCGATTTTGTATCAACCAATGGGCAAGCCATTGCCCCTACGGATGCGTCCTTGGAACGCGGGCGAGGCAAGCCATCGTCCCTACGGGTGCGTCTCCAGGTATTGCATGGCCTGGATAAGTTGTGCGTCGCCGCTGTTGAGGATTTGCTGGTAGGTCATGTTGTTCAGGTTCTCGGTATCGGGCGTCAGCGGGTTCTGGTTCTTTGTCAGGGGCACGGTGATATCGGGTGTGATGCCGCGATCGCGAATAAATTCCCCGTTGGGTGTCAGCCACTCGCCGACGCCCAGCAGGAGTTCTGAGCCATCGGCGAGCTGGAACTGCTGCAGCACGGTACCTGTCCCGAAGGTGGTCGTGCCCATAATGATGGCGCGCTTATTCTCTTTCAACGAGCCGGAGACGATCTCGGCCGAGCTGCCCGTGTCGTGATCGACGAGCACCACAATTGGGATGTGTGTATCAACGGGCTGGCCTGATACCTTGTAGGGCGTGCGTTGCCCGTTGCTGTCCTGCTCGATAAAGACGGTGCCGCTCTGCATGAACAGGCTGGTGGTGTCGATGGCTTGCTGGAGCAGGCCGCCGGGGTTGCCGCGCAGGTCGAGTATGACGCTGGTGGCCCCCATCTTTTTGGCTTGAATGAGCGCGGCCTTCAATTGGTCGGTGACGCCATCGGCGAATTGCACCACCTGGATATGCGCGATATGCTTCTCTGGAATGTAGTGCAGAATCACGTTCTGCACCTGTAGTTGCGCGCGTTGCATGCTGAAGGTCAGCGTCTGTTTGGTCGCGGGCCGCAGGATCGTCATCGAGACGCTGGTCCCCGCTTGCCCATGCAGGAGCTTGCTCACCGTATCGATGTCCTTGCCAACCACGTTCGTGCCGTTGACGGCGGTAATGATATCGCCACCTTTGAGGCCGGACTTCTCGGCGGGCGAGCCGGGGAAGGTCCTGATCACTGAGATCTGCTTCGTCGTCGGGTCCTGGCGAATATAGATGCCGACGCCCACGAGTGTCGGGCTGAGCGACTGGTTGAAGGCCTGCACCTGGTCGGGGGTCAGGAAGCGCGTGTGACCCGTATCTTTCAGTGTGCCGAGCATAGCCTGGATGGCGTTGTAGGACATCTGTTTATAGTCTACGGCCTTGCGATCAACGTAGTTTTGATCGACGAGGGTCCAGGCCTGCTGGAAAAGATTGGCGTAGGCCTGCGACTGGTTGTTTGTATTGAAAGCCACCGTATTGGAGAAAAACTGGTGGCTGAACCAGCCGGCCAGAAAAGCGATGATGAGTAACGCGGCTGTCACCACGAACCTGCGCAGGGCGCGCCGCAGGCGCTCTCCGGTGTTGGGAGCTGGAGCAACCAGCCCTTGCTGTTGACCTACAGGGCCGCCATACCCTGGCGCGTAGGGTGAAAATGGATCGGGTTCATGATAAGATGAGGGTTGCACGTTGTGCTGTTCCGGGTGCTCATACCAGCTAGGGTCCTGATAGTTACTCACCGTTTGACCTCCAATATTACCGATTCCGGCATTTCTTCTTTATGCTATATCTTATCGCAAATAGTTGATCGCGGTCATCCTCTTATATATCGCTCTAGGGGCGAATCCCCCCTCGCTGTGTGCGAAGCGAAACAAAAAGGGGTAGTTCAGTAAGAACTACCCCAGAGTGTCGTCTCTAGCGGGATGGGCGGGTCTGCCTTCGCCGGTGAGTGGGAAAGCCAACTCATCCATCGGGCCCGCAGAGAGGTTAGCTGCTCGTTTGAGTCTCTACCGCCTCGCTGCTCTCGGGTACGGGCGCGGGGCTGGATGCAGGAGCTGCCGTCTCGTTCTCGTTTCTCGCCGCTGTCTCGCGTTTGCTCACAAGGGGTGCCGGGGTGTGCTTTTTGGGTGGCTCCCAGCCAGGAGCGCGGGAGACAATCATCGACATCATCTTCCCTTCCATCAAGGGAGTGCGCTCGATCACTGCCGTGCCCTTCAACTCCTCTGCGATCTCGTCCAGCAACTTGCGGCCAATATCCGGGTGGCGCAACTCCGCTCCGCGGAACTGCACACTCACCCGCACTTTGTCGCCTTCGGCCAGAAACTCTTGAATCTTGCGCGTCTTCACATCGATGTCATGGTCGTCGGTGCGCGGACGCATACGGATCTCTTTCAGCGTAATGGTTTTCTGATTCTTGCGCGCCTCGTTCTCTCGCTTTGCCTGTTCATACTTGAAGCGGCCATAGTCCATCAACTTGCAGACGGGCGGCGAAGCATTGGGCGAAATCTCAACGATGTCGAGGTTTCTCTCACGAGCAATATCAAGCGCACGCATGGGAGCCATTACTCCGATCATCTCACCGTTCTCATCGATTAAGCGCACCTCGCGTGCCCGGATGCGCTCGTTTACCCGTGTCTCGCGCGGACGGTCATTCCCCCGAAGATCTCTGTTAATAGGCTGAACCTCCCTTTTTCTTTCGTAACGTCTGTCCTTCTGTGTCTATACTTCTCAATAGTTGCGGTTAAGAATGGGCCTATTTCTAACCATATAAAGTGTAGCATACGGGTTCGGCTAAGTCAAATAATCCGGCGAGGCCGTTCTATTTCTCGCTTCGTTATGGTATACTTATTTGCACGAACTTTTTACTCTCAAACCCTTGTGCTCTTTATCGCGGTTCTCTTTATTTATAGGTGGAGATATTGGAAAGTATTTGATGCGTAGGAGGAGGTCTCTATGAGTGGTGATATGGCTACCGGTCAAGGGTGGTCATCTGCTAGTGTAACCGCGCCCTTTCGGTTTTCCCCCCGTACCCAACGCGCTGCCGAGATTCAGTGGCGGCCATGGGGACAGGTGGCATTTCAAGAAGCTATCCAATTGGATAAGCCGATTTTTCTGGTTATTTCTTCGTCCTGGTGCCAGTGGTGTCACATTCTGGACGAGACCACGCTCTCTGAACCAAGCATTATCGCTATTCTGAACCATGACTATGTGCCCATTCGCGTCGATAGCGATTTCCGCCCCGATGTGAGCCAGCGCTACAATCAGAACGGCTGGCCCAGTGTTGTGTTGCTCTCGCCCGAGGGTGAGATCCTGTGGGGAGGCGTTTATGTGCCGCCGAAGCAGATGCTCTACTACCTCGGACACGTGCAGCGCTATTATAGCGAAAAACGTGAGGAGATCGCGCAGCAGGTGCGCGAATTGCGCGAACGCCGCTTTACACGCCAGTTGAGCCAGGTGCTACCGCGCGCGGGCCTACGCTCGTTGCTTGAAGATGAACGCACGATGCTGGTGGACCTGCCGAAGGAGGCAGGGGCTGTGCTGCGCGATCTCTACGACGAGGATTACGGCGGCTTCAAAATTCACCCACACCTCAAATTCCCCCATCCCGACGCTCTGGAACTGCTGCTGATGTTGTCCAAACGCGGCGAGCCAGGTGGCCTGGAAATGGTCTGCTACTCGCTTGAGCAGATGTATGAGGGAGGGTTATGGGATAAAGAGGACGCTGGCTTCTTCCGCTATTCAGCCGCCAGCGATTGGAGCATGCCGCATACCGAGAAGATGCTTGATGAGAATGCCGCGCTGCTGCGCCTGTTATTGCTCACCGCCCAGGAGAGCCGCTCGCACCGTTGGTATGATATCGCGCATCGCCTCCTGTACTACATCAATACCACTCTCTGGCAGCCGAAGGCGGGCGTCTTTAGCGGGAGTCAGGGCGCGGACGAGGAGTATTACGAATCGGGGCTATCGCGCGCCTCGTGGCAGGCTCCCCCGGTCGATACGACAGTCTACACCTCCTGGAATGCGCGTATGATCTCGTCCTATCTGCTGGGCGCCAGGGTGCTCAACGATCCCTCCCTGGATGAAAAGGCCCTCAAGGCTCTCAACTGGTTATGCGAGCACATGGTGCATCCAAATGGCAGCATGTGCCACTATGCCATTCATCAACACGCCGATCTGCCGGGGCAACTGGCAGACCAGGTATGGATGACGCGCGCGCTCCTCGATGCCTACGATCGTCATGGCCAGCGCATCCACCTCGACATGGCCATCGAATTGATGCATTTTGCCTGTCGGGAACTGCTCGACGAACAGCAGGGTCTCTTCTATGACTATCCCGAGAATGCCGCCACCGAAGGCCGCCTGGCCCTGCGCGAACAACCATTGATCGAGAACTCCCTCGCGGCCGAGTGTCTGCTGCGCATGGCCGCACGGAGCAAGCGCTCCAACCTGCGCGATACCGGCCTGCTCGTCCTCGCCGGCTGTCTCGAAAAGTACCGGCGCACAGGCATCCAGGGCGCCGTGTACGCCTGCGTCATCCAGCAAGCAATCGAAAATGGCTGGCTTTGACATCTCCGTAGGGCGCGGCTTGCCTCGCCGTCCTGGTTGTTCCAGGAC
>JALYTT010000002.1 GCA_030854145.1 Chloroflexota bacterium | reverse complement strand
GATTGAGGAGATACAAGGCGAGATCACGGCGATTGAAAAAGACACAGCCGGGACACTTGCCGATTTCAGTGCCGACCACCGGCAGGCCCACAGCAATTGGGAGCACCTGGCCCAGGTGATGGCCAACAAAAGAGCAGGGAAAAAGGCTCCCGCCCTCCCGGCCCTCAAAGCAAAAACCATAATGAACACTCCAATATTCGATGTAGGCAGGTAATACGCTGCCTGGACTGAAAGCCCGGCGGCTGCTTGCTGGTCCGCTTTCTCTTGACGCGTGATGCGTATGCATAGCTCGTGCCTGTTGGTGGTGCCATATCAGTCGTGGCGCACTGGCGACTGGCGTCATTCGAAAGAAGGTTTCCACCATCCTTGAAATCGTCCATTGTACACGTTTTGAAAGGCAGTGCGGCATGCCTCCCACTGTCTCAGTCGGAGGAGGCATGTCGCAACAACCATGAATACAAATACGCTTGTAAAGCCGAATACGTTCGTGAAGAGCGTCGCTGTCAGACCATCCGCGGCGTTTATAGAGACACCGGCGGTCAAAAAAATTATCGATCGCGCTCTCTCATACCTTGAGGCCGGTTTCCCGGTGCATCTTACCGGCCCGACCGGGACGGGGAAAAGTACCCTCGCCATGCACCTGGCCTATAAGCTGGATCAACCCATGATCCTGATGTTTGGGGATGAAGAGTTCAGTACATCGGACCTGGTTGGCGATACCATGGGCTATCGCAAGAAGAAGCTGATTGATAATTTTATTCACTCTGTGTTAAAGACGGAAGAAAACTTCTCGCAGCGTTGGGTCGACAACCGTTTAACGACCGCCTGTAAAGAAGGCTACACCTTAATTTATGATGAATTCAACCGGTCGAGGCCGGAAGCCAATAATGCTCTGTTATCTGTTTTAGAGGAGGGCATTTTAACGTTGCCGCAGTCCGAGGAAGAGGCCGGGTATGTGAAAGTTCACCCTGATTTCAAAGCTATCTTCACCTCCAATCCTCACGAGTACGCGGGAGTCCACAAGACCCAGGATGCCCTTTTAGACCGCATGGTGAGCATCCATTTAGATTACCTGGATGAAGAGACAGAGCAGGCTATTGTAGTGGCCAGGACTGACGTTCCTTCCGAAGAGGCCCGCAAGATCGTTGGCATGCTGCGAGATTTTCGCCAGCAGCTTGATCCCGATCTGGCACCCAGTATCAGGCCAGCCATTCTCATCGGCACGATTCTCATACAACAAGGGCTGCCCGCGGAGAAAGAGAATCCCCTGTTTGTGGATCTCTGTCTCGATGCCTTTATCTCAGGCAGGCATGGCAGCGACAATAGAGAGTCCCTGTCAGAGATCGTGATCAGCCTCATTCAGAAACACTTCTAGGACCGTCTCCTTATTTTTGAGGGTCTTTATACTGGCAATAGGAAAAAGGAGGTGTAGTGTCTATGACACCTAAAGGAGTCAGCGATATCCGGGGCCTGCGCGCCCTCACAACCAGTCCAGGTCTCATTAGTGAGAGTAAGACCCATTTAAAGCTCTATCATTTGAGCGCTGAAAAGGCCCACTTACAGCGGAAACGTGGCTGGATCAGGCGGCAAGACGAGCAGACAGAAAAAAGGTTGGCTGACATTACCCAGGCGATTCATAGGATAGAGGAAAGGGCACGCAGAGAGCCGTCCTCACATCCGTATCCTGGGTTTCGCAGACCATTCATTCAATACTAATACGAGAGGAAAAAGTTATGGCAGAAAAAGTTGACGCGCAAAAGAAAAAAGACAACGAGGACGTTGTCGTTGATTTTGGCATGGGGAAAATCTCCTTCGGTGGCCTTTTTCAAGGCATCGGTAGTCTCATCGACCTGGTGTCCACGTTGGAGGAAGAGGGCAAAGAGGAGGGGCATGGCACCAAAGAATTTACCAGCCCTTCGGGCAAGGTCAATGCCGTCTATGGGTTCTCTGTCAAAACGAACCTTGGTGGCAAGCCGACCGTAGAGCCGTTTGGCAACGTGAGAAAGACGGCCAGAGGCACCGTCATCGAGGAGGAGAGACAGCCCCTGGTGGACATCTTTGATGAGAAAGACCACGTTTTACTGATTATCGAGCTGCCTGGCATCGAGGAAGAGCATATCACCACCAGCATCACTGGGGATATCTTCACGCTCGCGGCGGCGAACGGCGATCGCAAATATTCCAAAGAGGTCGTCTTGCCCAAAGATATTGACGCCAGCAGCATGAAAAAGAAGTACAAAAACGGTGTCCTGGAGATACGCATCAACAAAACTGGTGCCTAAGGGTGCGAGATACTGTTTTAAAAATCATCGGGCCCGTCAGGCGTGCCAGGCAGATGGTGTGAAACGCGATGGAGGGACGCAGCGATGGCGTCCGGGGGTGAGACATGACCGTTCAACTTAAGGTAGCCGAAGCCAATACGCGCGATGTGGGTCGTGGGATTGCTCGCGTTGATCCAGAAGTGATGGAACAACTGGGTATTGACGACTCCGGGGAGATCGTGGGACTAACCGGCAAGCGGGAAACTGTGATCAGGATCATGCCGACCTTTCCAGAGCTGCGCGGCCGTGGCATTGTGCAGATTGACGGCATCATCAGGGAAAACGCGCAAGCCGGGCTTGATGAGCACATCACTCTGACTAGAATCAAGGTGGAGGAAGCCCGAAAAGTTACCCTCTCCCCCTTAACCTCCGGGGGGAGAGCGACGACCGACAGTGCCTACCTGGCCAGGCAACTCTCCGCCGTGCCGGTCACCCAGGGAGACCGCGTGCAGACAACCTTTTTGGGGTCCAAGAAGCAGGACTTTCGCGTTGTTGACACGTTGCCCGCAGGACCTGTGCTGTTGTCGCCGCGTACCGTGATTACGATTACGGGCGAGGGCAAGGTTGCTGAAGCCAGGTTGACCTATGAAGATATCGGCGGGCTGGGCAACCAGGTAAGGCGCATCCGGGAGATGATCGAACTCCCGCTGCGCTTCCCGCAGATCTTCGCGCGCCTGGGCATCGACCCGCCGAAGGGCGTCCTGCTGCATGGTCCGCCCGGCACCGGCAAGACCTTGATCGCCAGAGTGATCGCCAATGAGACCGATGCCACCTTCCTGCACCTATCGGGTCCGGAGATCATGCACAAGTTCTATGGCGAGTCCGAGGCCCACCTGCGCACCGTCTTTGAGAAGGCCAAAAAGGGTGCCCCCTCGATTTTGTTCTTAGATGAGTTGGATGCCATTGCGCCCAAAAGAGAGGAACTGGGTGGCGAAAAGCAGGTAGAGCGGCGCGTGGTGGCCCAGCTCCTGGCCTTGATGGACGGACTGGAGGAGCGGGGCCAGGTGATCATTATCGGTGCCACCAATCTGCCCGATTCGCTGGACCCGGCCTTGCGGCGGCCGGGACGCTTCGATCGCGAACTGGTGATCCCGATCCCTGACAAGCATGGCCGGCGCGAGATCCTCACCATCCACACGCGGGGCATGCCATTCGCGGATGATGTGGATATGGAGCGACTGGCGTTTGTGACCCACGGCTTTGTGGGGGCGGACCTGGAGGCGCTGGCGCGCGAGGCGGCCATGTGTGCCATTCGCCGGCTCATGCCGGTGATCGACTTTGAGCGCAAGGTGATCCCCGAAGAGGCCTTGCTGGCGCTGGAGGTCACGATGGATGACTTCCTCAGTGCGTTGCGCGAGATCGAGCCGTCGGCCATTCGCGAGGTGTTCACTGAGATCCCAGAGACAGGGTTTGCCGAGGTCGGTGGGCTGGCCGATATCAAGCGCATCCTCTCTGAGACAGTCAAGGACCCCCTCTACCATCCAGAGGTGTATGCGAAGGCGCATACCAGGCCGGCCAGGGGCATTTTATTGACCGGTGCGCCTGGCACCGGCAAGACGTTGATGGCCAGGGCCATCGCCAAAGAGGCCGAGGTGAACTTTATCGCGGTGTCGGGCCCGGAGCTGCTCTCCAAATATATTGGCGAGAGCGAGCGAGGCGTGCGCGAGGTGTTCAAAAAGGCCCGCCAGGCGGCGCCATGCATCCTGTTTTTTGACGAAGTTGAGTCAGTAGTACCCAGGCGCGGCAAGACCACAGGCGACCAGGTCACCGAGCGCGTGGTCACCCAGTTCTTAACCGAGATGGATGGCATCGAAGAACTCAAGGGCGTCATGGTGCTGGCCAGCACCAACCGGCCCGATCTGATCGATCCGGCCATGCTGCGGCCAGGACGCTTTGATTTTGTGCTTGAGTTGCCTAAACCGGGGCTGAAGGCCCGCGAGGACATCTTTCGTGTGCATACCCGCGACAAGCCTCTGGGGAGAAACATCTCGCTGGAGGGCCTGGCCCGCGAGACCGATGGCCTGGTGGGGGCCGATATCGCCTCGATCTGTCAGAAGGCCAGTTTGCTGGCCATCAGGGAGTTTTTAGAGCGCAAAGAGCAGGATCTGGAGACATTTGCTATCGACAAGAAATACTTTACGGAGGCCATGAAGGATGCCACAACAAACACTGAAATGCGCTTTTTGTCGAGGAACGGGGCATAACCCGCACTTCGGGGACTCCTGCCCGGTATGCCAGGGCCGTGGGAGCAATACTCTGACAGGCAAGCACATGGCTTGCGGCGCCTGTCGTGGCAGCGGCCGGAAAGGCGGCTCAACCATGACCTGTTATACCTGTGGCGGCGTGGGCGCTGTCCCCGACACGCGGACGCGCGCGCGCATCTCCCGGAGGAGTGCGCAGCAGATCACGCATCTGTTTTATTGAGACCGATACCCCGTTGGGGGGTATCCGCAGGTGGAGGTGTGATGAAAAACGGTATCTATATCTATGGCATTATTGCCACCAGCAACCGGGGCGACGACCATAGGGACAACATTGGTAGGGGCGACATTGGTAGGGGCGCCGTTTACAAGCCCGTGGGCACTATCGGCATTGGCAACAAAGCCACCGAGGTTGTCACCATCGGGTTCCGGGATATCGCGGCGGTGGTCTCCAGCAGCCCATTGATGGTCTATGATTCGCTGGCCAAAGAAAAAATTGTCAAGGACCTGGTGACCCACCAGGTGGTGATCGAAAAAGTTATGGAGCACGCTACCATCATCCCGGTGAAATTTGGGGCCATGGTGGAGACCGAAGAGGAGGTCGTCACCTTCCTGGAACAGGGCTATCCCCTGCTGAGCAATGAGCTGCGCAAGATGGAGGGGAAAATAGAGCTGGATGTGGTAGCCAGCGCGGACATGCCAAAAATCCTGGCCTCGATCTCCCGCCAGCACCGCGAGGTTCGTCAGAAGCGGGCGGAAATCGCCACCAAAGGCGCGCAAGTCAGCGTCGAGGATAAAATCAGCCTCGGTCAGCTCACTGTGCAGGCGTTACAGGCTCAGAAAGCCAGCTACTACGAGCTGATGTTGCACACGTTGCAGCAGGAGGCGCTGGACACCTGTTTGCACGAGCTACCGCAGGATGAGATGATCTTGAATGCCGCCTTTTTACTGGAGAAGCGGCACGAGGAGTCGTTTACGCAGCGCGTGAAGAGCCTGGACCGCAGGCTGGAGGATACTGTCAACTTTCGCGTCGTCGGCCCCCTGCCAGTGTATAGTTTTGCCACCATCCTGCTTGAAAGGATTGACCCGTGCAGGCTCGCAGAGGCCCGCGAGACCTTTGGTTTACAGGGAGAGATCACCCATAAAACCGTGCTTGATACCTATCGCCACCTGGCCCAGCGGTATCACCCGGATGTAGGCAGCGATGCGGATAGCGCGACATTTCAACGCATTTACGCGGCGTATAGAACATTGAAGACGTGGCTCGACCATGGCTGTATGCACATTGAGGTGTACCGCTGGGAGAAAGATGCCCGGTGAGAAGACTGTTCTATGTACCCATTCTGCATACCGCGGCCGATCTTGGCACACTGGCTCCAGGCGTTGAGGAGCATGCCATCGCTGTCTCCGGCAGCAGCGCCCGCCAGAAGCAGGCCGAAGTCGTGGGCCTCTACTGGCGCGAGATCGCCACGTACTGGCAGGGCCAGACGGTTGCGGGCCTCAAAATCTTTCAGGACGGGATGCCGGTCGCTGGGCCGGTGGGGGCCCAGATCGTGAAGAGCCTGGCTCAGAGCGGCAGCATCAATCATTTAATCATTGAGCACTTGCTGGAAAATGGGGCCATCCTCATGAAGACCGAGGACCCGGCCCCTTTAAAAGAGGAATATTTTTTAACCAGAGAGTTGGCCCAAAAAAAGCCCCTTCTGGGTACCATACAGGCCCTGCTACGTTACAGGTGGCGCAAAGGCCAGCTCTTACGAGCCAGGGACAGCTATATCATCAAACGCATCAATGAGGGCTTGCAGGAGGGCGACACCGGCGTCTGCTTCCTGGGAGCGGCTCACCGGGTCGTGGCGGGCTTAGCAAAAGACATTCGAGTCATCGCGCTGAAAGATCCGGCAAAAGTGCGTCGGTACTCCCAAAATCTGACGAGTAGAAGGCGGGAGGCCGAGGTGAATAAGCTGGGATATTACCTGACGGCGCCCATCACGAGACAACGAGGTGAAGTATATGGCTGAGACAGAAGGCTACTATATCTATGGTATCATTGCCGCCAGCGAGCGGCGAGAATTTGGTCCCATCGGCATTGGCGGCAGAGGCGATGTCGTGTATACGCTCCACTACCAGGACCTGGCAGCCATTGTGTCCAGGTCTCCGGCCGTCAAGTATCGTGTGAGCCGGGAGAACTCGATGGCACACGTCAAAGTCTTGGAGACGGCCATGGAGGACCATACGATTTTACCTGTGCGTTTCTGCACCATCGCCGAGGATGAACACATTATTATCGAAAAAGTTCTGCAAGCACGCTATCAAGAATTTATGGATTTATTGCAGGATATGCAGGGGAAAATGGAGCTGGGCGTCAGGGTGCGTTGGGTGGACATTGATGCTATTTTTGCCGAAGTCGTGGCAGAAAATAAAGATATTAAGGCCATCAAAGAGGCCCTGCTGACCGAAAAGAACGAGCAAAGGAAATACGCGGGCACCATCAAGATCGGCCAACTGGTCCAAAAAGCTCTGGAGGAAAAGAAAAAAAGCGAGGCCCAGGAACTGCTGGAGGCTTTGAAACCGGTCAGCCTTGAGTGTAAAGAGAACCAGATGTATGGTGATATGAACCTGGTGAACGCGGCCTTCCTGGTCCCTAAAGAGAAGGAGAACGAGTTTGATCAGAAGATGCAGGAATTAGAAAGCTTGTATGGCGAAAGAAAAAAGCTCCGCTACATCGGCCCGGTCGTGCCATACAATTTTGTGGAAGTCGTGGTCAACTGGTAGGAGTCATCATGGCATTAACCAGCTTATTGCACAACTCTTTCGAATTTATTCTCTTTGGCGGCAAAGGCGGCGTGGGCAAAACGACGATGGCCGTAGCCACAGCCTTAGAGCTGGCCAAAGACAACAGAGTGCTGGTGTTTACCACAGATCCGGCCCCCTCGCTGGCGGATAGCCTTGGGCAGGCGATTGGCAATGAACCCACCGAGGTGGCCGGTACACGGAACCTCTTTGCCATGGAGATCGACGCCGGCAAAGTCCTGGCGGAATTTAGGGAGGAATATGGGCGAGACATCCTAGATATCCTGCAACAGGGTACGTACCTGGCAGATGAAGAGACAGAGGAACTTTTTGGCCTGGATATTCCAGGGCTGGACGAAGTGATGAGCCTCAAGAAGATTATAGATTGTATGCAAAATTCGGATTATGACATATATATGATCGATACCGCCCCCACCGGGCATACACTCAGACTGCTCATGTTGCCAGAACTTTTAGATAGCTGGATCAAGTTTCTAGCCACGCTGCGCTGGAAGTATCACACGATGGTCAGGCAATTCGCGCGCACAACGCGTGTCGAGAAGGCCGATGAGTTTCTGCTGGACATGAAAAAGACCGTCAAGAAAGTCAAAGCGCTCTTGCAGGACTCCGAGAAGACAGAGTTTGTGGTGGTCACGATTGCCGAAAAGATGGGCGTGCGGGAGACGCAGGATTTAATCAGCAGCCTTGATCGCATGCATATGCCCTCAAGACATATCATTATCAATAATATTTTCCCTCAAGAAAAGTCAGATTTTGCCGACATAAGAAGAAAAATGCAAGAAAAATATATTCATGAGATTCAGCAGAAATTCAGCACGCGTATTATCACAGAGGTTGTCTGGCAGCCAGACGAGATTCAAGGCATTGAGAGCCTACAGAAGTTAGGCAGGCAGTTGTTTTGTGAGTCATACGAAAGGGAGAAAGTCAGCGATGTTTTTTCTTGACGATTTGCTGATCGGGTTACCGGCCAAAGGCCTGGTAAGTATATTTGAGAAGATATACGACATGGCGGAAGCCGAAGTCAACGACGAGACGAAGATCAAAGAGGAGTTACTGCGATTGCAAACCCTGTACGAGATCGATGAAATTAGCGAGGAGGAGTATCAAAAAGAAGAGGAGATGCTGCTGGCAAGATTATAAGGAGTACATATTCCGTGCAGGGCAGAGCCGATATCGCAAGCGCTCTGCTCGCCTTTACCGGCAGTCATCGCTTCGTGCTGGATTATCTCTCCGAGGAGGTGCTTGCCCGCCAACCCGCACAGGTACAGACGTTTCTGTTGCAGACAAGCGTGCTGGAGCGCCTCTCTGGCTCGCTCTGCGATGCGGTCACTGGTGCGCGGGAAAGCCAGGCGATGCTGGAAACCCTGGACCGGGCCAATCTGTTTGTGGAGTTGACCCGACTTTGGGGGGTATCCAAACATGAAAGTTGGGGCGATGGAGATTCATCAAAACTGATGAAAAGGTGATGCGAGATTTGCGCCTGAATGACTTCCCTCTTGTTCTTCATCATGCTCGTAAGCGCTGCTCTTCTAAATCGAGTTCTCGTTCCATCTCTCGCAGCACTTCATCATCAATTCGCCCTTGATCACGCAAGGCAATCACCGCTGTTCGTTCTGCCTGAAGCACTTCTTCGCGAAGATGCTGATGCGTCACCGCCTGCTCGGCTATTGGTTCTTGCATTGCGCCATCCGCCTTGACCGACCAGTGCCTGGCCTGATGTTCATAGTGAGCACGCAGATCAGCTAGAAAGGGACTTGCAGCGCCATCCATTTGCGCGAGTTCTTCCACTTTGACCAATGCCGCATGAGTAGCTATCAGTCGCGCTTGCCGTAATTCTTCTTCATACATCGTCTCTGTCTGCAATCTCAGCAGGCGGATCAACGGAATCAAGCTTAATCCTTGCCCAACCAATGTTGCTAGAATCACCCCAAAGGTGAGTTCAATAATCAGGTTGCGTGCGGGAAACGCTTGCCCCGTGGCACTCGTCAAAGGTAAGGCCAGTGCTGCCGCCAGGGAGATACCACCGCGTAACCCTGTCCACGCAATAATGGTCACATTGCGCCACCCTGGATCGGGATCTCTTCTGCGCAACCGTGGACTCAGGAGGCGGGGCACATACGTTGCCAGAAAAACCCAGATCACACGAATGACGATTACGCTCACGCTTACAAGCACCGCTTCACCAAGCACAGACCCAAACGACTCTGATGTGATGCTCCCCAGGATCGTACGCCACGCGAGTCCAATCAAGAGAAAGAGGAGTCCATTGAGCAAAAAGACTAACACATTCCAGACTGCATTCGCTTGCAGACGAGTATTCGCCGAAAAGAAGCGCGAAGAGTGTCGACTTAAGTACAAACCCGCCGCAAGAGCCGCCAGAACTCCAGAGATATGGAATTCCTCAGCCAGAAGATAGGCAGCATAGGGAGTAAGCAAGGTGATCGTGATCTCGATAGGCGCGTCATCAATGTGCCGATGGAGCCATGCAATCGGCCATGCCAGAATCAGCCCGAGCAGGAGGCCACCCAGGCTCACGACGACAAATTGCAGACCTGCCTGCCAGAGCGAGAAGGTTCCGGTCATAACAACTGCGACCGCAAAGCGATAGACAACCAGTCCAGTCGCATCATTGACCATACTCTCCCCTTCCAGGATGGTCACAATCCGGCGTGCAAGACCAGTGCTCTGAGCGATTGTACTAGCGGCAACTGCATCGGTTGGCGAGAGTACCGCCCCTAACACAAAGGCCACGGGCCAGGGCAAACCAATGGCGAGATGGACAACCACTGCAACAATGGCGGTTGTCGCCAGGACGAGTCCAACCGAGAGCAGCAAAATGGGACGCAAGTTGGACCGAAACTGTTGCCATGATGTTTGCCAGGCAGATGCATAGACCAACGGAGGCAAAAAGAGCAATAAGATGATATCTGGTTCGACGGTGACACGAGGAAGTCCAGGCACGAGGCCGAGCAGTACGCCCACAAGCACAAGGAGAATGGCATAGGGAATACGGATGCGCGTGGCAAAACTGGCAACAACTGCCGTCAAAGCCAACAACACCAATACCAGCGTAATTGTGGTTGACATGAGCAAGATCCTCCTCCAAGGTGTGTTCGAAGACTTTTGTGTTCATCTTCGCCGAGGGTAGTGTACCATAGAGCGAGATCTGGATCGGGTGTATCTCTTCTTGCAAGGACATCTGCTTTTTGATTAGATCAAGACCAAATAGAATGTTCGAGTTCGAGTGGAAAGAGGATGCGCCCATTGGCATAGCCAACGGCAGCGTTGCCGGAAATGTTGGTGATCTTATAGATGGCGGCTCGGTGGAAGTCCTTGTTGTCGTAAGAGGTGCGGAGCTGCCTCGGTATCACTGGCTCAGGAGACAAGAGTCCTTCCTTCCGCCTGACCTACACAGCGTAAACTCACACAACGAAGCGTTTTGAATAGCATAAGTTTCCTTCTCAGTTCGCCTGGTCTGCTCTCGCGTGAGGCATACCACTCACACGCTATACTTGTTCTGCGAGCCTCGCCACGCTGTAGGCCTGGAAAATATCATCACGGCCCAGGACCCCGATAGGATGCCTGGCATTGCCACGAGCAACGACCGGTAACACCTTTTGATCATGCACCCCCATCCTGCGAATAGCCTCGTCAAGAGGTTCATCCGCAAAGATCGTTTCAGGAGGGTGACTGACGATCTCCGCCAGCGTTTCCTCTCCTCGCTCCTCGAGTACGGCCTCCTCAATCTCGTGGGCAATCAGCAGGCCCACCAGCGCACTCGCCTCATCCACCACCAGCACCGCCCACTGATGGGTCTGCTTCAGCCTCACGGTCGCCTCAGCCACCGTGAGCGTCTGCGGGAGTAGCAGCAGCTCGGTCCTCATCGCTTGACTCACCGGGATGCGACGCATCAGATCATCGGCGAGGCCCTTGCGCAGGTCGATACCCCGCCGCTTCAACTTGAGCGTATAAATGGTCTCTTTGCCAAAGACCTCTGCCACAATGGTGCTGAGGACGACCGCGATCATCAGCGGAAGGATCACGGAGTAATCGCCGGTCAGCTCGAAGAGAATAATCACGGCAGTGATGGGAGCACGAGCCGCCCCTGCAAACACCGCGGCCATCCCAACCAACCCATAATTGCCCGGATGCGTGATGATAGCTGGGAAGACCCTCTGCAGGAATGTCCCATAGGCTTCCCCAAGCATGGCTCCAATGAAGAGGGCGGGGGCAAACACGCCACCGGACCCACCCGAGCCGATGGTGAGCGAGACGGCCAGCATCTTGGCGACGATCAGCAGCGCGAGCAATCCCAGGGCATAGTGCCCCGCTAACGCCGCGCTCATGGCCGGATAGCCCACCCCGAAGACCTGTGGCAGGAAGAACCCAAGCACGCCAAGCAGCAGCCCACCTGGGATGGGCTTCAGGTACTCAGGCATCTTGATGGCATCAAAGCGATCCTCAAACCAGTACAGTACGCGCGTAAAGGCGACCCCGGCGAGCGCTCCCAGGACGCCCAAGACTACATAGAACGGGAATTCGCTGACATGCAAGACCTGATACGCTGGTAAGGGAAACGCCGGCACATTGCCAAAAACGCTGCGTCCAATCACCGAGGCGGTCACACTGGCGATGACGACAATG
This sequence comes from Chloroflexota bacterium, assembly GCA_030854145.1. The sequence continues at coordinate 54,542 of JALYTT010000002.1, read as the reverse complement.
CCGAACGAGCGGGTCGAGAACTCACCGAGAATGATCTCGAGGGCAAAGAAGACCCCGGCAATCGGCGCATTGAAGGTGGCAGCGATGCCCCCAGCGGCACCACACGCCACCAGGGTGCGGATGCGCGCTTCCGACATATGGAAGAGTTGTCCCCAGGAGGAGCCAAGAGCCGACCCGATCTGCACAATGGGGCCCTCTCGCCCAACAGAGCCACCCGAGCCGATGCAGATCGCAGAAGCAAGCGATTTGATAGCGGCCACGACGGGGCGGATCCGCCCACCCTTCTGCGCGACTGCCAGCATGACTTCGGGCACCCCGTGTCCTTTTGCCTCACGAGCGAAAAGGTAAATGAGGGGTCCAAAAATGAGCCCGCCGATCGCCGGGATAAGAATGATGGCATAGGGGCCGAAAAGCCTGCTCAGAGCAGGGCGAAGCACATCGAAAAAGAGGAAGGTACACCCGCTGATCAGCTCGCGAAACACAACCGCACCCAGTCCTGCTCCTACCCCAACCAGCAGGCCACTCACGAGCAGCACCTGCGTCTCGTTTACCTTCACCTGGAGGAGACGGTGAACCCCCCTGCTCACCGCGGGAAACCGGCCAACAGGCGTCGAGGAATCATCTCGGGGAAGCAAAAGCTGTCGCAAGAACAGAAAAAGGGCAGGAGGTTTCATCAGCACCATTCCTTGTGGGTGTACTCTCACACCATAATGGGTGAGCAACGACGTAATACAATTACAAAAAAAGCAGGTGGAGCATCAACGCTCTGAAGCGCCTATGCCACGCAGGATAAGATCAGCAACGTTTCCTGCTTGCTGGACAATCGCGCTCTCGGATTGCCCAAGCACCTTTGCAGAGAGGACGTAGGACTCCGTCAGCGACAGCACCATCAAGGCAGTGGCCTCAACATGCTGAAGGCGAATCTCTTCCCGCGCCTGGCTCTGTTCCAGCGTCAAGGCAATCACGGCCACGTAATCCCGCAGCAGCTTGGTGGCTTCCGCCTGGAAGGCGCGGTTGACCCCGTACAGGACGCTCATGTACACATTGAAGTGGTCGCTTTCCTCCTCGGCGAGGTGAGTGAAGGCGCGGAAGAGCCGTTCCAGGCGCTGGCTGAGCGTCCCCTCTGGAGCCAGGGCCGTGCGGATCACGGTCAGTTGCGCCTGGGCGATGAAGCGTAGCATCTCCAGAAACAGGTCGCGTTTATTCTCGAAGTAGAGGTAAATGGTTCCCTTGCCGATGCCGGCCTGTTCGGCGATGACGTTGATATTCGCCTGGTCGAACCCTAGGCGGGCGAACTCGCTGGCCGCCACACGCATAATGCGATGACGGGTGGCTTCGCGCATCTGCTCATCTACAATTTTCGGCACACGTCCTCCCCCCCACACAGGGGAAGATGTCACTCACGGCATTTAATGGCCGCTTGGGCCATCAATTGCCCTATCGCTCGCTTCGTTCAATCGATTTTCACGCTCAAAGCAGCGAAGAGGCAAGGGCAATGATCAGCAGCCAAATGCTAAAGGCGCTTCCTCTCTTCTCCTGTGTGCTTTATACTGGACAGATAGTCATTTATCTGTTTTCAGTATAGCCTAAAGTCCTGAATGTTGTCAAATCAGCGGCAAACACGCAACGGATGATGACGGCTCTGGCTTCTTTTCTGGATCGATGGTCAATGTCCTGGGAACCGCTCTCAGCCCTTTCTCGCGCCTGCAGTCGAGCGGAGAGAAGGGGTCATACAGCGCCTCTTCCCGCGCAAAGCGCGGGAAAAATGACCAAATAGTCATTGACAACGCTTCGATTTCGTGGTGCAGTTATAACTGACCGGTCAGTAATGAGACGTTTTATGAAGCTGCCGAGTTCTTGGCAGCAGAGAGGGAAGCTCTCATGCGTGTCAAGATGTCCAGCATGCAAGCCTTTGCTCAAAACGTCTGGATCGTCGACGGCCCGAATGTCCGCGACTTCGGTGTCCTGTTTCCGACCCGCATGACCGTCGTGAAGCTCGTCAACGGTTCAGTATGGGTGGATTCTCCTGTGTCTGTGCCGTTCGATACGCTCGAACGCATCACTGATTTGGGGGATGTTCGCTATCTGGTTGCAGCGGCCCCTGGGAGGGGCGCACTATTAAAGCGCATCAGACACAAATCCGGGAACACCTGGAGTTTCGCGAAGCCACTGCTCTTGATACCCAGGAGATGACCCAATGGCTTATCGCGGAGCACCTGGCATCTGATCAGTATCTCGAACACCTCAAAGTGCCGGTTGCCAAGCGCTTCCGTGCCTGCAAAATAGAACCACCAACCAATGAGCGCTGCTTCCCACTGTTGGATCAGTTTAGCCACTACTCCTGTCCAGCCCGTTTGATGACTGGCACCCAGGCCAGCACCCGTATCACCATGAAACTAATCATAGAAAAGAAGAGAGCGGACGTTCCCTGACTCTAGTGATGTGAAGAAGCAGGATCACGTTCATGCATCACCTGAATCATGTCTTCCTCTGTCGTGCCTTTATCTGCTTGCATGGCGCGTACTTCCCAGCGAGAATGCTTGTCTTCACGCCAGAAACGGAGAGTGAGTAAGCAGGGACCAACACGCCGGCCCCGCAGCTCGATATCAGGCAGCCACTCTGGAAGCGTCGGATGAACGTAGAGGCGCTTGTGAGGGGCATCGGCACGCAAGCCGAGGATCGTCCGTATCATGTGACTTGCTGTTGAATGAAAAAAGACGTCAGCCTCACTATCGAACAGGGAGCGTTAGAGAAGCGTTATCGTTCGATCTTCCCTGTCTGTACAAGGAACTTCAGAAATTCCAGGTGACGAAGCAGTGGTCCACGATCACTTCCACCATGTTGGTAACGATCCCGGAGCAGAGTCCATGCACAGATTTCGTCTCTCGCATAGCCGCGGCGAAGCAACGTTTCTGCTTCCAACTGAGCGACTTTTGCTCGCTCATGCTCATATTGCACGCTTGTCGTTGTGTCCGCGTGAAGCATTGGTATCACTGGTTCGGGAGACGAGAGGAACTCTCGTCTGAAAAAGCGTTGGATGATCTCCCGGAAAAATAATTGACTCTTCCTCTGTTTAAGCATGGAAAGACCTCTCAATTCTTGTATCGATGTAAGAAGACTCCTATCTGGCTATATACGTCAATTACCCAACTGCAAAAAGAGCCGTTTTTTTGGGCTTCATCAGTTGGAGCTGGCACAAGGTACGAGCTCCGAACCTGACGATTCCTACAGCACTGTTCTTGCTCTTCTACGTGTGTAACGCATCCTGGGGTGGTCGTATCACCAACACTGGCACCGTGCTGGCTCCAAGAACGCGCTCGGTCACACTGCCCATAATCCACTGTTCTATTCCTCCGTGACCATGCGTAGCCAGCGCGAGGATATCACACCCGCTCTCTCCTCCCACCCCCTTTTCTGCCGTGGTGATGATGGTCTCTGCGACATCCTGAGCAGGCGTGACGGACCATGTAACCAGGAGGTTGAGGTTACTTGTCTGCGCGAGCAGATGCTCGCGTACGTGCTGGAGGTATCCCTGTGCGTGTTCCATTTCTTCCCTCTCAGACGCGGATGGGTGTGGCTTGAGCACGTGCAGAAGGTGGATGGCTCCTTGCGTATGCTGGGCCAATGTAGCGACCAGGTGCGCGGCAGGGAGAAGTGCTGTCTCAGCCAGGGGGGAGCCATCCAGGGCGACGGCGACACAGAACGGACGGGCGGCATCGGCACGCAGAGCAGAAGGGGTCGATCCCTCCTCGCGCAAGACCAGCACTGGCACACGGCTATGATGGATGACGCGTTGAGCTACACTTCCCAACACCCAACGGAGAAAGCCCGTTCGTCCGTGGCTGCACAAGACAAGAAGGTCCACCTCTTGCTGCTCTACCAGAGCGAGGATCTGAGGAGCAGGTTGTCCAAAGACCACCTTAGTCGTCGTGGCGACCCCCGCGAACAGGTCCGAATCGGCAAGACGGGTTACATACGTCGTCGCTTCAGCCTGTTCTCTTTCACCAACCTGCTCGGAGGGCAACGAAGTGACACCCAGAGCGCCTCCGTACCCATAGCTCATCCCCAGAGCGCCTCCATACCCATACCCATAGTTTGGAGGAGGAATACTCACTACTTGCAGCAGAACCACCGAGCTACCTGCCGCATGTGCGATACGCGCTGTAATGGGCAGGGCCCCCTCAGCTCGTGTTGACCCATCCAGTGGAACAAGAATATGCTTAAACATGGGTTTTCCTTTCTCATCCGTTGCATTTCGGAAACGTCAGCTTCGACAATGGACAGAGAGACTCACTGCGCGACGTGCAGGTGGGCTTCGACAAGCCAGAGCCAGGTATCGATACCACGCGAGATCTCGGTGAAGAGAGCGGCGCTATCCGCGTCAAGCAAATCCGTCGCCTGCCCGATCGCGTAGCGAACATGGTTGCCGAAGGAGCCGAGGACCGTTGCAAGCGCCTCAACATGGTCGTTTCCATCAGCGCACTCAAGCGAATACCTGTCGAGCGATGTTCTGCGGGTGACGACATCGGCAGTGCCATCGGCAGTGCCTCCCAATTGCACAATACGCTCGGCAAGCAGGTCACCAAACTCCTCGACGCCACGCGCAATCTGGCCGAATAAGGTATGCAGCGTGATGAACTGCGGGCCTTTCACGTTCCAGTACGCTTGCTTCGCCTGGAGTTGCAGATCGATGCTATCAACCAGGCGACGCTTCAACAGCTCGACCAGTTTCGCCCGCTGCTCTTCAGGAAGGCCATTGCGAGTCTTGTGCATAGCATCTCCTTTCTTTTGCTGAGCGGTATGGATCTTCTCTTGCAGACATTTCTGCTGATTTCGTATGCGAGAAAAGACCTGATCTCTTCTCTTTTTTTGAGAGGGTTATCCTCTGGCTCTAGCATAGCAGTTGCCCGTGAGAAGATGCGTGAGGGCCTGCGTGAAAACGCTCTGGTGAGCACAAACGTATGACGTTGAAACGTCGAGGATGGACAATACGTATGAATCAGTGTGAGCGTTGTACTCCATTGTATCGTCATGCAAAAATGCTCATGAGACAGGATAGGTACGATGCTTGGATCACCGGACAAGGGGTTCCTCCATTTTGCGTTGCTTGGTCCTCCGCAGGTGTACCGCGATGGACAGGTGCTGGCATTTCCCTCCCACAAAGCCCTCGCCTTGCTGCTTTATTTAGCGCTGGAGGAGGGGCAACATGCGCGCAAAACGCTCTCGGAGCTGTTCTGGCCCGAAAGCGATGCCGCCCATGCTCGTGCAGCCTTACGCACAACGGTGCTTGAACTCCGCGATGTGCTCACAAAAGAGGCTTCCCCAGAAGCGCGTGTTGGCCCAGATCGTATCCCCCACCTGCATGTCGACCGTGATACCTTGAGCCTGGACTTGACCTCGGGGATCAGCCTGGACCTGCAAGGTGTGCAGGTGGCCTGGATGCTGGCACGAGATACCGCTCGCTCCTCTACTACGCTCCCGGAGGAGACACGTCGTGCATACCTTGCACACCTTCAGGAGGCGGCTCGGCTCTCACGTGGGGAGTTTCTGGCGAATTTCTCGCTGCACAACGCGCCAGGCTTCGACGATTGGGCGCGCTTTCAGCGCGAATACTGGCATCTACGCCTGCAACTCGTCTTCGATCGGCTCTCCCAGTGGTACGAGGAGATAGGCGAGACCGATCAGGCTATTGCGACGATCATTCGCTGGCTCTCCTTCTCTCTGCTCAACGAAGATGCCTCACAGCGCTTGATGCGCCTGCACTTTGCAACTGGCAATCGTGTCGCTGCTCTGCAAGCCTATGAGGCATTACGAGCTATCCTGGCATCCGAAATTCATGCGGAACCAACCCCGGAAACGATGGCTCTGGCCGAGCGCATTCGGACCACGACCCCGCTTCACCAGATGACGCCGCAAACTCCTGGGATTGCTTCCCTCTTACACGAGGCTCCTCTGGTGGGACGAACACGAGAGTATGGCATCTTGCTCCAGTGCTATCACGCCGCTCGCCAGGGGCAGGCGCAGGTGGTTCTCGTGGAAGGTGAGGCTGGCAGCGGCAAGACGCGACTGGCGACCGAGTTTCTCGACTGGGCCGTTACACAGAAAGCTGACGTGTTGCGTGGGCAGGCATTTGAAAGTAGCAGACGACTCTCATATCAACCCATCATTGATGCCCTACGGCCCCGCATCGAGCAAGAAAATGCGCCCGAGGATCTTCTGCATGATGTCTGGTTGGCCGAAATCGCACGCCTGTTACCAGAACTGCGGGAGCGTTATCCCGACCTGTCTGGCCCGGCTGCCGACGCTTCCGTGGCTCGCAACCACCTGTTCGAGGCGGTGGCTCGCCTCCTGGAAGCTCTGGCTGCACGCCCTCCGTTGCTCCTCTTCCTCGATGACCTGCATTGGGCCGATAGTGCCACCCTTGACCTGCTCCATTACCTGGCACGCAGCATTACGGAGCACGCAACACCTGTGTTCCTGCTGCTCACCGTGCGTACCGAAGCGCTGCAGATAACCCCGCGCCTGGCCGAGTGGCGTGCGACCCTGGGGCGCATAGTGCCCTTGACCCGTCTGCAACTGGGTCCGCTCACCGCCCAGGATACCTTGCACCTGCTCCAGGCCATGATCAGCGGAGACCAGAGGAGCGAGGCGACGGGAGCACACGCTTCTGTCCTCGGCACATCGCTCCCAACCGCTTCTCTGGAGCGTGTTGGGCGACGGCTCTTCGCAGAAACCGGGGGCCACCCCTTTTTTCTGATCGAGACGCTCAAGCTGCTGCTTGCACACACCGCTATCCCCCCACAATCAGGTGGAAATGGGACCAGAAACGAAGACTTGGCAACCGCGCTGATCAAAGAACTGAGCGTGGCTCGCCTCTTCCCACCCGGCGTGCGTGAACTGGTCAGTCTGCAACTCGACCGCCTCAGCTCGCCCGCCTTTGCCTTCCTCGTTGCCGGGGCCGTGCTAGAGCAAGAGGCCCGCTTTGAGTGGATCTGCCAGGTCGCGGATCTCTCTGAACACGAGGGACTGGTCGCGCTGGACGAGGTGCTGCGCAACCGCTTGATCCGTGAGCCACCTCGCCAGAGCAATCGATCAGGGAGTAGTATTTACACCTTCACTCACGACATGATCCGCGAGATTGTCTCCGTTGAGGCAAGCGAAGCTCGCAGTCGCATTTTTCATCGACGTGCGCTCTCACTCCTCCAAGAGGCTTCAGTCTCCCCAGCAAAATTGGCGTACCATGCCCTCGCTGCTGGATTGTCAGAACCTGCCTTCCACCTGAGTATCGCGGCAGGTGACGAGGCACGAACCGTTTTTGCCCTGGACGACGCCATCGAACACTACGAACAGGCGTGGCACCTCCTGACACGACAACCCACGCGACTGACACGAGCAGGCCAGTTCTCCGCATCCGAGGTGCATCACCTCTCCATTTCGCTTGGGCGAGTGTACGCACTCACCAGGACATGGGAGCAAGGGCGTCCTCTGTATGGGAACATGCTCAGGCAGGTGCTGCGTATGGCCGCGCAGGAGAATGACACACTCGAATTGGCGCTGACACAGTGGTACCAGACCATGATTGATCTGTACACAGCAAATCTGAGCACAGCAACCACCCATGGGGAACGCGCAGTTGCATTGGCCCGCAGCATTGGGAAACCGGACGTCATCATTCAGAGCCTGGACGCTCTGGCCTTCATCACGATGCAATTGGGCGCGTGGAAGGAAAATGAGCAGTGGGCGACAGAGGTGCATACGCTCTACGCTGCCCTACAGGACCGGGCGATGGAAGCGGATTCCCTCTGTATGCTTGCAAACGCGTGTCTGCACCGTGGTCAACTCCAGATGGGGATCAGGCACGCACGCAGCGCTCTCACCATCAGCCGCCAGACCAAGAACGTCTGGGGCCAGGTCAATGCGCTCTATGATCTGGGCACGGGCTTATGCGATAGCGGCGCCTATACAGAAGCACTGGCGCTTGCTTTGCAGGCGGTGGCGAACGCACGGACGCTCAGCACGCATTCAGCGCGGGCGAACACGCTTCTGCTGCGTGCTCTCATCCAATTGGGAAGCATCTACCGGGCCTTGCAGACCGTGGATGCCGCACGCGCAATCGATCTGGAGGCACTCCGTCTCAACGAAACCAGCGAATCACACTCCTATACAACGGTCGTCACCACGGTCCTCTGCGCGGATTATGCCCTTGCCGCTGAATGGGATGATGCCCATCACTATGCGCGACAGGCTGCGACGGTGGCCGACGATCAGGGGATCTCCTATGCAGAGCTTCCCCACTGGAGTGTCACCAAAGCGTTGCTACATGCGGGGGATGTTGTACAGACCAGAGAGCACCTTCGCCGCCTCGACGCACGCAGTGGAGATGGTCTGCGCGACCGTGTTCAGTACCTGCGTGCATGTGCGGAACTTGCAAGGTGGGAAGGGCAGCACGCGCTGGCACGTTCCTCCCTGGAGGAGGCTTGTGTGCTCGCTGAAGAGATTGGGTTGGCAGAAGAACGGTGGCAGCTCCCGGTGGTCCTCGCAGACCTGTACCAGGCGCAGGGAGAACAGGTGCTGGCGGCTCAGGCATACACACGCGCGGCGACGGTGGTCCAGGAACTGGCCAGCAAGGTCGTGGATGAGGCGATGCGGACGGGTTTTCTCGCGGCACCCCAGGTACGCCATGTGCTGGAACACAGTGGAATACACTAAAAATACCATTTCTGGGAATCATCCCTCACCACCATGCATTCCCCATCCGTTTCCTCTCGCACAAACGACTCACGGCCCTTCTCACGCACACCCTCACGCTCTCCCAGTATCATTCATAGCAGTGGCAACGAACCACCCACGTATCTTTCGTTGCCAGGTGAGAATGACACACGATATTTCAAGCAAAATAGCTTGAAAAGTCATTTGTATCTTCTTGTCTGCTTTTATTCAGTTTCATGCTCTAGAACAATCCCGAAAGGAAAAAATCCCATGGCAAGTCAATGGAACACAACGACGCGGTGGGCAACCCTCGTGATAGCGGCTCTGGCAGGAGCCTGGACGCTCTTCCACCTTATCTGGAATTTCGCCGGCCAGACCTCAGATGATTATTGGGGAATAGCGTTACTCATCCTCTTTGTCTTCGCGCTGATTGTCGCTTTCATGCAGTTTTCTGAGGAGCGCACCGCGCTTAAGGCCGTCCCTTCCAACGAACAGTTTCCTGAACCAGCTATCGCAAGGTTTTTCTTTGGTTCAGGGGGATCGGCGGGCATCTGGTTCGTCATTCGCATGGAAGTTGGGGCATCGTGGCTGCTGGCTGGTTGGGAAAAGATAACTTCCCCGGCCTGGGGTACCAGTGGCAAGGCGATTGCAGGTTTTGTCGCTGGCGCATTAGCCAAAACTTCTGGGGCAAATCCTGCGGTTCAGGGATGGTATAGCTGGTTTTTGCAGAATGCCGTTTTACCGCATGCCGGATTTGTCTCGTTCCTGATTACCTATGGAGAGTTCGCGGTGGGACTCGGCGTGCTTCTGGGTATCCTCACCGGCATCGCGGCAGGCTTTGGGGTCCTGATGAATCTGAATTACCTGTTGGCCGGAACCGTGAGCGTCAATCCAATCCTTGGTGTGTTTGGCCTCTTCCTGGTCTTCTCGTGGCGCGTCTGCGGCTGGATTGGTGGAGATCGATGGGTCCTCCCGGCTCTTGGCTTACCCTGGAAACCTGGAACCGGCTTCCGGCCACAAGCCGTACCACCGCAGGCCGTACCGAGTACCACTCATTCGGCGGTATAACGTATCGTTCAAAGACATTCACTATCATCTTTAAAAACATTGCAACCCCTTCGTCCGGCTCGCCGGACGAAGCCATTTGAAAGGACCATGCAATGACCCAGATCATGACGCGTGAATATGAAAGTGTCAACCCCTCTAACGGAAAAACCCTCAAAACATTCAATGTGCTCACCGATAAGCAACTTGAGGCTGCCATTGCTACCGCAGCGACTTACTTTGAAGCGTGGAAGAAAAACCATTTGCGGAACGGGCAGCCATCATGGCAAAAGCCTCTGCTCTTCTGCACGAGCGTGCGGACGAATTCGCCCGTCTGGCGACGCTTGAGATGGGCAAGCGTATCGATGAGGCCCGCGGGGAAGTGGAGTTTAGCGCAGATATCCTCGCGTACTATGCCAGGAACGCCGAAGCATTCCTGGCGCCCGTGGAGCTTCATCCAACCATCGGAGAAGCTCATATGGAGAGCAGTCCACTCGGCTCCGTGCCGCTTTGATGAAGGACGGATATTTTATGGATCACTTTCGTGAGTCTGACGATGAGAAGACAATTCACGCATCTTCTCACGCTTCATAGGTACAATAGAACCGGAGAGAGATCCTCCCAATAAATGGAAGAAAAAAGACCAGCAACTCCGGCGATATGCCCATTTGCTGGCAACGAAGGAGTTCATCGTATGAATGATCCTGCCCAATACCTGCACTTCGGGTTTATCCTGATCTCGCTGGCAAATTTGCTGGTGATCGCACTTTTGATCGTTATCTTCCTGCTAGGCGCTGCGCTGCGGATACCGGAAAAGCAGCATCTCTCCACGCTCGAAGTAGTTCCATATACTGATGGAGTCGGCGATGATGCCACAGGACAGACGGAGGAGCACTCATGAACCTGACCACAAGCATACGTGAGCAAGTGCGCAAGTGGGTGCCACTGGATGATCTGTTACCCGATCATCTCCCAGCATTTGTACGCTCACCAGCATACTTCTTTGGTGTCATTACCCTCACGAGCCTCGTCTTCTTGATTATTTCCGGTATCATCCTGGCCGCCTTTGGGCCGCAGTGGTGGCATAACGATGCCATCGGTCACTTTGTGAACAGCCTTCATTACTGGTGCGCCGAGTTGTTCTTCTTCTCGATGACACTGCACCTGTGGACGGAGTTTTTCAAGGGGTCCTGGCGTCATGGACGCCGACTGACCTGGGTTTCCGGCGCGATCATCTTCCTGGCAGGCATTGGTACTGCATTTACTGGCTACCTGTCTCAGACGAACTTTGACGCACAATGGATTGCCGTGCAAGGCAAAGATGCGCTCAATTCTATCGGGGTCGGTGCCTTCTTCAATCTGATGAACTTTGGGCAGATGTACGGCTTCCATATCATCATCCTGCCGCTCCTGGTCATCGGTCTGGTTGGCATGCATCTGCTGCTAGTACGCATCCGTGGCATCGTGCGCCCCTATGCTGCGACAATTGGAGAGGAACGCACCAGAGAAGCGTTCTGGAGAGGTGGTCAAAGGAAGAAACGTACAACATCTCAGACTACTTCAACAGAGACGAGTCCACTCCCCTCTGATCAGGTCAGCTACTATCGCGGACTCCGCATGATGCCCTATGACCTCATTCGTGAAGGGCTGATCGCGCTGCTCGTGGTTTTTGTCCTGACCGCCGCCCTGGCCGGATTTTTGTCCTCGCCGGATGATCCTCCATTGACGCTTCAGCAGTATGCCCGGCAGAATCCAGTTGGCTTTGTCACAACCGCTATGGCAGAACTTACTGGTACGAGTGGGATTGCTCAATATGGACCACCTTACAATCAGGGCACCGGCTCTGTCCAATACATCGGGCCAATTTCGCTCCAGCAGCTACCAGGGGTGACCATTCCCATCAATACAGCAAACATCTATGTCCTTGATCCCTTAACCATTGCAGCTCAGACCGATTCACAGGTGGCAGCAGCACTCCAGACGTTTACAAAGGCCGGAGCAAAGCAGCAAGCAGCCTGGGAAGGTGCTTATACGAACGCATTGGGGAAAGCTACCGGCAATAACGGGCAGGTAGTCGTGCCACAGAGCAACGCTGGTCCGCTTCCCACGATGATGAATCATCTGCTGGCCTTAGGCAGCAGTGGCGCATTAGATGGCCTGTTCCTCTACCATGGCCGCTTCTATCAGAATGACTTTACCAAACCGCTGCTCTTCCTGTCAGAGGATGCACTACCAACGAAGGCAGCACAATTTAATCTGCTCGGTTCGCAGTGGGGCGTGATGAACGAGACGGGCAACTATCCAGGGGCGGCGTGGCTCTGGCTCTATACGTTCTGGTACCAGGTTCCACCCTACAACACCTCGACGAATGCCGATGCGTTGGTCCTGCTCACGATGGGAATACTTACGGCCATCTTCGTGCTGTTTCCTTTCTTGCCTTATGCCAACCGTTTGCCCTACTACCTCGGTGTCCATCGCCTGATCTGGCGCGAGTACTACCATGATGTGCAGGCGGCTGAACATCGTAGCGAGGACCCGAAGCCGGATACGATCGCACCGATACCAATCTCAGATGATCCCACTGGGGTGTAACAGGCTGAAAGTAATAGACCTTATAGGAGACCCGGATGAAAACAATAAGCCAGCCGCAACAAGCACAACCCAAGACTCCAGCGGCAAAGATTACCACACTCTCGTTGACAGAGTTGCAAGCCCATCTGACTACTACGCTGGATGGCTTGAGCGCTGCCGAAGCAAAAAAGCGACTGGATCATGACGGGTACAATGAACTCGCAGAAAAGCATGTGAACCCCTTCTTACATCTGCTTGCCTCCTTTTGGGGGCCTATTCCCTGGATGATTGAGGTGGCGGCTATCCTCTCCCTGGTGATACGCCACTGGGCCGACTTTGTGATCATCCTGGTCCTGTTACTCATGAACGCCGCAGTGGGTTTCTGGGAAGAATACCAGGCCAACACGACCATTGCCGCGCTCAAGAAGCACCTGGCACTGCACGCTCGTGTGAAGCGCGACGGTGCCTGGGTCACGCTCCCATCGCGTGAGTTGGTACCCGGTGATAGAGTCCACCTGAGCATTGGAGAGATCATCCCAGCCGATGCAAGATTGCTGGAGGGTGATCCCGTAGAGGTGGATCAGTCCGCGCTGACCGGTGAGTCCTTACCCGTCACGCGCAAGGTGGGCGAGAATGTCTACTCTGGCGCTATTGTGAAACGGGGAGAAATGGATGCATTGGTGTATGCAACGGGGCAGGACACTTACTTTGGGGCGACAGCCAGGCTCGTGGAGAAGGCCCACACGACAAGCCATTTCCAGCGTGCAGTCCTGAAGATTGGGAACTACCTCATCGTGCTCGCCCTGTCCCTCGTGATCCTGATCCTGATCGTGGCTCTCATCCGGCGCGATGATTTACTGACCACACTCCAATTTGCCCTGGTGCTGACCATTGCGGCTGTTCCCGTCGCTATGCCCACCGTCCTGTCTGTAACCATGGCAGTAGGCGCACGCATCCTGGCCCACAAACAGGCCGTTGTGAGCCGACTCGCGGCCATTGAGGAGCTCGCGGGGATCGATGTGCTCTGCTCGGATAAAACGGGCACCTTAACACAGAATAAGCTGGTCCTGGGAACGCCCTCTTGCGTGACGGCAAGCGATCCTAATCAGGTGATATTTGCGGCGGCACTGGCCTCGCGCAACGAGGGTCAGGACCCCATCGATATAGCAATCCTGGGCGGGGTGGCAAAAGAGCAGCAGCAAGATATCTCTCAGCACTACAAGATCACGCACTTTCAGCCCTTTGATCCCGTCCACAAACGGACAGAAGCGACGGTAAAAAGCTCTGATGGAAAGACCTTTCGTGTCACGAAAGGCGCTCCTCAGGTGATCCAGGCGCTCTCTGCCAACCCTGAAAAGATCCAGGCGCAGGTAGAGAAGGCCGTCCATGATTTCGCACAACACGGATACCGTGCTCTGGGGGTGGCTCGCATGGATGAGCAGGAGCAGTGGCAGGTATTGGGTGTGCTCCCTTTGTACGATCCTCTGAGAGATGATTCTAAGGAGACCGTTGCCACGGCCAAAAAGATGGGGGTCCAGATCAAGATGGTCACCGGGGATCAGATGGCGATCGCGACCGAAATCTCCAGTGAATTGGGCCTTGGAACACATATTCTGGACGCCGCGCTGTTTACCAATACGCCTGCCGATCAAGCGGATAAGCTTGCCGATACGATTGAGCATGCCGACGGTTTCGCGCAGGTGTTCCCTGAACATAAGTATGCCATTGTGGAGGCCTTACAGAAGCGAGGACACATTGTTGGCATGACTGGCGACGGAGTGAATGATGCCCCTGCACTCAAGAAGGCAGACGCGGGGATCGCTGTCTCTGGCGCAACCGATGCCGCACGCTCTGCGGCTTCCGTGATCCTGCTAACCCCTGGTCTCTCCGTGATCATTGATGCGATCAAAGAGGGCCGCAAGACCTTTCAACGCATGAATAGTTATGCGATCTATCGGATTACGGAAACCATCCGTGTCTTGCTGTTCATGACCCTGTCTATCCTGGTGTTCAATTTCTATCCGGTGACCGCGATCATGATTGTCCTGCTAGCCGTCCTCAACGATGGGGCCATCTTGTCGATTGCCTATGATCGGGTGCATTACTCGGACAAGCCAGAAGCCTGGAATATGCCGAGGGTTTTGAGTCTCGCAAGCTTGCTAGGACTGACGGGTGTAATAGAAACATTTGGTCTGTTGTATCTGGCAACCTCTGTCTTTCATCTCAACCACGACCTCATTCAAACCTTGCTCTACTTAAAACTGTCCGTTTCGGGACACCTGACCATTTTTGTCACGCGTACACGTGGGCCGTTCTGGTCCATTCGACCTGCCTCCATACTCCTGATAGCGGTCATCTGTACCCAGTTGCTCGCAACGTTTATTACCGTATATGGGCTTTTCATGTCACCTATCGGGTGGACGTGGGCGCTGTTCGTCTGGGGCTACGCGCTGTTCTGGTTCCTGGTCGGGGATCGTATCAAGCTGATAGCCTATCCCCTCCTTGATCGACATCTGCCGGGGATGATGGCATGGTTTCGCAAGCACAAAGTATCGCTTATGACACACAAAGGGAAAGAAGCTACGGCACCCAATTAAAATAGAAGGGGATGCCCTACGTTCGAGCATTTCTCTCGGAAAATGCAGAGCCTACAGAGAAGGATACAGCATGAAAGCAACACAGAAACTCCATGCCGCTGGTCAGAGCCTCTGGCTCGACAACATCACGCGGCATCTGCTGACAAGTGGCACACTCCAGCAGTATATCGCTGACCTTTCGGTGACAGGACTGACCTCAAATCCTACCATCTTCGATCACGCGATTAAGAATAGCCAGGACTACGACGATGCCATTCGTCAGAAGATAGCTGAGGGGAAGTCTGGTGAAGCCCTTTTCTTCGAACTGGCATTGGAGGATATTACCCAGGCCGCCGATCTCTTCCTCCCGATTTACGATGCGACAAATGGCGTTGATGGCTGGGTGTCGCTGGAGGTATCGCCGTTCCTGGCCTATGATGCCAAAGACAGCAGCATTGCCGCCGCACAGCTCTCTGCCAGAGTAGCACGACCCAATCTTTTTATGAAAATTCCTGGAACCAGGGAAGGGCTTGCAGCCATTGAAGACAGCATCTTTGCGGGCATCCCAGTCAATGTGACACTCCTGTTCTCTCACGATCAATACCTCGCAGCCGCAGAGGCCTATATACGGGGCATCGAACGGCGCATTGTAGCCGGCCTCAACCCCGCTGTGCATTCCGTTGCCTCAATCTTCGTGAGTCGCTGGGATAAAGCCGTCGAGGGGAAGGTACCGGCGAAGCTCCATAACCAGTTAGGGATCGCGGTCGCCGGTCGTACATACAAAGCGTACCGTGCTCTGCTTGATACCGATCGCTGGCTACGGCTCGCAAACGCGGGAGCCACGCCGCAGCGACTCTTGTGGGCCAGCACTGGCACCAAGGACCCTGCTGCATCCGATACTCTCTACGTTCAGGCTCTGGCCTCTCCTCATACGGTGAATACGATACCCGAGAAGACGTTGCTGGCATTTGCTGAGCATGGCGAGATCGGAGAGATGCTTGCCGCTGATGGCGGGAATGCTGAAGAACTGCTTGCCAGGTTCAAAGAAGTTGATGTTGATTATGATGCGCTCGCGGCACAACTGCAACGCGAAGGCGCGGAATCGTTCGATGCATCCTGGAAAGATCTGATGGATTGTATCGCTTCAAAAAGTAAACTGCTCGCGTCAGTTAAATAATAAAAAGGAAAATTTCTGATGGTCACAAATACAGTAAATCTTACGGATAAACCATTGTCGTCCGATCTCTTGCAAAAGATGAACGCGTATTGGCGTGCCGCGAACTACCTCTCGGTCGGGCAGATTTATCTGTACGATAATCCGTTGCTCAAGGAACCGCTGCAATTGTCGCACGTGAAACCGCTGGTGGTGGGACACTGGGGTACCACACCAGGACAGAACTTCATCTATGTGCATTTGAACCGCGTCATCAAGAAATATGACCTGGATATGTTCTACATCGCTGGTCCAGGCCATGGCGGCCCGGCGATTGTGGGCAATGTGTATCTTGAGGGAACCTGGAGCGAAGTGTACCCAAATGTGACGCAGGATGAGGCCGGGCTGAAAAAGCTGTTCAAGCAGTTCTCGTTTCCCGGCGGCATTTCGAGCCATGTCGCACCGACAACGCCAGGGTCGATTCACGAAGGCGGCGAACTGGGGTATTCGCTCAGCCATGCCTTCGGGGCCGCGTTCGATAATCCTGACCTGATCGTCGCCTGCGTCATCGGCGATGGTGAGGCTGAAACGGCCTCTCTGGCAACCGCCTGGCATTCCAACAAATTTCTCGATCCTATTACCGACGGAGCTGTGCTGCCGATCCTGCACCTTAATGGGTATAAGATCAGCAACCCGACAATTCTCGCCCGCATCGAGCCTGATGAGTTGGAACAATTTCTGGAGGGCTGCGGTTGGATGCCTTACTTTGTAGAAGGTGATGAGCCGGAAAAGATGCATCAACTCATGGCAGCAACGCTTGAAAGAGCCATCGAGGATATCAAGCACATTCAAAGCAATGCGCGCAGCAAAAATGATCCTGCCCGTCCGCGCTGGCCCATGATTGTCCTCAAGTCGCCGAAGGGTTGGACGGGACCGAAGATGGTTGATGGTCTGCCGAACGAAGGGACATTCCGGGCGCACCAGGTGCCGCTTCTGGTGGATCGCGATCACCCCGACCATGTCAAAGATCTCGAACGCTGGATGAAGAGCTACAAAGCCGAAGAACTGTTCGATCACAATGGCCGCCTCCTGCCAGAATTGGCAGAGCTTGCACCTGCGGGTGATCGGCGCATGGGTGCCAACCCCCATACCAATGGTGGAATTCTCCTGCGCGATCTGGAAATGCCGGACTTCCGCACCTATGCAGTGGATGTGCCTGCGCCAGGCGCGGTTGACGCGCACGATACGGCGGTGTTGGGTACATTTTTGCGTGATGTGGCAAAGATGAATCAAGAACAGCGCAACTTCCGCATCTTCGGGCCCGATGAGACGCTCTCAAACCAACTGGAAGCAGTTTTTGAAGTGACCAACCGTCAGTGGGATGCCCTGGAAGAAAAAAATGACGAATTCCTCGCGCCCGCCGGACGCGTGCTGGACTCGATGCTCAGCGAAAATCAATGCGAGGGCTGGCTGGAAGGCTATCTCCTGACCGGGCGGCATGGACTCTTCAATAGTTATGAAGCCTTTATTCGCATCGTCGATTCGATGTTCAGCCAGCACGCCAAATGGCTGAAGGTGACGCGGGAGCTGCCATGGCGCCGGAACATTGCCTCGCTGAACTATCTGCTCGCTTCCCATGTCTGGCAACAGGATCACAATGGCTTTACCCATCAAGATCCCGGCTTTCTCGATCATGTTATCAACAAGAAGGCCACGATCGTGCGTGTCTACCTTCCGCCGGACGCGAATTGTCTCCTGTCGGTTTTTGATCATTGTCTGCGCAGCCGACAGTATGTGAACGTGGTGGTTGCCGGCAAACACCCACTTCCTCAATGGATGACCATGGACGAAGCAGTCGTGCATTGCACGAAAGGAATCGGCATCTGGCAATGGGCGAGCAATGATCAGGGGAGCGAACCGGACGTAGTGATGGCCTGTTGTGGAGATACACCAACACTAGAGGTGCTGGCAGCCGTTTCGATCCTGCGCGAGCATCTGCCCACGCTGAAAATCCGGGTTATCAATGTTGTTGATCTTATGAAGCTAGAATCCAACACGGAACACCCACATGGGTTAAACGAAAGGGATTACGACGCGCTCTTTACGAAAGATAAACACATCATCTTTAATTTCCATGGCTATCCATGGTTGATTCACCGGCTAACCTACCACCGAAATAACCGCAACCTGCACGTCCGGGGCTATATAGAAGAGGGCACGATAACGACGCGCTTTGATATGCGAGTACAAAACTCTATAGATCGCTTCCACCTGGTGCAAGACGTGATTGATCGCTTGCCGCAGTTGGGTGCCGATGGTGCATACTTGAGACAAAAGATGCAAGATAAACTTGTCGAACACAAATATTATATTGATGAGCATGGGGAAGATATGCCAGAGATCGAGCAGTGGCAATGGAAAAACACCTGATGAATACGCAAGCATTGAGAGATACCACGAGGGCGCTGGACGCAGACGACAAGGGTTTGCTTGTGATGGAGGAAAGCCATCCAACCTGCAACAAAAGATGTGCCAGTTTGGGAATTCCCCAGACCGAGCGTCTCTCATGACAAAGGAGCAATACAATGCATGAAACGTTCAAGCCCTACCTCGAGCCGCTGGTGCAGCAAATGCACCAGCCAGCCTAACAGGTCGGCACGGGTTATCTCGCGCTGAAAACGCTGGAGCACTTGAGAGCGGATCGGTTGCTCCCGTAGGTGCTGTCCATCTGTGAGATGTGGAGCAAGTTGTAGCAGATCTGTCGGAAAGATAATACACTCGCCATTTCTGCCACAGCATACATGCACCAACATACTGCGCTTGAAGAGCTGAGCCAGTGGGGAGAGGATGGGATCGCCGGGCTGTGTGGTACCCATCAGCGGCTGTGTTTTGCCATTGCCCTCTGGAATGGCGAAGATGACATTCTGAAAGAACGGCTCTCTGGCTTAACCAATCGCGAGGGCAATCATGGGGAAGATGTCAAAGAATATCACTTCTACCTGGATAACACCCCCACCCATTCCTAACGTTTTTGCCCATGGAACGTTTCATGCATTCTGGTGCAATGCGTAGGCAAACTTGTGCAGAGGAAGAAAGGAAACGGTCATCATGAAACAACACGCACCAGCGCCGGTCAAGGCCAAAATCACTGGCTTTGTCATTCTTGTCGCCATCATCGCCGCCATCGGCGGCTTGCTGTTTGGCTACGATACCGGGGTCATCTCCGGTGCCATTCTTTTTATCACCCGGCAGTTCCATCTCAACTCGGTCATGAAGGAGTTTACGACTAGCTCCGTGCTCATTGGAGCCATCCTCGGAGCCATCCTCGGTGGTGTTTTTGCCGATCGTATCGGTCGTCGTTGGTCGATCATCGGAGGGGCTGCTGCCTTCATCATTGGCACACTCATCGCTACGTTTGCTCCTGATGTGTTTATCCTCATCATTGGGCGTATCATTGTGGGCATGGCCATCGGGGTCGCCTCGTTCATCGTCCCTATGTACATTTCGGAATTGGCCCCTCCCCATGCACGCGGTGCAATGGCCTCGCTCAACCAGATAGCGCTGACCCTGGGCATCCTGGTCGCCTACGGGGTCGACTATCTCTACGCGGCTGGTGGGCTCTGGCGGGCGATGTTTGCCTGGGGGCTGGTTCCCAGTCTCATTTTGCTGGTGGGTATGTTCTTCATGCCGTCGAGCTCGCGCTGGTTGCTCTCCAAGCACCGGGAACAGGAAGCCCGCACCGTCTTGCAGAAAGTGCGTGGCACCTCCGACGTCGGGGACGAGATCCAGGAAACCGAGGACGAAATCAAGGCCGAGAAGGGCGGTGGGCTGGCCGGGCTGAAGACCTCGCCGCTGCGTATGCCCTTGATCATCGGAATAGGGCTGGCCCTCCTGCAGCAGGCAACCGGCATCAATACCGTCATCTACTATGCGCCGACGATTTTTCAGGCGGCTGGTTTCCACTCGGCTTCCATCTCTATCGCCGCGACAGCAATGATCGGTGCGGTGAACCTGATCGCGACGATCATTGCTGCCTTTCTGGTCGACCGGTTGGGGCGGCGTCCGCTGCTGTTGATCTCGCTGGCTGGCATGGTGCTGGGGCTGGTCGTCCTCGGCCTGACCTTTCTCTTCAGTCATGGCGCGACGACCAGCTTCCTCAGCACGCTGACCGTGATCAGCCTGATGATCTACATCGCCGCGTTTGCCATCGGCATGGGGCCGGTGTTCTGGCTGTTAATCTCGGAAATCTATCCGCTGAATGTGCGTGGCACGGCGATGAGCCTGGCGACGGTGGCGAACTGGGCGGCCAATTTCTTGATCGCCGTCACCTTCCTCAGCTTTGTCAAGGTGTTGACCGAGGGAGGGACGTTCCTGATGTACGCGGTCGTTGGGGTGGTGGCCTGGGTCTTCACCTTCCGCCTGGTGCCCGAAACAAAAGGCAAAACGCTCGAACAGATCCAGCAACACTGGCAGGCTGGCAAACACCCACGCGAGATGGGGGAAAGAGACGGTGCCCAAAGCGGCGCTTGAGTAGTGAGCCTCTGGTTACGCTCGAACGAACATCGCCGCCTGCAAGAAGCCAGCCAAATCTCCCTGGCCCAGGTGACTAACGGTTCTCCTCACGCATTTTCTCACGTTCGGCCAGTACTCTGAAAAGAGGCGTTGATTATTTAGCCGCAGACGCCGAGGCCATGCGTGTACAGAAATCCGACTCTCGCCGTGCTCTGGCTCTTTGGAGCTTTTGCTGTTTCCTTCGGCGTGCTCGTTTCGATGTTCTCCTTCCGGTTGCGAGGATTAATCGAGGTTCACACGGAGACACCTCAGTCTATTCCTCAGGAACAGGGTGAGGCACGGTAGGACACGCATCCGGCGTGGCAAGAATGTCTTCCTCGGCCTCCCTCGCCATGCGCATGAGGCAAGCAAAGAAAAGAGAGCAAAGTCATGAATGAACATCTTCAAACTGTTAATGAGATGCGGGCAGTCACCATCTCGCGCGAATATGGAAGTGGGGGAGGTGAGATTGCGGCCCAGCTTGCGCAGCGCCTGGGCTGGCAAGTCATTGACCATGCCATTGTGCAACGCGTGGCACAGGCACTCGCGACGAATCAAGCAGAGGTAGAGGCCCATGATGAGCATGTGGAAGGAGTACTCACTCGGCTCTTGAATGATTTGCGCTACATCGATCCCAACGCCCTGGCCTATGCTCCGCCACTCGGAGCAGTGCTCTCAGATGAGGTGTATCGTGCAGCAGTAGCAAGAGTGGTCCGGGCCGCTGCCGAACAAGGGCAGGTGGTCATCGTCGGGCGAGGCTCTCAGGTTCTCCTGGCTGAGCGGCGCGATGTTTTACGAGTACGCATCAGTGCGCCACTTGAGCAGCGAATTGCTTCAGTGATGCAAAGCGAAGGAGTCGATCAACCAGAGGCGGCATCTCGTGTCCACACGAAAGACCAGGAGCGAACGAGGTATCTTGAGAGCGGATATCATCGAGAACCGGGGGACGCCGACCTGTACGACCTTGTCCTGAACCTGTCCCGTATCGATCCGGCGAGCGCAGTAAACATGCTCTGCCTGATGCTCAGCCATTAGAAGTACTTGACCTCTGTGGGTTACCAAAGGGGAGAACGAGAGACCCAGGGAAAGACCATGCAAGACACACATCCATCATTCTCGCCAGCGGCACCATATCAGCCCATTGAGAACTACGCCGTCATTTCACAAGCAGGCGAGCACCTGGCCATGATCTCTTGCTTTTCCCCAGCATTGTGTGTCATACTTACTAACAGAAGACCTTCGGGGCAGGGTGCAATTCCCGACCGGCGGTATGGTGGGTGCCTGGTGGCGCTTGCCGAGCCCGCTAGTCTCTCAGGGGCACAGATCATGGCTCGTGAGCTGACAGATTCGGTGTGAAGCCGAGGCCGACGGTAACAGTCCGGATGGGAGAAGGTTTGGCATACGTGCGAACGAATCAGACGCCTTGTTGCGCTAGCGCAGCAGGGCTGCTAGACTATGGGTCTCACTCGTGATTCGCGGCGCTCCCCTTCGTCTCCCTCACTTGCCCCCTCAGGTCAGTTGGATTGACGGTTCCCTATGTTTTGGGGCTGCCCGTCAGGAGAACTAACTACCGAGGGAAATGATGAGTGTTACAACATCGGCTACAAAAACCCTTCTATTGAAGGTACAGCAGCATGCACCAGGTGCGCCTGCGAACGAAACGGTGCTGGTACCGGAACACCGGCCGGCACCAGGAGGGCCGGCGAGCAGGCCACCGGCAAGTCGGGCGCGCGCAAGGGGCGCCCCTATACATAGTGGTGTGCCTGGTGGACATCCGCTGGCCTCTTTGAAAGCGTTCAGGCGGCTGACATCGGTCCTGCCGTCTGCTGCACTAGGAATCTTCATCCTCCTCAGTTGGTACATCGGTACCACGTATGGGCATATCTCCTCGCTGTTCCTTCCGGCTCCGGCAGATGTGCTTGCCAGTCTGGTAGAGGGCCAGCATTCGGGGATATTCCTCAGCAGCGCGGTGGTGACGGTTCAGGAAAGCCTGCTGGGATTTCTCCTCGCGCTGGCCTTAGCGCTGCCACTGGGCTATGGGCTGGCGAAATCGCGTTGGGTTGCCATCACGATCAATCCCTACCTCGTCGCAGGTCAGGCGATACCGGCGATTGTAATCGCCCCGGTCCTTGTACTCTGGCTGGGCTACGGCCTGGTCCCACATGTCATCCTGTCTATGCTGGTAGTGCTTTTCTTGATGGTGATCACCATCGCGCTGGGAGTGCAGACCATCGACCACGCGCTCATCGAAGCCGCGCGCCTGGATGGCGCCTCCGGCTGGTCGCTGCTGGTGCATATCGAGTTCCCCCTGGCTCTGCCGGCCATCCTGGCGGCTATCCGTGCCGGCCTGGTGCTGTCTATTACAGGAGCGCTGGTAGGAGAATTTGTCAGCGGCGGCGACCAGGGCCTGGGAGCCTTGATACTCCAGGCCCAAGATCAGTACAACATGGCCTTCATGTTCGCCACCTTGATCGTGCTGACGGTCATCGCCGCGCTGTACTACGCCTTTTCCTGGCTGCTGATAAAGCTGGCACAGGCCGTCTACTAGCTACACAACATATATTCATAATCCGGTAAATGGAGAGAAATGCAGATGCGTATTCATCGTCATATAGGGCTGTGGCCTTTTTTCTCGCTGCTTCTACTGCTCGCGCTCGTAATAGCGGCATGTGATAGTACCCCATCAGGGAACGCCGGTACTCCAGCAGGAAAGACGCTGACAAAGGTCACCATTGGCCTGGGCTACATTCCCGATATTCAGTTCGCGCCGTTCTATGTTGCTAAAAGCAAGGGCTACTACCAGGCGGCCGGCCTGGATGTGACCTTTCATCACGGGATCGTCAACGACCTGATTGGCTCGATGATCGGTGGGGCCAATACGTTTGTCTTTGTCAGCGGCGACGAAGAACTGGTGGCCCGCAGCAAACACCTGTCAGTTGTGAACGTGGGAACGATCTTCCAGCGTTATCCCGTCAGCCTGATCGTACCCGCCAATTCGCCCATTCATACGCTGGCCGATCTCAAGGGGCACACTATCGGCGTGCCGGGACCCTTTGGCGCGACCTACGTGGGCCTGCTGGCGTTGTTGTATCACGCGCATCTGTCGTTAGCGGACATCCACCTGCAATCTATCGGCTTTACGCAGGTAGCGGCGCTGCTCGGCAAGCGCGTGGACGCGGTGATGGGTTATGCGAACAATGAGCCTCTGCAATTGCAGCAGCGTGGCTTCCCCGTACGCACCTTCACCGTGGCGGATTACCAGCCGCTGATCTCTAATGGCGTTGTGACCACGACAGAGACGCTGCAAAGCCAGCCCCAGGTCGTGCGCAGCTTTGTGCAGGCGACAATGAAGGGGCTGAGAGACACCATCGCGGACCCTGCCGGGGCGGTACAGATCAGCAAAACATACATCCCCGGTCTGACAGATACGGCGCACGCCCTGAGCATCTTGCAGGCCACTATTCCGTTCTGGCAGAGCAAGAAACTGGGCTATAACGATAGCGCGACCTGGCAATCGATGGCTGATTTTATGGTTGCGCAGAAGCTTATTCCTGCCGAGGCAGACCTGGCGCAGGCGTATACTAACCAGTTCGTCTCGTAAGGGCAGGATTCCAGTCTGCATGTTTGTTGACAATCCACACATCTACTGCTATTCTTAATGCAAGAACAGAATACAGAGAGTCTGACCCGCGCTGAGCGAACAAAGTATGAGCGTGGCCGCCAACAGCGAACCGGCGATAGTGGGAGGCCGGAATGGACGCGCCGCGTTTTCTCAGAACCCCTTCGTGAGCGGCTGCCGAAGAAAGTCCAGCTACGATAGCCGGACAAGTAGGACAGATGGGTGGTTCCCATGCAGCGCATAACCGTTAAAAGTGGTCACAAGCCCTTCGTCACAGTGTGGTGAGGAAGATCTGCGCCGGAGCACGGGGTGACAAGCGGGGTGGTACCACGGGAGCAACGCATATTGGCTCTCGTCCCTTTGAAGTTGAACTAGGGACGAGGGCTTTTTTTGTTGGTCCGCGTTGACCGTGCCTGGTCCCCATCTTGTGTCAAGGAGCACGAAGCAGATGATAAGCGTTTCGATTGTGAATGTGACGAGCTATACCGGCATGGAGCTACTGCGCCTCCTCGCGCAGCATCCGCGCTTCGTCGTGACCTCGGTGACGGCGCGCCGCGCCGCTGGTCAGCACCTGGGCGAGGTCTTTCCACACCTGAGCGCCTGGACGAGCGCGCGCGCGCTGGCTGAGCAGGTGATCGCCTCTGAGCCAGAGCGCAGCGACCTGGCCTTTGTGTGTCTGCCGCACGCGGCGGCGGCGGAGGCCGTGGTCGCGCTGCTGGAGCAGGATACGAAGGTGGTGGACCTCTCCGCCGATTTTCGCCTGCATGATGCCGCCCTCTATCAGGAGTGGTACCGGCACACCCATCCCGTGCCAGACCTGTTGGAGAGCGCCGTGTATGGCCTGTGCGAGCGCTATCGCGCGGATATCGAGGGTGCCTCGCTGGTGGCCAATCCTGGCTGCCATGCGACTGCCGCCATCCTGGCCCTCTTGCCAGCCTGCGCGGCCGGACTGATTACTCCTGACGTGGTTATTGATAGCAAATCAGGCGTCAGTGGCGCCGGTCGCAGTCTGAGCCTGGGTACGCATTACGCCGAGGTCAATGAAGATGTCAGTGCGTATAGCCTGAACGGCCACCGGCATTTGCCGGAGATCGTCCAGGAACTGGAGGCGGTGTCACCCGCCGGCGAGGAGCCGCTACGTATTACGTTTGTGCCCCACCTGATACCGATGACGCGCGGCATCCTGGCGACCTGCTATGCCAACCTGAGGCAGGAGATGACAACGGCGGAAGTGCGCACGCTTTATGAAGCCTATTATGCTGATGAAGCCTTTGTGCATGTCGTCGACCAGGCGCCGCATACGAAATGGACCAGTGGCAGCAACCAGTGCCTGCTCTATCCGCTGGTAGACTCGCGCACACGGCGGCTGGTCGTCGTCTCCTGCCTGGATAACCTCGTCAAAGGAGCCGCTGGCCAGGCCATTCAGAACGCGAACCGGCTCTTTCGCTTGCCGGAGACGACCGGGCTACCCGCCCAGGCGCTCATTCCGTAGGGGCGCGGTTGACAGACCCGGAAGAGCGATATTCACAAGCCCCGAGGAGGTTGTCATATCATGGCTATCATATTTTCGCAGACACCCGATGGTGAGATTATCAACGATCAGCACCTGATTGCGCAGGTCTTGCGTGAAGCGTTGCCCTATATCGATTTTTTGAAAGACAAGACGCTGGTGATAAAATTGGGTGGTAGTACACTGGAGCATCAACGAGTCGTCTTGCAGGATATTGTCTGGCTGCGCGCACTGGGCGCGCGTCCGGTGCTGGTGCATGGCGGTGGACCGTATATCAATGCCTGGCTCAAGAAGCTGAATGTGCCTACGCGCTTTGAGAATGGTCTGCGCGTGACCGATGAGGTCACGCTGGAAGTTGTGCGTATGGTGCTGCTGGGCCAGGTGAATCAAGGACTGGTCTTGATGGCAACGCAGATGGGCGGTCATGCCATTGGTCTGAGTGGCACTGATGGCGGGATGGTGCGGGCGCATATCGCGGATGCACGCCTGGGCTTCGTGGGCGAAGTTGACGAGGTTGATCCCTCTCCGGTGCAGGCCCTCATTGAGCAGGAGTACATCCCGATTGTGGCCCCCCTGGGCTATGGAGCCGATGGCACGTGCCTGAATATCAACGCGGACATCGTAGCGGCGCACCTGGCCGGAGCTCTGAACGCGGAGAAGCTGATCTTTCTGAGCAATGTCGTGGGCATCTGTCGCGAGGATGGGACGCTGATCTCGGAACTGAGCGAGGCCGAGGCGCTGCGGCTCATTGAAGAGGGGGTTATTCAGGGCGGGATGATCCCCAAGGTCACGGCCTGCCTCGATGCGCTGCGGTCTGTGCCGCGTGTCCATGTCGTCGATGGACGCGAGCCGCATATCCTGCTGCGCGAGCTGTTCACCGATCAGGGGGCCGGAACTATGATTGTCAGAGAGGGGAAGTAGTAGCCAGATGAAGAAGCGCGTTGAACGATTGCGAGGTATGTACGACCTCCTTCCCGATGCGTACCAGCGGCAGCAGCAGGTGCTGGTACGCGCGCGGGCCTTCCTGGGCCGGGCCGGCTATGCTCCGGTGGATGCGCCCGTGCTTGAACACAGCGATCTCTTCTTGAACAGTTTCGGGCAGGAGTCATGGCAGAATCTGTACGCGTTCCGTCTGCATCACCGCGACCTTTGCCTGCGCCCGGAGTACACCGCTTCTATCTGCCGGCTCTATCTCGATCATTACCAGCAGCAGGCGTTGCCGCTGCGCTTCCAGTACGCGGGACCGGTCTTCCGTTACGAAGCTCCGGGGCGCGGTCGCTACCGGCAGCATACGCAGCTTGGGGTTGAACTCTTCGGTGGCCAGCCATCCTATGCCGATGCCGAGATGATCCAGCTTGCCTGCGATATGCTGCGCGACTTACAGATCGAGCAGTATCGTCTGGAATTGGGGCACATCGGCGTTGCCAGCGGCTTCATCCAGCGCCTGCACCTCGACGAACACGCAGCCCACCTGCTGCTCAGTCTGATGGAGCAGATCAGTCGCTCGCCGCAGGGGGAGCAGGCAGCCCAGGCGCGCCTGGAGGCTTTATATCCTATAGCCATACCCGCAAGAGAACCATTGGGTGACTCCGACGCAGAAACGCTTCCTATAGAGCAGGCCCACCTCGTCGCTTCTCTGCTCGGTGGCATGCATATCTCTCTGGGGGATGATGAGACGCGGCGCGAGGTAGTTGAGCGCTTTCTGTGGAAGATGGGGCGTGGCGAACAGCGCCGCCAGATTTTGCACGCCCTGGAGTTCCTGCGCGCCCTCCATGCCATCGCCGGTTCTCCGCCAGCCGTCTTCGACGAGGTGCGCGCGTTGCTGGAACGCTATGAACTGGATGCCGCGCCTTTGCTAGAACTGGAACAACTGGTGGACATCCTCAACCAGGGAGGAGTACCCAACGAACACATTATCCTGAACCTGGCCCTTGGACGCGGCGTCAGCTACTACACCGGCCTGGTTTTCGAGATCCACAGCCAGGATGAAGATGGTTTTGATGCCCAGATCTGTGGGGGTGGACGCTATGACCACCTGGTGCGTGCCGTTGGCGGTCCGCGCGATGTCAGAGCCTGTGGCTTTGCCTTTGGCGTCGAGCGCCTCCTCTCACTGGTGCCTGCCCATGTACTTCTTATAGCCATTGAGACTACACAAGCACTTGTCATACCTGTAAGCGAGAAAGATGTCCCATACGCGCTCACAGTAGCACGCACAATCCGACAACGTGGAGGACAGATAGAGGTCGATATCACGGGGCATGGCGTTGG
The DNA here is from genome assembly GCA_030854145.1 of Chloroflexota bacterium. The sequence continues at coordinate 26,541 of JALYTT010000002.1, read as the reverse complement.
TGCCGGACTGAAACTGGCCGCTAAGAGAGAGATCGCACTGGCGCTGATTGTGGGCGAGGATGAACGCAGCAGTGGGAAGGTGACGGCCCATGACCTGGCAACAGGCCTGGAGCGTGCCGTCTCGATTGATACATCGACTGGAGCTATGTTCACAGCAGAGGAGTGGCGATGAACGCAGAGCCTGATATGATGCGCCTGGCCTTACCTGGCAAAGGTGCCCTGGAGACGGCCACGCTGGCATTCCTGGCCGAGTGTGGCCTGAAGGTCAGCCGGAACAATCCACGCCAGTACCTGGCACGCATGAAGAGCATACCAGAGCTGGAGGTCGTCTTCCAGCGTGCCGCCGATATCCCTCTGCTGGTGCAGGATGGGGATGCTATGCTTGGCATTACCGGCTACGATATCCTGGCCGAACATCGCGGAGATGGCGGCGAAACACGCGACGAAGACGAGCAGGACGACGATCTCATCGTGCTGGAGCGCGACCTGGGATACGGCGCCTGCCAGTTGGTCGTAGCGGTACCGGAGACCTGGATTGATGTCAGCACCTGCGCCGACCTCTGGCACCTGGCGGGGTACTACCAGAGCCACAAGCGCCGTGGCCTGCGCATCGCCACCAAATACCCGGCCCTCACAAAGCAATTCCTGCGCAGCCAGGGGATCACCCATTGCAAGATCGTCACCCCGCATGGCGCTCTGGAGGCCGCACCCCTGACAGGCACGGCCGACCTGATCGTCGACCTCACCGAAACGGGCACGACGCTACGCGAAAATCGCCTGAAACTCCTGCATGATGGCGTCGTTCTACAGTCACAGGCCTGCTTGATCGCCAATGCCCAGCTCCTGAAGCAGAATCCGGCGCTTCTACGCCTGACGACTGTGATACTGGAACTGGTGAACGCCCATATGCAGGCACGGAATCGTTCGATGCTGACCGCCTCTATCCCAAAGACGAATGGGGACACGCATACCACGATCATACAGCGCTTGAAAGTGCTCCTTCCCGGCTTCGAGTGCCGGGTTGCCGGCTTCGAAGCCAGTGGCGATGACCTGCCTCCATGGTATACCCTCTCAGGTGTGGTCAGCGTGGGACGCTCGGCCCCCGAACTGGTGGAGATGATGACAGCACTGCGCGTCATAGGGGCCGAACACATCGATGTGACACCGTTAAGCTACCGCTTTGGAGAAGAGCCAGCAAGTGTGCGCGCCCTGAGCGCAAGATTAGCGAGGATATCTTGAAAGACCTGCTTGTATTCGACCTCGACGGCGTGATCACCAGCGAGGAGGCCTACTGGGACGCGGCAGGCCTGACAGTCCATGAACTACTCTATAGCCCGCGCTACTGGCATCTCGGCACAGGGACCCCCGCTGAGGACATGCAGTATCATCCGGCGCCATCCGCGCAGGAGAGCCGCCATACCAGCCGCGCGGTATTTCCAGAGCAGGCGCTCCTGACCCTTAAAGCCCGCGCCATCAACTCGAATTGGGATACTTCCTATATCTGGGCCTGCCTGTACCTGATCAATCTGCTGGCACACCTGCCAGATCGCGCCGAACTGTTACCGCTACGGCCCTGGGATAGCGACTGGATCACGGCTTTCAGGAGACACCTGTCGCAGGGGGAACAGCACAACACGCAGTCACTGGAGCCAGATCTGCGCGTCCTTGATACCCCTCCCTTTCATGGCGCCGTCGGTCTTGACCTCATCAATCGTTGCGATGACTACGCAAGCGAAGTGTTGGATCATCCTATAACAGGAGTCTTCTCGCGCCACAGCCCCTTCTGGACATTTTGCCAGGATATTTTTCAGCAATGGTACCTGGGCGATGATCTCTATACCCAGACCTACCAGCGCGCCTCCGGCCAGCCAGGAAAACCGGGCTGTATTTATTTCGAGCAACCGCTCCTGCCGATAGAACGTATACGCGCCACTCTGGAGGCCCTACGCCAGCAAGGGTACACACTGGGCATTGCCACCGGACGCGTGCGCCAGGAAGCGCTTGTACCACTTAAACGTTACGACCTCCTCTCCTTCTTCGACGAACAGCATATCTCAACCTATGACTATGTTGAACAGGCCGAGGCCGAACTGCGCGCACAGGGGAAACAGCTCCTCTTGAGTAAACCACACCCCTTCCCCTTCCTATTGGCATTTGACCGTGCCAGATACGGAAGCCAGCCCGACTCCCTTTATCCAGAGCCAATATCATCTACACCTTACCCCTTCCAACCGGCCTGTATAGTCATCGGAGACTCTACCAGCGATATCATCGGCGGGCGTGCAGCCGGGGCATTGACAGTGGCCGTCTTCACAGGCGCGCGCACGCCCGAAGCGCGTTCTGGCCTGGCACAGAGCAACCCGGATTTCACCATTGATGATGTCACAACCTTGCCGGCTCTGCTGGCAGACATCGATAGTCTTCAGACCATTCAGCGCCTACAGTTCAGCGAGCGTGAGAAGGCCGAGCGTCTGCTACAGCGCTGGTTCGCGCGCCACATGGATCTCACAACCGAGCGGGTCATCCTGACGCCCAGGGCCGTGTCGCTGAACTCGTTCAACGGCGTATATCGCGCTGGCAGCGAAGACTACTTCTTCAAGACGCACGTCGAGGAGCAGGGCGTGCTGGCAGAATACTACCACGCGGAACTGCTGCACAACGCGGGCTACAACATCGTCAAGCCCCTGCGCACGCTGCATACAGGTGGCCAGCAGATGGTGATCTATCCGCTGGTGGACTGGCCAGTGATGTTCGACCTGCTGCGCGACATTGAGACAGAGAGTGCAGACCATGTAAGCCTTGATCTCCTGGTGGCGGCCGAGCAGCGAGAGTGCGCGCGCCTGCTGGAGATCTACCAGGCGACCCAGACCCGGAGCACCGCGCAGGAACACGCGGAGGCCCCCATCCACCAGCTTTTCTGGCACCGTCTGACAGGTGGGCGCCTTGACAGCTTCTACCAGGGGAAATCCATCCCTTTCCCAGAGGGCCAGAACAGCATCTGCTTCGACGACCTGCTCCACTATCGCTGGCTCATCAACGGTGTCGCGCAGCAATATACCCTGGGCCAGTTGATCGAGCAGGCAAAGACAGCGCTCAATCCCGCGCGCGCCGCGCTCACGAGTATCGGACATGGAGATGCACACTTCGGCAATGTCTTTTTAGAGCGGCGCCAGAACTACCTTTACTTTGATCCGGCCTTCGCCGGCAGACACACGCCGCTGCTCGATATCATCAAGCCGCTCTTTCATAATGTCTTCGCGACCTGGATGTACTTCCCACAAGAGATCGCGCGCACATTGCAGCTTACTATCACCACACACGACGAAACACTGTCCATTGAGCATAACTACCTACTGACTCCCGTGCGCCAGGCGATCTTGCAGGCGAAAGTGCAGTCCCTGCTGACTCCCATGATCGCCTGGCTGCGTGCGCAGAACGCCCTACCCGCCGATTGGCTGTTAGTTATGCAAGCAGCGCTGCTCTGTTGCCCGCTACTGACCGTCAATCTCAGCGATGGAGCGCGCATGCCGCCTGCCATCAGTTGGCTGGGGCTGGCACAGGCGGTGCAGGTAGGCAACAGCGGCATAAAGCCATGGAGGACCGACCTATGATCGCGATTATCGACTATGGCGCGGGCAATATCCGCAGCATTCAGAAAGCCCTGGAGCATATAGGTGCAACGGTCAGAGTGACAGATGAGCCGGGGGTGGTTGGCGAAGCCCGTGCGGTCGTGCTACCCGGCGTGGGTTCGGGCGGGGCAGCCATGACACGCATGACACACTGCGGGCTGGACGAGGCCATTCGCCAGGCGACGCAACAGGGCAAGCCATTTCTCGGCATCTGCCTTGGCATGCAACTGCTGGTAGACCACCATGCCGAAGGCGAGGTCGATGGCCTGGGCCTCTTCCCTGGCGAGGTACGCCGCATTCCACACGGCCCCAAGATCCCGCACATGGGCTGGAACCAGGTGATCCCGCAGCAAGAGGGCCTGCCCATCTTCGCGCGTATTCCGGCGGAGGCCTTCTTCTACTTTGCGCACTCCTACTACGTTGAGCCGCAGGATCAGCAGGGCGTAGCCGCCGTCACCGAATACGGTTCACCTTTTTGTAGCGTGATCGTCACAGAACGCGTCTGGGGTACCCAGTTCCATCCCGAGAAGAGTGGAGCGGTAGGTTTGCAGTTGCTCCAGAATTTTGTGAATTTTATAAAGAGGGTGCGCGCATGATCCTTCTACCGGCTATTGATATCAAGGATGGGCAATGCGTGCGCCTGTACCAGGGCGACTATAATCAGGTCACAACCTACGATGCTGACCCCGTGCATGTCGCACAGCGTTGGCACGCGGCCGGTGCGCGCTGGCTGCATATCGTCGATCTGGACGGCGCGGCGCATGGGGAGCCGGTCAACACCGGAGTGATCACGCGTATACACGCGGCGGTCCCGCTCTCTATAGAACTGGGAGGAGGCATGCGCACGCTGGCCCATATCGAGCAGGCGCTGGCGCTGGGGATCGAGCGTGTTGTCCTGGGTACCGTCGCCCTGACTGAGCGCGCGCTTCTGACAGAGGCCCTCCGGCGTTGGGGCGAGCGCATCGTCGTTGGTCTGGATGCGCGCGATGGCCGGATCGCGGTCTCTGGCTGGCGCGAAACATCACAGGTCCAGGCAACGACGCTGGCCCGTGAACTGGCAGTGGCAGGCGTGCGTCGCTTCATTGCCACCGATATCGCACGCGATGGCGCATTACGAGGCCCGAATGTGAGCGCTCTGGCCGCATTGCAACAGGCACTCGTGGACATCACCCCCCCGCGCTCGATCATCGCCTCAGGTGGGGTTAGCTCACTCGAAGACCTGCGCGCCCTGGCCAGCCTGGGCATCGAGGGGGCCATCGTGGGCAAGGCCATCTACACAGGAGATGTGGATCTGGCCGCAGCGCTGCGAGAGAGAGAGGGAGACGCATGCTGACCAAACGTATTATCCCGTGCCTCGACGTAGCAGAAGGGCGTGTTGTCAAAGGCATCAATTATGTGAATTTGCGCGATGCAGGCAACCCGGTGGAACTTGCTGCGTATTATAATACAGAGGGCGCCGATGAGATTGTCTTTCTAGATATTACGGCGTCGTATGAGAAGCGAGCCACCATGCTCGACGTGGTACGCCAGGCGGCAGAGCAGGTGTTCATCCCGATGACCGTAGGTGGGGGCATTCGCAGCGTGGAGGATATACGCGCGACCCTGGAGGCCGGGGCCGATAAGATCGCGCTCAACACCGCCGCCGTCCAACAACCGGAGCTGTTGCGGGCAGGCGCGGAGCAGTTCGGCGCGCAATGTATTGTGCTGGCTATCGATGCCAGGAGCAATCCAGCCATGCCCGGTGGCTACGAAGTGTACATCCATGGAGGGCGCACAGCGACGGGCCTGGATGTGTTCGCATGGGCACAGCGCGGGGTGTATCTGGGCGCGGGCGAGATTCTGCTGACGAGCATGGACCGGGACGGCACGCAGCAGGGATATGATCTCACCTTGAATGCCCAGGTAGCACGGGCCGTGTCTGTGCCGGTCATCGCTTCGGGAGGCGTTGGCACCCTGGAACACCTGCATGCAGGCCTGACGCTTGGTGCTGCCGACGCTGTGCTGGCTGCGTCGATCTTCCATTACGGGCAATTTCGTATTTGTGATGTCAAGAACTATCTACACACACAAGGAGTGCTGGTGCGACCATGCTAAAGTTTGACCGCCAGGGATTAGCGCCCGCCGTTATTCAGGATGATGCGACCGGAGATGTCTTGATGGTGGCTTTCATGAACGAGGAGGCGCTGAGCAAGACACGCGAGACAGGGTATACACACTTCTATAGCCGCACACGCCAGGCCATCTGGCGCAAGGGCGAGCAGTCGGGCAACAGCCAGGAAGTGCGTGCCATCTTCGTCAATTGCGAAGAGAACAGCCTGCTCATCCATGTCATCCAGCATGGCGTGGCCGCCTGCCACGAGGGCTATCACAGTTGTTACTATCGTCGCCTCTTGCCCGATGGAACGCACGAAACCGTGGCCGAGCGGCTCTTTGACCCCACAACCGTCTATAACACAGGGCCGCTGACCCTGTCGTCCGTCGCCGACACGGCTTCACCTGCTGCCAGGGTGGGGGAGAATGAGTACCAGGACCTGGAGACCAGGCTGCGCCAACTCTATGGCGCCTACATCTACCTGCGTGACCACGATCTCAGCGAGGAATCGAACACCTCGCGCCTCCTGCAAGACCACGATCCCCACTATCTGCTGGCGCGACTGGCCGACGAGCTGCAAGAACTATCCGGCGTGCAGGTTGGTGAGCATGTACACGAGGGCCTCCAGCCCGATACCATCTTCGAGGGTAGCCAGGTCGGCTACTGGCTGATGTTGCTAGCAAGCAGCCACAAGCTACGCTACGATGATTTCTCGCCCCACGAGGCACTTCTGGAGGGAGCAGGTCTTAGCAGTGAGCAGGGGTCTCAGGAGCCATACAGCGACGAAAAAGCGCTTGAAAAGGAACAGGAATGTCTGAACCTGATCGGCTCCGGGGAACGTACCCAGGTGGTGCAGGGACTCCGTGTCGGCTTCGGCCTGATCGGCTGGGCCTGCGCAAAGGCCGGCGTCAGTCCCCAGGCGCCAGCGGACTTCGACCTGGAGCAGATGCGTCGCAAGGGCCTGGTCAAGTAAGGGAAGAGAAACACGACGCTCACAGGAGAACGAGGAGCTATGTATGCTACAACGCTATACTGTACTTTTTGCGGCGCAGAGTATCCTTGCCCTGGCTGATCGCATCGAGGCTGAGCTGGGTTGGTCGTTTCTGCATAATGTGCAGGCTTACCAGACCGATGGCGACAAGACCACCGCCTTTGAGATCTGCGAACAACTTCGTTGGCAGGCCCCGGCCGCCGTTTTTGTACCGACTGGTACGGGGACGAATTTGTTCGGGTTGTGGCAAGGTTTTGTGCTCTTCAAGGAACTGGGCTTTATCGACACACTCCCACGGATGTTTGCCGTTCAGCCAGTGGGTGCTGACTCGCTTGTCGCCGCCTGGGAAGCTCACCGGGATATTCCTATAGTCATGGACTCCACTAAACCAAACCTGGCCCCCCCCGATCAGCCCTCGCATCAGCGGTTATCATGCCTATAAAGCAATACGAGAGTCGGGTGTCGGCATCCTCACTAGCCATGGGTTGAAGAATAGCCTGGCGCTGGCTCAGGTGTTTCCGCCGCACACGCATGTTGAAGGGACGTGGGAGGCTTTGGGAGGATACCTGGAGTCGACATAGACCATGTCGCAATCAAAGGTCGCTGAGAGGAGCAGGCATATGGATGGATTACACGATCTCTTGCCAGCGGAACAGCACGCTCGTACGCTGGCCGAGCGCCGCGCCGCCGGGAAGGATCTGCGTGCGAAGGTACCCCGTTCAAGCCATGCTGCCTGGACCCCGACTACTGGCCGCCCTGACCCGTTGAGCCTGCTAGAGGAGCAGAACCGCTCCCGGCTGGCACATCTTGTGCCGCTGCGCTATCAACGCATGGCTGTCTCGCCGTTTACCTTTCTGCGTGGGTCGGCCATCGTCATGGCCCAGGACCTGGCAACAACGCCAGTCACCGGCATCCACACGCAGATCTGTGGCGATGCGCACCTCTGCAACTTTGGCATCTATGCCACCCCGGAACGCAATCAGGTCTTCGATGTCAATGACTTTGATGAGACGCTACCGGGTCCCTGGGAATGGGATATCAAGCGACTGACGGCCAGCATTGTAGTCGCCGGACGCACAAATGGCTTCCCCGCTACTATCAACAGGCAGGCTGTCTTGAGTTGCGTTCAATCCTATCGCGAGCATATGTGCCAGTACAGCGAGATGCGCCATATCGATGTCTGGTACTCGCGCATTGACTACGAGAGTTCGCTACAATTCGTGCGCCGCACCTTTCGCTGGTACATCGAGAAGCAGCGCGAAAAGTCGCGCCAGCGCTCAAGCCTGCAAGCGTTTCCCAAACTCACCATGCAGGTCGATAACCAGTATCGCATTAAGGATGATCCTCCTCTAATCATGCACCTGGATGATGAAGACCTCAGCCGCCAATTGTCGGGCCTGGTGGAGGCCTACCGTCCCACGGTACAGGAGGACCGGCGTGTGTTACTCAGCAGGTATCGCTGCGTGGACGTGGCCCAGAAAGTTGTCGGCGTGGGCAGTGTCGGCACGCGTTGTTATATCGTCTTGCTGCTGGGAAACGATAGCAACGATCCGCTACTCTTGCAAATCAAGGAGGCACAGAACTCGGTACTCGAACGTCATCTTGGCCCAGGCACCTATCCCAATCACGGCCAGCGCGTAGTGTGTGGTCAGCGTTTGATGCAGGCGGCCAGTGATCTCTTTCTTGGATGGACGCGCCTGGGGGCCACTGACTACTATATCCGCCAGTTGCGCGACATGAAGCTGACGGTCAATATCGAAACGCTGATCGAAGATGGCTTCGTCGAGTATTGCCGCTTCTGTGGCTGGGCCCTGGCGCGCGCCCATGCCCGCTCCGGCGATTCCGCCCAGATCAGCGGCTACCTGGGCACAAGCGATGTGTTTGACCGCGCAATTGCGACTTTCGCCGAGACCTACGCGGACCAGACGACACGCGATCATGCCGCATTTGTGCGCGGCAAGCCGGGCTGATCGCACACCCCGATCTGCCCGCGTAGGGATGCGGCTTGCCACATCCGTTCAGGCTTCGCTTGCGCGGCCGGGAGAGAGGCCTCCCAGGCCCAGGAGGCTCTTGAGTATTTAATAGTACAGAGAACGAAAGGAAAACGAACATGGGAATGTTAGATGGCAAAATTGCGATTGTCACCGGAGCTGGGCGAGGGATAGGGCGAGCCATTGCAGAAGCATATCTGCAAGAAGGGGCATCCGTGACAGTGACAGCGGCACGGGAACAAGCGGAACTCGATCATCTCGCGCAACACGGGTGGTCTGAACACCTGCTTCCACTGCTCGCCGATGTGACGGACCCACGAGCCTGTGAGCAGGTCATCGATCAGACCATCCAACGCTTTGGGCAGATTGATATCCTGGTGAATAATGCCGGTCGAGGAATGAAGTACGTCAATTCCTCTTTTATGACAGAGCCTTCCCACTTTTGGGAAGTAGACCCTTCGACGTGGCACATGATCATTGACACCAATGTCAACGGGCCGTTCTATATGACCCGCGCCGTCGTTACACACATGAGAGATCAGCAGCGCACAGGAAGTATTCTCAATATCGGCGTGAGCTACGAGACGATGAAGCGGCGCGGTTTCTCTCCGTACGGTCCCTCGAAGGCGGCACTGGAGGCTGCCTCTGCCATCTGGGCACAGGATCTCGCCGCTTCTGGTATTCGTGTCAATATTCTGCTGCCCGGAGGGGCAACCAGCACCGGCATGCTCCCTTCTGCCACGCCCGAAGACGTGCGAGCACGCTTGCTCCAGCCAGAGATCATGAAGGCTCCTGCGGTGTTTCTCGCTTCAGATGCATCAGAAGGGCTGACCGGTCATCGCCTGATTGCCACAGAATGGGACATGGAGCATCCCCTGGGAAAATCGATTGCCGAGGGAATCGGGTAATTTTTTCTGACGATGCTGCCTCTCGCACACACCGCGCCTTTTAATACTCAAGGCCCCAGGAGCCATCGACGCGGATGGCGGCGCAGTTGAATATGTTCCCCAATGTGATATAGTTCTCTTATAGAGGTAACACGGTGTATGATATGAAAGAGAGAGGCATGATGTCACGAAAAAAGAGACGGAGCTGGCTCCCCCTGCTTGGCACGATCCTTCTTGGCTCGCTTGCGGGGCTATCCCTGATGATATGGAAGCGTTTTTCGAAAAAAACTCCCCCTGCCACCATTATAAAGCACCAGGTGAATACGCGACCCGCTGACACCCTCACGTACTGGACAGCCGAGAAAATGCGCAATGCCACGGCCGCCGACCTGCCGCATGTCAATGCTCTCGACGAAGGGAAAGAGCGCCCGCGCCATTCTTGAATGAGAGAGGAGCATCATGTCACGACCATATAGACCTATCCAACCATCTCAGGGCAACAAGCTCTTTCTTCGTTCGCTGGCTGTCGTGTACGTCGTGTACCTGGTTGTGTTTGGGCATTTTCTGTACACCTCAACATTTGCCCCTGCAGGAACTATCGTTGACCATACGGTGAATGCGAACGCGGATGGCATCAAACATTGGACACCGTCGAGCATGCGTAACGCTGCCGACGCCGATCAGCAGGTCGGCACTATTCCCGATCTTACGCAGGGAAACAGCGACACCAACCAGGGCAAGGCAGTCCGGCAGCAGGGGCAGCGACCGCGCAGTGGCAATCCTATGTATCCCCTCTCGACAGTTGGGAGAGTCTTTTTTACGAACTCTGCTGGTCAAGACTCATCCTGCTCTGGCACCGCCGTTGTCAGCCTCAACCAGAGCATTGTTGACACCGCGGGCCACTGCCTCTACTGGAATGGGGGTTGGGTGCAGAACCTGATCTTCTGCCCGCTTTACGAGAATGGCAACACGCCGTATGGCTGCTGGGCGGCGCGCGACCTGGAGGTTCCTGCCGACTGGATACACGCCGGGCCGAATGATTTTCATCATGACTTTGGCATGGCCATCGTCTCTCCCAACAGCCAGGGAGCTTTGACCGATCTGGTCGGCGGCAGTGGTTGGGCCTATAACCAGCCCGCGAATCAAGTCTTCTCTGCCTATGGCTACCCCGCCAGGTCTCCCTTCGATGGTCAGAGAAGAGAAGCCTGCGAGGATGCCCCTGGCACTCTCCGGCAGCATGCAGGCAACCCCGTCGTTTCCATCCCCTGCGGCATGACTGGTGGCTCCAGTGGTGGTCCCTGGTTCATTAAGATCAACGGCAACTGGTACGTCAATGGCCACAATGACTTCACGACCTGGTCCCTGTATGGACATATGTTTTCCCCCTACTACGATAATACCTGGTATACTCTGTACGACAAGGCCCAGCACGCGTAAGGGGTCCTTTAGATGTTTACCCTGCCTGAAGATTTTCTTCAACTGAGGATAGTCATAGAGCAGAAAGAGGGGAAGCGTATCCGAGCAACCTTGATAGTTCAATGAAAATTTCATCAGACCCTACCAGTTGGGTTGCAGCGTTTTGAGCACGCCAGGCGATAAAGCCATCAGGTCGCACCAGGACAGCACCTGAGTCGCTTATCCCATAGCTTGTAAGAAAGCTGCCATCGCCATCGCTATACGACTGATCTGGCCCGATAGTATACCTATCCACGGCTAATCCCATTCTGTTTGCTGCCTTTGCAAACCGCTCATGCCAGCACTGTCCAGCGGAACCTGCCAGCAAGACAAAATTGCTTCCATAGAGATCGAGGGTTGAAATCTGCTTGCCATTGTGGCTTAACCAGACGTGGGGAGCACGCGCTCCAGAGCGTCCCGACGGCTCATTTTCAAAAAGTGCATCAACATCATTCCCATGAGAAACAGCACCTGAACGATATCGATAGCCATGTATCACACTGAAGGCTGTTGGTCGCGGTCCATCAGGACTTTTGCGGACACGCATCAGCATCTCCTCAGCACTCTGCATAATAGCTTCTCTCTGTTCATGATGTGGCAGACGATAGGCATATAAACCGGTGGAAACGCTCACGGCGAGGTCCGCAGCGGATTGCCGTTCCTGACCGTAGGTTGCCAGTAGATTCTCGTGAGCCTTGTTTTTGAGTACGAGGGCCAGCTTCCAGGCCAGATTGTGGGCATCGGCAATACCGGTATTGGCTCCAAATGCTCCCATCGTTGTCATCACATGCGCGGCATCACCAACCAGAAAGACCTGTTGCTGTTGATAGTGTTCTGCAACGCGTGAAGCAAGTTCCCAGGGAAGCATGCTCACAATCGTAACGGGCTGGTCAGGGATGCCAATTGCCGCACGTACGAGGTCAAGGCAATCTGCTTCTGATGGTGCATCGAGACGTTCACCAGGCCTGGGTTTGAGATTGGCGAACAGCGCCCAGCGATCTCTCGATGCTCCAGCTTGTCCAATAACGCCATCGAGTGTGGCGTTATTGACAAAACAAAGTGTCACCTTTCGCCCCTTCAAGGCCTCGCTGAGATCTGTTTGAAATAGAATGCTGACCCATCGTCCCAGCATCCCATAGCCATATGAGCCTATGCCAAGTTGTTGCCGAATAGCACTTCTATTGCCATCCGCTGCCACCAGATAGTGTGCATGGATACGGTACTCCTGTCCGGTGGCTCGTTCGCGGATCAGAGCGTTGATGCCTCCAACCTGTTGTTCAAACTGCACCAGTTCCGTGCCAAAGCGGATATCGCCGCCTAGTTCACTTGCATGCTTCTGTAATATCGGCTCCAGCTTATCCTGCCCAATCATCGCTGTTCGCGTGGGACTTGCGAATGGATTGATGATGCTGCTCTGTCGGTGAGCTAGAGCTTCGGTGTTGTCGAGCACCTTTCCCGTCAGGCTTTCTACTCGCAGGCCCATTTCGCCGAGTTGTCCCGGCGGCGTTTCTTGTTCAAAGATGACAGGCTCAATGTCGACCTGGCGAAATAGTTCCATCGTTCGTGTGTTGAAGCCACCAGCTCGTGGATGGATCGATGTCGTGACATGCCGCTCAACCAGGAGCGCAGGAATACCGTGTTGTGCCAGAAAGAGTGCCATTGAGAGACCAACGATGCTCCCTCCAACAATCAGGACCGCTACATCTTCGTCGTATCTTCGTGAAGAAAATTCGCTCATCGTGCTTCCTCCAAACATAGGTGATACTTTGTCTGGATGGCAGTATAAAGCGTGGGAGGGTGAAAGCGCATCACCTGCTCTCGTGATTTTTAAAAGATGAAGATATGGGCCTTCTGTGGCTTTCTGTTGAGAAAAGATGAAGATTTTGCACAGTCGAGCAAGATTGCCTTCAGCACGCCAACAAATATCAGCCATCTGCAACAGCGTATCTATCTGCTCAAGCGTGCTGGCCGCCGGCTGTTCTGGTGCAACGCTCACTGAGAGTACTTGCACGTAGTGAAGAGAGAGCAGCGGGTACCGGGAGAGGATGGCACCGGGCAGTTGTTCCAGCCAGCTCCGCAATGTGGAGAGATCCTGCATATCATCAAAGCCTCGCCCGGTCAAATAGCGGTCAATCAAGGCGGCTGCGTGTCCTGCGTTCTGTGCTTGCAGCGTCTGCTCAATGGCTTGTGTGAGCAGCCCTTTTCGTTCATGCCAGGTACCTGCCTCAAGCGTTTGTATCTTCTGAAATGCTCTCCCGACCTCTTCTAAGCGTGTGGTGAATAATTCGGCGCTGCGGCCCACGTAGTGTTTTGCGATACGTTTCCCTTGTCGTTGATAGGCATACCAGTATCCTTCGCCGCTCTTTTTCCGTGTTTCTTTGAGCAGATTGAAATGATCATTTCTTCCATGAAAAGAGAAGGAGGTATGTGTGGTCAGCCAGGTAAACCAGGAGGCACTATTGGCCTCAAGCAAAAGATGGCCATGTTCGTAAAGCCGATAAAGGTCTTGTTCTGCTGACCATAGAAGCATGAAGCGGGCTATCTTTGGCATCGCTCCTCTCATTCTATTTTTGTTCCCCAAAATCGTCCTCATGGCAGTATATATGCTGCTCTATGGAAAGACAAGAGCGAGGTATATTTTTCACACGCTGCACCTACCAACCTCTGCTCAGAATCACGGATCTTGCCCTGCATGGTGTTTGTGTTGTATGCTGTAGATCAGAGCACAATGGAGTGACGCAATGACGACAACCACCATACCCTTTGAGGCAGCTCAGCGGCTGTTCCTGCATACCTACCCCGGCTATCAATCTACCGCATTGTTGGATGATGTACGCGCGCGTGAGTACGCCCGTTTAGATACTGGTAGGCATACCTACCTCGATTACACCGGCGGTGGCCTGTACGCCATGTCGCAGGTGCGGGCGCATTACGATCTGCTGGCCGAAAACGTCTTTGGCAATCCGCATTCCTCAAATCCCACCTCGATGGTGATGACGCACCTGATCGAGCAGGCGCGCAGGTACGTCTTACACTATTTCAACGCCGATCCACGGGAGTATCTGGCCATCTTCACCCAGAACGCCAGCGCCGCGCTCAAGCTTGTGGGCGAGTCGTACCCCTTTGAGCCGGGCGACCACTACGCGTTGACATTCGATAATCACAACTCCGTCAATGGCATTCGCGAATTTGCCCGCAGATGTGGCGCACAGATCACCTATATCCCGGTGGTGTTACCCGATATGTGCGTGGCGCAGGATGATCTGTTGGAGGTGCTTGAGCGTGGCCGTTCCGCAGAGCATCGCCTGTTCGCCTATCCGGCGCAGTCCAACTTTTCGGGGATGCAACATCCCCTCTCCTGGATCGAGCAGGCCCAGGCGAGGGGCTGGGATGTGCTACTGGATGCCGCCGCTTTCGTCGCCACGAACCGCCTTGATCTGGGGCGCTGGCATCCCGATTTTGTGGTGATGTCGTTCTATAAAATGTTCGGCTATCCTACCGGCGTTGGTTGCTTGCTGGCGCGACGTGAGGCGCTGGCTCGCCTGCGCCGTCCCTGGTTCGCGGGCGGCACGATCACCGTGGCCTCGGTGCAGGGCGACCGCTATTACCTGGCGGAAGGCGAGGCGGCTTTCGAGGATGGCACGCTCAACTACCTCAGCCTGCCGGCCGTGGAAATTGGCTTGCGACACCTGGAGACGCTCGGCCTGGCAAACATCCATGAACGTGTCCGCTCACTGACCGGCTGGTTGCTCACCAATGTGCTGGCTCTGCGACATCAGAACGGTCAGCCGCTTGTGCGTCTCTATGGCCCGGTGACTACTGAGCAGCGAGGTGGCACGATTACGCTCAATTTCTACCGGGCCGATGGCAGCCCTATAGACCATCGCCTGATCGAGCTGGAGGCCAACAAGGTCAATATCTCCCTACGTACCGGCTGTTTCTGCAATCCGGGTGGCGGCGAGATCGCGCTGGAACTTGAGGCAGGCGAGTTGCAGTCCTGCTTCCGCCAGCCCCTGCACCAGAGTCGCCTGACCATCGACGATTTCCGTCTCTGCATCGATGGAAAAAGCACCGGCGCTGTGCGCATCTCCCTGGGCCTGGTCAGTAACTTCGCGGATGCCTATCGATTTATGGAGTTCGCGCGTGGCTTTGTGGAAGGGTGACTCTGTAATTCTTATAGTCGTTGATACACAAACGACTAGCTTGCTTCCACTTCTATCCTGAGCCTCCTTCATAATCCCTGAAACAGCTCCCCATCCTTGACACCAGCCTTGAGAGCGTGCTAACATTAGGGTATGCTAATATCTTAGCTGACTACTAGGGATTTACACTGTGGCATTGCCACATGCTCATAACGAAACTACGCGTAAAGAAGGTACGTTTCATGCTACCAACATTCGTTCTCTACCTGCGTGAAGGGCTTGAGGCCAGCCTGGTCGTCAGTATACTCCTCGCAGCACTGCGCCAACTGAATCTGATGCACCAGGCGCGCGTCATCTGGACCGGGGTTATTCTGGCGGTGCTGGGTTCACTGCTTGGCGGTGTGATCCTCTATCTGACGATCCGAAAGTACGACGGATCAGCCTTCCAGACCATCTTCGAGACGATCACCTACCTGGTTGCCGTGGTACTACTCACCACAATGACTTTCTGGGTACAGCATCACAGCCGCACATTGAAGAAAGAGATCACGGCAAAAGCCAGTATCGCGGGTTCAGGTTTCGCACTGGGACTTCTGGCGTTCACTTCGGTCGGACGTGAAGGTCTGGAGTCGGCCGTCTTTACGCTGGCCTTTGCCTTTCAGACAAGCGCAGCTTTGTTACTATTGGGTGGTGTGCTGGGTCTGCTGGCATCCATAGGGCTATGTGTACTGATCTACCGGCTGGGCTATCGCCTCAACTATCGCATCTTCTTCCGGGTCATGGGCATCCTGCTACTCTTCTTTGCCGCCGGGCTGCTCGCCAATGCTGTACAAAACATGCAGGAACTGGGCTGGATTGCCTTTGGCACCACTCCCCTGTGGAATACGGCGCATATCCTCAGCGAGACGAGTGTGATAGGTGACCTGCTGCATGGCCTGATCGGCTATGCCGAGGCTCCTACTTTGCTGCAATGCCTGGTGTATGTCGCCTACCTGGTCATTGTCGGCTCTATCTTTATCCACATGACGCGTAAGCCCAGCATACCGTTGCCTGCGCGCACTACGACCGTTCCTTCTCATACGATGTCAGGTCGAGCGTAGCCAGGACAGAGAGCCTCCCCTTCTGCATCCCGGTGTGGAAAGGGAGGCTCTCTATTTGGTATACTTCCTGGTGTTGGGAGGAATTGAGGGACCGTTGGGAACAAGGCAGACATAGGAGGGAACGCCCGATGTCCAGAGCACCTCTTCACGCCCTTATCTGGTCCGCTGAGCAGCGTCTGTATGGGCTGTACACGCGCGGCGAACTGAAGCTTCGGTTTCAACCAGCCGAGGAAGCCGCCTGGCTGGCCTGGCTAGGCTCTGTGTCCTCCTGTGCCTTCCACGGCAAAGGAGGCTCGCTCAATGTCTACCTGGAGAAGAGGCCACGTGGGGGTGCGTACTGGTATGCCTACCATACCAGAGAGGGCCGCACCCGCAAGCGCTATCTCGGACAAACGGAAAGCCTCTCGCTGGCGCGCTTAGAGGAGACGGCGCACTCGCTCTTGCATGCGCGGCAGCCTGCGACCACGACCGGGCAGGGGATGATGCTGCTCTCCAGCCGACGCGCTCCGCCACGACTGCCGAACGCCCTGGTGGAGCGCGAACGCTTGCTGACTGCACTCGATGAGGCGCTTTCGACACCGCTGACCCTACTCTCTGCCTCGGCGGGCTGGGGCAAAACCACGCTGCTCTCGGTTTGGGCGCACCGGCAAAAGACGCAGGTGGCCTGGCTCTCGCCAGAAGAACTGGACAACAGCCCGACTCGCTTCTGGGTCGCGCTGATCGCGGCCCTGCGCCGCTGTCCCAGTCTGGCAGCGAACTTTGGAGAAAACGTGGTGGCACAGTTGCAATCGCCCCAGCCACTGCCGCTCTCCTCCTGTCTTTCCGTGCTTCTCCATGAGCTGGAAGGACAGCAGATGGATCCTGCTCCCATCGTCCTCATTCTTGACGATTATCAGGTGATAGAAGAGTCGGTCATTCACCAGGGCATGGCCTTCTTCCTGGAGCATCTGCCCGCTCACCTGCATCTGATCCTCTCCAGCCGCGTGGACCCGGACCTGCCCCTTGCGCGTCTCCGAGCCCACGGGCAGTTGACCGAGATTCGTGCGGACGAGCTACGCTTCCAGGAGGGCGAAGCGCGTCAGTTTTTGCGCAAGATGCTCTCACCGCCGCTCTCGGAAGAAGAGTTGCAGCGGCTGGTGGGCCGGACGGAAGGCTGGATCGCCGGTCTGCACCTGGTCGCGCTCACTATGCAGAAGCGTGAGGATCGCACAGCATACCTTGAGACATTGACCGGTAGTCAGCGGTATCTGCTAGACTACGTGCAGGAGGACATCCTGGCACGTCTGTCCCCCGATCTGCGTGACTTTTTACTCCACATCGCCATCCTCTCGCGTCTGGACGCTGCTGTCTGCCAGGCCGTCACCGCCGCACCAACCAGGGCGGCCAGTCAGCACATGCTCGCGTTGCTGGAGCGCGCGAACCTCTTCCTGGTGCCCCTGGATGAGGAGCGGCGCACCTATCGGCTGCATGATCTCTTTCGTGAAGCCCTGCTCTCAGCGCTCCACACCAGCCAACCAGAGATGGTGTCGCTCTTGCACCGCCGGGCCGCCGACTTTTATGAGGCCGAGGGGCAGTGGGCCGAGGCCATTACCCATGCGCTTGCCGGAGCTTCCTTCTCCACGGCAGCACGGCTGATGGAGCAGACCGTCGAGCAGTTCTGGGTGCGTGGAGAGGCGGCGACGATGGCGCGCTGGGTGCTGGCGCTGCCTGATCCTCTGGCGCGCGAACACACACGCCTGGCACTCACCACGGCACTCTACCTGCTCCACCCCATCACATATTCGACCCGCGAGCAACGCGAAAGTCGCCACCAGCAGGTGAGACAGCTCATGGCGCGGGTCGAAGCCGCCTTGCAGCATCAAGCGAATGAGACCAACCAGGAGAGCCTGGCTACGCGCGCAGGCTCGGCCCTTCGCTTCATCGATCTGGAGGCTCTGCTGCATCGGCGTCTGCGCCTGTTACGTGCAGGGATGGCCTTGTATGAGGCGATAGAGACCTCGGAGTATGAGCGCTTGCCCGCCCTCCATCAGGAGATGCAGGAGCTTGACCAGGACGAGGAGGTCATCTGGCACATGCTCCCGCTCTTCTGTAACGTCGTCTACCACACGGTTCGGCAAGAGAGAGCGAAGCTTTTGCCGCAATTGCTGGACGCCAGGCAGCGGGTGCGCCGGTCGGGAAGCCACTTTGCGGCTACCAGAGTCATCCAGTGGTTGGTGCTCTCGGCTGAAGAGGCGGGGCAGTTGCGCCTGGCCTATCAGGAGAGTCTGGCTGCCCTCGACCTGATCGAGCAGACTGCCAGCTATGCCCTGCTCAAAGGGTACTTTAAGGATGTCCTGGCGCTGGTGCTGTATCAGTGGAATCGGCTGGAAGAGGCGCGTAGCAGGCTGCGAACGGTCATTCAGGATGCCGCCACCTGGCAGCAGCGTGATTTGCTCATGTCGGGATACATCCGCCTGATGCAGGTCGAGTTGGCGAGAGGAGATCTGTCTGCCGTCCAGCAAGCGCTGCAAGAGTTTGAGCAGTTGGAAGGCTCTCAAGGACATCACCGCGGGAGCTGGCTGCCCATTATGCGGGCACAGTGGTGGCTGGCCCAGGGACAGATGAAGGAGGCAGCCGGCTGGGCGGTGAGTATTGTCTTTCCAGAAGGGGCCTGGGAACGCAGCTTGTATGATGCTTTCCCTGTCGTGATGCGGGTGTATTTTGCAGAGCTTCGTTGGACAGAGGCGCTGGCGCTGCTGGAGCGCTTTAGCGGGAGCCTGGGTCGTTCGGCCAACAGCAGGATCACCCTCACGTATCTGGCCCAGTACACGGTGGCGCTGCACCACGCAGGCCAGAATGAGCAGGCCCATGAGGTCGCGGCGCGCCTGTTTGCCTTGACCGAACCAGAGGGCTACCTGCGCGTGTACCTGGATGAAGGCGAACCGATGCGCCTGGCACTTGAGGCACTGCTCACTGCGCATTCCCAGCAGCATGAGTTGGCTCCTTCCACCAGAACCCCCATCTCAAAGCTGCTGGCCGTTTTCGAGCAGGAGCAGCAAGGCGCAGGGACATCCCTGGCGGCACCCACTCCCAGGCCTGCTCTTCCCTCTGCGCAGCAGGCAGCGGCTGTTTTCTCTGCGCCGGATGCTTCCCTGACCCGGCGTGAGCAGGAAGTCTTGCGCCTGCTGGCCACCGGGGCCTCCAATCAGGAGATCGCCCACACCCTGGTGATCGAGCTGCCCACTGTCAAGAAACATGTTAGCAACCTGCTCGGCAAGCTGCGAGCCTCTAGCCGCACGCAGGCAATTAGCCGGGCACGTGCCCTCTCACTGCTCTAAGGCGATTCCTCCCAACAGGTGGCCTTCCTCCTCATACAACTACTCCCTTTGGCATACTTTTGACGACTGTACAATGGCTCGCGTTCTGCTATGCTATTCCCAGAGCGATGTTCAAGAATGGTGGTCTTCCATGGTTCGCCTTTCTGAGCACGGCACTCAGGAGTGAAACGCGCAGCATGCGGAGGAGGCAGATGTACTACGCGATACGTGTCAAAGGACACCTGGACTCGTCCTGGCAAGACCGCTTTGGCGGACTCTGCATCGAGCAGCAAAAGACCGGGACGACGCTGTTCTCGGGGACACTGCCAGATCAGGCCGCGCTGCATGGAGTGCTCCTACAGATCGTCCGTCTCGGTCTGGTCCTGCTCTCGCTTGAAACGAGCGAGGCGCCCAACGAGACAGGGGATGATCTCTAACAGAAGTATACGACATATGAAAGGTAGGGTATGACAATGGCTGATGAAAAAATTTTGATGGTGATGATGGCAGTCACCGAGATGGCGAAGTCCAAAACGTTCTACGCGGAGCAATTGGGCTGGTCTGTCACCACAGACTACGGCGAGGGCGATCAGCACTGGGTCACGCTTGAACTCCCAGGAGGAGGCGCCTCACTGTCGCTCTCAACGATGCATGGACAGATGAAACCGGGGACGCTGACGCTCTATGTGTCGACTTCGGATATTGAAGCGGCGCACAACGCGCTCGAAGCAAAGGGCGTCAAGGTCCACGACGTGAAGGATGACCTGTATGGCCCGGGCTCTGGCGTCAAGTGGTTTGACCTCCGTGATCCCGATGGCAACCGCTGGCTGATGGTTCAGTCTGAGCATGGGCCGCGCTAGCCGCCTCGGCGGGCGATCATCATTCCCATGATCGAGATGCCCAACCACTTCAACTGGCAACGCTCCCACCACAGCGGGAGCAGGTCAGAACTGATCAGATGATTGGAGACGGGTATATCGGCGCGACGCTGGATCATTCGAGGCGTCGCGCCGATTGCCACCTCTGCCTCTTCAGACTGTGTTATACTGCTCCTTTGTACAAGCCAGGAAAGCCTGGTGAAAAAATCCGGAGGAAACATATATCAGCATGGTTCAAGAATATATTGAGATTCGCGGCGCCCGCGAGAACAACCTGAAAGAAGTCTCGCTACGGCTACCCAAGCGCAAAATTACCATTTTTACTGGCGTGTCCGGTTCGGGCAAGTCATCGGTCGTATTTGATACCATCGCCAATGAAGCACAGCGGCTGTTGTTCGAGAATTTTAGCCTGTTCATTCGCAATTTACTGCCGCACTATCCTCAACCCAACGCCGACGCAATTGAAAACCTGAGCATGGCGGTCTTGGTTGATCAAAAGCCATTGGGCGGTGGCTCCCATTCCACGGTGGGGACGGTCACTGATATCTTGCCCGTGTTGCGGCTGCTCTTTTCGCGCATCGGTCAACCACCGGCTGGCTCTGCCAACGCTTTTTCCTTCAACGATCCCCAGGGCATGTGCCCTGAATGTAATGGCCAGGGCCGTGCGATCGGCGTTCCTCTGGATGTGCTGATTGATCAAACCAGATCGCTGAACGCGGGCGCGGTCATTGCCCCAGGACTGACCACCATGGAACGCGGAATCTATGCGCAATCGGGTTTCTTCGACAACGACAAGAAGATCACTGAGTATACCCCCGAGGAACGGGACCTGCTGCTCTCCAGCGAACCGCGCAAACACACAGGCTTGCCCTACAATACCTATGAGGGCCTGGTGTACAAGTTCAATCGCAAGTACGTGACGCGCGACATCCAAACGCTTTCAGCGCGCATCCGGCAACAGGTTGAGCCGTTTTTGCAGCTCGGCCCCTGCCCGCTCTGCAAGGGTACACGGCTCAATCAGGCGGCATTGAACTGCAAGATCAACGGCTACACTATCGCGCACCTGGCAGCGATGGAGATGGAAGAGCTTCTGGCGGTCGTCAAAGGGATCACCGAACCAGCCGCAGCTCCCCTGGTGCGCACCTTGACCGAGCGGCTCCAGCACCTGGTGGAGATTGGCCTGGAGTACTTGAGCCTGGATCGACTCACCGGCACACTCTCTGGGGGCGAAGCACAGCGCGTCAAGATAGTCAAGCATCTCAACGGCAGCCTCGTGGATGTCATGTATATCTTCGACGAGCCGAGCGTCGGCCTGCACCCGCGCGATGTCCACCGCTTGAACGAGCTCCTGGAGAAACTACGTGATAAAGGGAACACGGTGATGGTCGTAGAACACGATCCCGATGTCATCAAAGTTGCGGACTACGTGGTGGATATGGGTCCACACGCCGGCAGCGAGGGCGGCCAGGTGGTGTATGAGGGCAGTTATGCGGGGCTGCTGCAAGCTGATACGCTCACTGGCAACTACCTGTTGCACAAAAGGCCGCTCAAGGAGACATTCCGGCAGGCGACCGGGGCTCTGCCGATTGTCCATGCCACGATCAATAACCTGAAAGATGTCAGCGTGAGTATTCCCACCGGTGTGTTAACGGTGATCACCGGTGTGGCTGGTTCGGGCAAGAGTTCGCTGATCAATGAAGCCTTTCTGCGCCAGCACCCTGAGGCTGTGGTGATCGATCAGGCATTCCTGAGTACTTCCAGCCGCTCCAATCCGGCTACCTACACTGGCATCATGGATGATGTGCGCAAGGCGTTTGCCACCGCCAACCACGTCGATGCGGGTCTGTTTAGCTTTAACTCCAAGGGGGCCTGTCCCAATTGTCAGGGATTGGGGGTTACCTACACCGATCTTGGCTTTCTTGAGGGGGTCAAGCTGCCCTGTGAAGTGTGCGGCGGCAAGCGCTTTAAGGATGAGGTCCTGGCCTACACCTGGAACGGGAAATCCATCGCCGACGTCTTGGCAATGACCGTGCAGCAGGCCCTGGCATTTGTGAAGATCAAAGAAGTGCAGCCCAAGCTACTGGCGTTGAGCGAGGTGGGTCTGGACTACCTGACCCTTGGCCAGCCCCTGAGCACCCTCTCTGGTGGCGAGTGCCAGCGCATCAAACTGGCCAGCGAACTGCACAAGCAGGGCAGCGTCTATGTCATGGATGAGCCCACCACCGGCTTGCACCTCTCAGACATCGGTCGGCTGCTCACCATTCTGAATCGCCTGGCCGATAGCGGCAATACGGTGATCGTGATTGAGCACCATCTCGATGTGATTCGCCACGCCGACTGGATCATCGACATGGGACCCGAAGGCGGCCATAAGGGCGGCACCGTCATCTTCGAAGGGACTCCCCGCAATTTGCGCAACGCCAAAGAATCTCTGACCAGCCAGTATGTGTAGCAAAGGAGCCTGTGCATGTTGAAGTCCCTTTTGCGAATTACATAATCAAATTGGCGTCTATCAACGAATATCGTACTAATTTCCCAGAACAATTGCTAATTTCATCATTGGTGGCGTACAATAGAGAAGCAAGCAAGGGCGTAGTTTTCTATGATGCACACACCAGGTATGTGCGCTCTGCCTATGCCCCATATGAGGAAAGGAGCTTGTATGCTTCGGGAACCTGTCACCATTGATCCGAAACGTGTAGAGGAGATTGTAGCGCGCGAGGAGGCCGAGTTCAGACGGCGCACGCCCCGCTCGCTAGAGATCCACGAGCGCGCGAAGGCCACCCTACCGCTGGGCGTGTCCAGTTCATTCCAGGCGGTACCCCCGTATCCGTTGTTCATCAGCCACGCGGAAGGCAGCCAGATCTGGGACTACGATGGCAACCAATACACCGACTTCCACCTGGCCTTTGGCAGCCTGCTCGTCGGACACGCGCACCCGTTGCTGGTCGAGGCCCTGCGCGACCAGCTTGGTAAAGGCAATCTCTACTCGCTGCCCTGCCCCGATACCGTATTTCTGGCCGAGGAACTGGTGCGCAGGTTCGCGCCACTGGAACAGGTACGCTTCTGTAATTCAGGCACCGAAGCCACCATGGATGCGCTCAGGTTAGCACGCGCGCACACCGGTCGCGACAAGATCGTGAAGATCGAAGGCTCCTACCACGGGCACCATGATACGGTCCTGATGAGCACCAAACCCGCTGCTGAGGTTGCCGGGCCAGCGGATCGCCCACATACGGTTCCCGCCTCGAAAGGTATCCCGGTGGATGCCAGGCAGAACACAGTGATCGCGCCCTATAACGATCCCGAAGCCCTGGAGCGTATCCTGAGCGAGCACAAGGGTGAGGTAGCGGCAGTCATTATGGAAGCCATCCTGATGAACGTGGGCATCATGCTGCCAGACGAAGGCTATCTCAAGAACATGCGCGAGATCACGCGCCGCCATGATGTTTTGCTGATCTTCGACGAAGTGAAGACGGGCGTGACTGTTGCGCCCGGCGGCGTCACCGAGCTGTACCCGCTGGAGCCTGACCTGATCTGCCTGGCCAAGTCGATTGGCGGCGGTATGCCCATCGGCGTATTTGGTGGGCGCAGAGATATCATGAGCCATATCAATCACAGCGACGTGCTGCACCTGGGTACCTTCAACGGCAATCCCATGTCCATGCGCGCCGGCATAGTGACGCTGACGCAAGTGCTCACGCCTAAGGCGCACGCGCACGCGAACGGGCTATCGAAGCAACTGGCCGCCGCGTATGTGGGGATCATCGAAGAGTTCGATATGCCGATGCATGTCGCACAGGTTGGCGCCAAAGGCTGCGCCATGTTCCGCCACGAACGCGCCCGCAACTATCGCGCCTGGTGGGATATCGACATGGACCTCTCCTTCGCCTACTGGCTCTTCCTGGCCAATCGCGGCATCCTCTTCCCCCCTGGCTTCGACGATCAGTGGACGATCTCCGTACAGCATACCCAGGACAATATCGATCATCATGCGCATGTGTTCCAACAGTTCGTGACGGAACTGACACGCTAAACCGGCGCGCTGACAAGTCCAACGCGGAGATTGCCTCGTCGCTGGTCCTCAGCCCCAAGACGGTGCGCAATCACGTCTCCAGCATCTTGAGCAAGCTGCAGGTGGCCGACCGGGCCGAAGCGATGCGTGCGGCCTGGGCAGCCGGATTGGGGCAGATGCCCTCGGAGGGTTCGTGAGTGAACCAGAGAGCCCTGCCAGAGGGGACAACCCGCCCCCTGCCTTTGCCACTCCTGGCAGATACCCGCTTATCTGGGACGCGGCTGCGGCTGGCCAGAGGGGGGGTGGGTCGTCCTGATGCTGGGGCGTCGATGGAACGTCTGGGACCTCCTTGGCGGGGTTCTCACGCAGTAGCCGTTGCTCAACCGCCCAGGTGCAGAGGCGACGCAGCGTCGAGAGTCCGCGATTAATCGTGGCCGGAGCAGCACCCTCATCTTGCTGACGAACTCCTTTCTTAGATTTCTCAGATCTCCATTGCACTGCTCGATCTCAAGCGCTCTGACGCCTTTGCGTTGTGAGCTTCTCGCGCGAGCTTAAGAGGGGAATCTGCGCCCTTCTCGCTTTCTACTCGAAAAAACCGGACTCCGCGATAATTTCCTGAGAGGGGAGGAAGGTGGCTTCGACGACAGATCGACCTGTGCGCTGGAGATACTGCTGGACCACACGATAGCCGATAGCGTATCCGGCAAAATCAGGGACCCCGGCTTTGGGCAGCCCTGCGGAGGCGGCAATGGTATCGCCGAAGATATAGCTGCGCACCGCATTGAAGCCGCTGACGTCAAGCGCGCCGCTGATGACGCGCCGGGCTGTGGCCAGCTCCTCTTCGTTGAAATCGGT
This sequence comes from Chloroflexota bacterium, assembly GCA_030854145.1. Next base: position 1,210 of record JALYTT010000002.1, on the reverse strand, counting down.
AACAAAGTAGCCGACCAGGTCATCGCCAAAGAGCTCGGCAGCAAAAGATTCAGCCAGCCCTTCGGCAATGATATAATCGGCAACCGTGACGCTCATGGGTAGGAAAGGCACGATCTTGAAGCGCACATTGTGGTTGAGCTCATGAACCGCTGCCGGCCCTACACGCGGTAGTGTGTAGTCATCGACCAGACTGAGCGAAACCATGAGAGAGCCAGGGATGCCGCCAAATCCAGCATAGCCTCGACCAGGCATAGTGCCAGTATGCTTTGTGAGAACGACAGCACAGGTGATGGTGTCCAGCGCAATGCGATCAACGTAGGGGGCGAATGCGGCCACACCTCGTTCGAGCGCGGTTGCGAACTTCTGCCCGCTCCCATCATTGGCCAGTCGCCTGACCATGTCCTCAATGAGGGGACGCTGCTCGCCGTCGAAATCTTCTGGTGTATACAAGGTCCACATTTTTGCCCAGGCCAGGGGATCGTCGCCTCCGCCATAAATACGCATCATGCTTTCAAACGGAGCCAGCAGTTCCTGCCGGTAAATCGCCTCGCGCTCCTGCGCGCTGGCACTGTTAAGCAAACGCCGATAGATGGACTCGACATGTATGATCTGCAATTTCATCTGATATTCCTTTCGATCTTTCGAGATAGAAGGTACTGGGAAGAGTCTAACCCATGACGTAACGTCATATGCAAGCCCATTTCACGCTTTGTGGGTTCGACTTCTCTCTGTCTGTGAGCCTGGCTTTCGGACTGGGGAAACGATGTCTGACGACGTTGCGATAGCTCATTTATCTCCACATGAAATGCTCACCCAATGATCCCATTAGTCATCCAGAGTATTGCATATGACATGGCGTCATATGCAATACTTTTGAATGAAAGGGGAAAACGCGTGGATCGCAAACACTATACGACCAGTCAATTTGCGCAGAAGGCCGCAGTCACAGCACGGGCCTTACGTTTTTATGACAAAGTGGGTCTGCTTTCCCCCTCTGAGTATACCGAGGCAGGACATCGACTGTATTCGGATGAGGATCTGTGGAGTTTGCAGCAGATTCTGGCATTGAAATTTCTGGGTTTCTCTCTCGAAGAGATCAAAGCACTATCTTTGCACTTTTTAGCTGAGCCGGTTTAAGCGGCGAACAAATCAAATAGGGTCTCTGGTGGAGTCCCAGAAAGGAATTGGTGTTGCAGCCACAGAAGCGAAC
>JALYTT010000267.1 GCA_030854145.1 Chloroflexota bacterium | reverse complement strand
GCCTCGCCGTCCTGCAACGACCAGGCAAGCCACGCGCTACGGCACCACCCCTTGCACACGCAGGCGGTAGCTTGTAAAATAAGCGGGGTCATTCTATGTAATCGTCTGCTTCTGTCCCTGGCACAGCATAATCGTGGTTCATGGGAAACATCAATGGAATTCGTCATCCTCATTGGCCTGCAAGCTTCCGGGAAGAGCACATTCTACCGGACGCGTTTCGCGGAGACGCACGAGCATATCAGCAAAGATCGTTTGCTCAACAACAGACGCCCGGCCAGACGGCAGGCGCAACTGATCGCGGAGGCGCTGGAGGCCGGGCGCTCGGTGGTTGTCGATAATACCAATGCGACGGTCGAGGAGCGCGCGGGACTTATCCTGGCGGGTCGGACATACGGAGCTGAGATCATTGGCTACTCCTTCGAGGTACAGGTGAAGGCCTCGCTCGCACGCAACAGGCAGCGCGAGGGCAAGGCGCGCGTGCCGGATATCGCGATCTTTGCCACGCTGAAGCGGCTCGCGCCGCCCTCATATGCGGAAGGCTTCGATACGCTGTACTCCGTGTGTGCCAGCGGTGACGATGCGTTCGAGGTGCGGCCGTGGCCCAGGGCGCAAAGTGGCGATCAGGAAGAGGCTGGTAGACCGCAAGGCGGTTAAGGGCTTAGGTCTGAAACCGTGGTGAACCTCTCAATGATTAAGATCATCAATCTTGTGAAGCACGCTCAAGCGCGAGGTGAGATTCGGGCGGACCTTGATCCAGTCGTGATTGTTGACCTTGTAGGAGGTGCTCTATTTTATCGCCTGTTGTTCTCCAGTACGCTACAGGGAGCATCCGCGCCTGCCGGCAGTGTAGAGCAGGTTGTTGACGCAGCCATGCAAGGGATCGGCACACGCTGATCGCGCTTTCAGATGCTTTGTTGGGGCATACTACAGGTTTACCGCGCGTTTGCGCGCGTATTGCCGGCGCATCTTGGCTCGACTGCCGCATCCCTCCATGCTGCACCACTGGCGGCTACCGTTCTTGCTCATGTCAAGAAAGAGCCAGCCGCAGTCCCGAGCTGGACACTCCTTGACCCTCTTGACTTCCTCGGAGGTGAGCAACTCCACCGCCGAATACGCTATATCCCATACCACCCGGTCGAGCGCGTCTTGATTGCCGCTCCAATTCCACTCGAAGCCATGCGGGCCAGGCATGAGCCGGGCATGCGTCATAACTGCGACAAACGTGTCCCTCACTATTTCCAGATCGGTTGAGAGCGGTTCTGCTTCATGGGCTATCGCTGTGAAGATCCTGTACAGCGCCTCCCGTAGCACGATAGCGCGCTCAAATATCGCGTTTGCCTTATCCGGTCTATGCGCTGCCTCGCTCAGCAGGTGCCGCGCCTGATCCTCTGTCGAGATGCCCACGTGCTGGCTCCACTTCACAAGATCAGCGTAGTTGCTAAGGAAGCCGTGAGCCGTCTTTCCTATACGCGGATCAAGGCTGTTGACAAAATCCAGGCACAGCCGGCCTCCCAGAAGCTTCAGTGTCTCTATGCCCCTTGCTGTATTGAGTGTCTCGCTGCTAGCGTCCATCCTCTGCCTCATCAAACGTAATTACCATCAAAATGGCATTGACAGGTAAGCCATTCCGTGTTATTGTATTACCATTAAATGGATTTTAACAGGTAAGAAATTGAATGTCAAGGGTGCCTGGCCCATATGCGAGTGTAGGAGGGATAGCATGTCGCATACAACCGTAGACGAAGAAACCGCAGCCATACACGAGGATATCACTTTTACCTTTGCAGGCGCTTTTGCTGGGATGCGGCGCAGCCTACCACTTGTAGCAAGCGACTTTGCGGTCGGCATTGTCTTTGGGGTGCTGGCACGCCGGACCGGACTGAGTCTTGTGCAGGTCTTGCTCATGAGCGGCCTGGTGTTTGGAGGGAGCGCCCAGTTCGCCGCGCTCTCTCTCTGGGTGACGCCCTTGCCCGTGATCGCACTGCTGCTCACGACCCTGGTGGTGAACTCGCGCCACCTGCTGATGGGTGCGGCCCTGCGCCCCTGGTTTGCTCGGCTGCCACGCGCGCGGGCATATGCCTCGCTCTTTTTCTTGACCGATGAAAGCTGGGCGTTGGCAATCAGCGATTTTGCCAGAGGTGGGCGGGATGTGGCCTTTCTGGTAGGTAGCGGGCTGGCGCTCCTTCTCGCATGGGTCAGCTCTACGGTCATCGGGTATGTTGCTGGCGCTCTGATGCAAAGCCCGGAGCAGTGGGGGCTTGATTTTGCCTTTACGGCTGTGTTCGTGGCCCTGCTTGTGGGGATGTGGAAGGGCAAGGCGCATTTCCTGCCCTGGGCGGTAGCCGCCGTGGTCGCGGTGGCGGTGGCGCACTGGCTACCGGGAAAGTGGTATATCCTGGCGGGCGGCCTGGCGGGTAGTATTGTAGGAGCGATAACCGATGCCAAATGATACTCTCGCGTTGCTGACCATTGCCAGCATGGCGCTGGTGACGTATATGACGCGTGCCGGCGGGATGTGGTTGATGGGTCTGGTGACCCCTTCCCCGCGCGTCGAGGCCTGGCTGCGCTCTATCCCAGGCGCCGTGCTGGTCGCGCTTATCGCGCCTACTGTGTTTGCAAGCGGTCTTGCTGAGACGCTGGCGGCGGGTGCAACGGTGCTTGTCGCGATCCGCACGAAGAATGTGTTGCTGGCGATGGTAGTGGGTGTGGGTGTAGTGGTGCTGGCAAGACATAGCCTGTGACGGGTAGGCAGGAATACGAAGGGAAAACGATTGTGCTGGTAAGCCATGGAGGCGTGATCGCGGCCACATTTAGCTATTTCTTTGGGTTGAGTGGAGCTACGCCGGCGCGTGTTTCTCTGGGAGCGAAGAATACGTCCATTACGCACTGGTTCCATGTATCTGATACGCAAAAGTGGGTTTTGGAGCGCTATAACGACTATCATCATTTGTAACTCTTGACTTTATCTGTTCGCTCTCTCTATAATGCCTTATTGATTATAATGGCTGAGTAGCGAGGTTTTCGATGATAGATCGTATAGGCCGGCAACTTGGCAACTACCGGCTTGAACGCCGGATAGCGCGGGGCGCTTTCGGTGATGTCTACCTCGGCGAACATATTCACCTGGATACACGGGCCGCCATCAAACTATTGAATACCCAGATTGGCGATGAAGATATCGAACGTTTCCGCAACGAAGCCCGGATGATTGTTCGTTTGGTCCATCCCAATATTGTGCGTGTCCTGGAATTTGGTGTGGAGGACGAAACTCCCTTCCTGATTATGGAGTATGCGCTCGGTGGTACATTGCGCCAGCGCTATCTTTCCGGAGTGCAGGTTCCTCTGCCAGCTATTGTAAGCTATGTAAAACAGGTTGGCGATGCTCTTCAATATGCCCACGATAGGCGCCTGATTCATCGCGATATCAAGCCGGAAAATATGCTCATTGGGGCGCGCGACGAGATTCTATTAAGTGATTTTGGGATCGCCACGGTTGCGCAAAGCTCCCGCTATCAGGGAACACAGGATATCGCCGGCACCATTGGCTACATGGCCCCGGAGCAGATTCAGGCCCATCCGCGCGCGGCTAGCGATCAATATGCGCTGGGGATTGTGGTGTATGAATGGTTAAGTGGGGAGCGCCCGTTTCAAGGCTCTTTCACAGAAGTTGCCGTCAAGCACGTTACAGTTCCTCCACCCTCTCTACGCGAGAAGCGACCGGATCTCTCGCCCGATGTTGAGCATGTCGTTATGACAGCTCTGGCGAAAGTTCCTGGTGAGCGTTTCGGGAGCGTACAGGCATTTGTAAGGGCTTTCGAGCAGGCCTCCAATGAAGGACTGGAGACAGCAGTATCCCTACAATCCAGTAGTCCCAGGGCACAAATCCTTGCTGATCGGATAGTGCCGTTAGATGTCAGCCCTTTTCTTTCTACCGAAGGGGATGCGCCTGCCAGCACTGATACCAGCCAACCTGGCTCGGTGGAGGATGTGCCTCTCGCAACCAGGAGTGGTAGAGAGATGATCGCCAGCGGCACAAACCGTGTGGTGACAGGTTTGATCGTGCTGGCAAGCACGATTCTGTTTGCGCTCCTGATTTCGCGTTCTACCCCCTCGTTGTGGAAGGATGCTCTACAGGGCCTGAACGCGGATGGGTCTGTTCCTGGCGAAGCGTTCACTACCTTGCTTGGTCTCGGTTTGATTACCGCCATCCCCCTGTTTTGTGCCGTTGTCTTTGGCTCTATCACCGGTGCTCTCAGCGGTGGACTGGGCTTGATCCTGGGTATGTATCTCTCTTCGGACTATCACGATAACTACAGCAATTACAGCCCTGACGCTTTTTTCCAGTTCTTCAATAGCCGGGTTCTGTGGAATATGCTGGTATATCTTGTGTTAACTGGCATCATTGCGGGCCTGGTAGTGCGTATGACTCGTAGAGAATACGATACCGGGCGTGGCCTGTTGCTTGCACAGATCTTTGGCCTGCTTGGTCTGTTCGTCGGGACGCTTGTTCTCATAGTTGTTTTTGACCAGTTCCAGGGTAATACTTTTAGCTGGCTGCAATTTGCCTGGATTATGTTTTTCCTGCCCGGCCTGGCTCTGCTGTCAGTCTTGCTCGCTGGTTACACAAATGTGGTAAAGCGCTTTACGAGGCCAACGCGTCCGGCCTCGTAAAGCGCCAGAGTCTAAAAGATACAGAGAAGCGCGCACTGTCGATAGTGCGGGCTTCTCTGTATCTTCTATGTCAGGAACGCTTATCCGACGCTGCCGGACATCTCCAACTGGATCAGGCGGTTCAGTTCGACCGCGTACTCCATGGGGAGTTCCTTGGTGATCGGCTCGATGAAGCCGTTGACGATTAGCGAGTAGGCTTCGGACTCGTCGAGGCCGCGGCTCATCAGGTAGAAGAGCTGGTCCTCGCCAACCTTTGAGACAGTAGCCTCGTGGCCGATCTCGGTCTCGTTATTCTCGACGCGAATGGTCGGATAGGTATCGGTGCGTGCCGTCTCATCGAGCAGCAGCGCATCGCAGCGCACGCTGGACTTGGTGTGGTGCGCATCTGGATTGATGCGTATAAGCCCGCGATACGAGGCGCGGCCCGTGCCCTTAGAGACCGACTTCGAGAGGATCTGCGAGGTCGTATGCGGTGCGAGGTGCGTGATCTTGGCGCCCGCGTCCTGGTGCATGCCATCGCTGGCAAAGGCCACCGAGAGCACATCGCCGCGCGCACCTGGCTCCATTAGCAGCACCGCCGGGTACTTCATGGTCACCTTAGAGCCCAAATTCCCGTCGACCCATTCCATCGTGGCGTCGCTGTAGGCGGCGGCGCGCTTGGTCACCAGGTTGTACACGTTCTTCGACCAGTTCTGGATCGTCGTGTAGCGAATGCGCGAGCCCTTCTTGGCGATGATCTCGACGACTGCGCTGTGCAGGCTGTCGCTGGTATAGGTTGGGGCCGTGCAGCCCTCGACATAATGTACGTAGGAGCCAGGCTCGGCGATGATCAGCGTGCGCTCGAACTGGCCCATATTCTGGGCATTGATGCGGAAGTAGGCTTGCAGCGGGATCTCGACGCGCACATTTTCTGGTACGTACACGAAGCTGCCGCCGCTCCACACAGCGCTGTTCAGCGAGGCGAACTTATTGTCGGACGCGGGCACAATCTTGCCGAAGTGCTCTCGCAGCAGGTCCGGGTACAGGCGCAGGGCGGTGTCCATATCGGTGAAGATCACGCCCAGCTTCTCCAGGTCCTCGCGCACCTTATGGTAGACGGCCTCGCTCTCGTACTGTGCGGTCACCCCGGCCAGGAACTTGCGCTCGGCCTCAGGAATGCCCAGGCGGTCAAAGGTCTCTTTAATCTCGCTCGGCACATCGTCCCAGGTCTTACCCTGCTCGGCTACCGGCTTGATATAGTAGAAGATATCGTCGAAGTGGATGCCCGACAGGTCGGCGCCCCAGGTCGGCATTGGGCGTTTCTCGAAGAGATCCAGGCTCTTGAGGCGGAACTGGCGCATCCAGTCGGGCTCACCCTTCATCTCGGAGATCTGCTCGACGATCTCACGACTCAGCCCTCTTTTGGACTTAAATGCATAGTTTTCGGCGACATGGAAGCCAGCGCTGTAGTTTTGCTGTTCCGTGCCGAATCCTTGAGTAGTCATATAGGTCTCTCTCCATCTGCTGACTGTTTTGTATGGTATGCTTAGACAGAAAGCCGCGCTTCCTGGTGCTTAATCCTTACCGGCCTACTCGGATATGCTAATTATATGTCTTTTAGGCGCGGCTTGTCAAGGTGTCCGATCCTTTATTGTCGTTGCCCCTGTGGATAGGTAGGGAAGAATGAGCACACCTGAGATCATCAAGATCTACTCGGAAAACAATGATTTTCAATATATTGAGACCTTGCGGCGCAGGCGCGAGAAGCGCCAGAGGCACAGGGAGTTCTTCATAGAGGGCGTGCGCCCGATCAATCTGGCGCTCAAGCATCAATGGACCATCAATGCCTTTGTCTACGCGCGCGAGAAGGGACTCTCTGACTGGGCGACCCATATCCTGGCGCAGTCGCGGGCACAGGTGCATTTCGAGCTACCGTTGCGCCTGCTGGAGAAGCTGAGCAACAAATCGGAGACCTCGGAACTGCTGGCGTTGGTGGCCATGCCCGAAGACGACCTGGGGCGCATCTCCGTCGCCGGTGATATGGTCGTCGTCGTTTTTGATAGGCCGGCCAGCCCCGGCAACCTGGGCACGATCTTGCGTTCATGCGATGCGCTGCATGCTGCTGGCCTGATTATCACGGGTCACGCGGTGGATCTGTATGATCCTGAGACCATCAGCGCCAGCACCGGCTCGCTCTTTGCTGTGCCAGCCGTGCGCCTGCCCTCTCACAAAGAATTGCTGCCATGGGTGGAGGACCTGAGGGAGAGGCTGGGCTATGTGCAGGTTGTGGGAAGCAGCGAAGACGCGCAGGCTGAACTCGCCGATCATTGCTTTGCTTTCCCGCTCTTGCTGGTAGTAGGCAACGAGAAGTGGGGCATGAGCGCGGGCTATCAAGATCTGTGCGATATCGTTGTGAATATCCCAATCTACGGCTCGGCCTCTTCGCTCAATGTGGCCAGCGCAACCTCGATTTTTCTTTATGAGATAGACAGGCAGAGACGCAAGATCAGGGCCAGTCTTTGATAGTTCCCAGCGGGAGGAACGTGACATATAATAGGTCTATGGGTATCATCTACACCATTGGTCATTCAACGCGAACGATAGAACAATTCCTGGATCTGCTCAAGGCGCATGGCATCCAGGAGGTAGTTGATGTGCGTACAATCCCCAAATCGCGGCACAACCCTCAATTTGCTGAAGAGCAACTCGCGCCTGCACTGCAAGAGGCGGGTATGGCCTACAAACGCATTGCCAGGCTAGGTGGGCTGCGACGCACCACCAGCGCTTCCGTCAATACCGGCTGGCGCAATACGTCGTTTCGGGGCTACGCGGACTACATGGGCAGCGACGAGTTTCAGGAAGGGTTGCGCGAGCTGGAGCAGACGGCGTTGCAGCACAAGGTTGCTATTATGTGTGCCGAGGCCGTCCCCTGGCGCTGTCATCGCTCCCTTGTTGCCGACGCGCTGACCACGCGTGGCTGGTCGGTGCTGCATATACAGAGCGCGAAGACGGCCAACCTCCATAAGCTAACGCCGTTTCTGCAGGTCCACAATGGCGAACTCAGCTATCCCCCTGTTGTTGAATAATCCATCCTCGGCGCGCGCTTTCTATGTTGTACAGGTGAACAGTGACCGTTGGCGTTACAATATGATCGACCTGGTGATAGCGGGTATTCAACCAGGCTACGGTTGCCCCGGCCTTCGTGACTTGATCATCGTTACCCAGGCGTGCAACGATGAAGAAGACGCGTGAGTGTTTGCTCGCGTAGGTTTGCAGGGCGTTATGATCAAGCGCCTTGTCGGAATCTCCGGGTATGTTGGTAGTATCGTAGCCCACCCAGGGGAACGAGCCTGGAGAGTCAGCATCAAAGTGGGCTTTGCTGGGGGTGGGGTAGGCGTAGAAGTAGTACTCGATACCTACCTGGCAGCCCTGGACAGTGTTGTAGCAGACCATGCCGTCGCCCGACTGGTAGTGTTGTTCCAACCAGTGAGAAGCGGTGTTCCATTCTTCCACCTGCGCACTGGCATAGTATGTGGGTACATAGCGCATAGCAAATAGCAAGAGACAGAACACCAGCACGACCTTGACTATGCGCCAGCGGATTACGACCAGCCCGATACCAACGAGCAGGAAGAGCGCCGGCACCACCGTCACGAGATAGCGAGATAAGAACAGGTGCGTGGATTTTTGTGAGATCACATAACTGGCGACAATCGGTACAACGAGCCAGCAGAGCAACATGAGCGCTAGTGGCAGGAATTGTTGGTAATGGGTTATCTGTGTATCATCCCCTCCCCTGATGAAGGAGGCACGCTGGAGCAGGCGCCGGCCCTCTGAGCGGAACGTGAGCATAGTAACTGCCAGACCCAGGGCAATGAAGACGGCAAGGAAAAATACATAGATGGGACTATCATCCCCAATCGTGAGAAAAAGATGGATCACATCCTTAAGATTAGGAATAGGGATCCAATCGGTCTTTGAGCCGACCCGGCTGGCGATCAACATGGGCGTGACCAGAATACCTATGCTTAGCAGGCTCACGATCAGCGGACGCAGACGTTGGCGCGTGCGCTCTCGCCAGGGGGTAGGAAGCAGCAACAGAGCGCCGAGGGCCAGGGCCTGGGCAAAAAGCAGCAGGAGGCTAAAGAAATGCACATAGACGGAGAGTGTCATGGCCAGCACATAGCATACCAGCCAGCGTTTCTGATGCCTGCCGGTCGTGAGCACGATGAGCAGTGCGTACCAGGCGAGGCAGAGCAGCACGAGTTGCATGGCATACGAGCGCGTCTCCTGCGCATAGACAAGCTGTAGATCATTCAGCACATACAGCCCGGCCGCGGTCAGTCCGCCAACCCGCCCCAGGAAGCGCCTGCCCAGCAGAAAGACGACAATAGAGGCCATAGCCGCGAAGATGGCAGAAGGAAAACGTACTACCGCCTCTGTCGCGTGTAAGCCAAAGAGCGCCGTGAAGTTCAGCCAGCCGTGCAGGAAGAAGTAGTAGAGGGCCATGTTTGGCTGGGTGGTGGTGACGATCTTCCATAGAACCGGTAGCGATTGGCGCGCGCGTTCGACCGAGAGAATCTCATCGAACCAGAGGCTGGGCGCTCCAATGCGATACAGGTTAAGGCCCAGCGCGACAATGCCGATGATGCCGGCCAGCAGCCAATCTATTCCTGGTCTCCGCCGCGCCCAGGTGCCTGAAGCCCGTTCCGTTGCTACCTGTTCTTGAATAGGGTTGGAAGATACATCTTTATCCTCATGCTGTAGTTGATTGCTCACTTCTGCCATACGTTCTCTCCCTGCTGCTTGTTCCAGGCACCTCTACTCTATCAGGTAGGGGAAGCCATGTGAAAAAAGTACGCTCTGTCGGAATGTACGAACGATAGATACTA
>JALYTT010000266.1 GCA_030854145.1 Chloroflexota bacterium | reverse complement strand
TAATAGAGAGGATCGCGATCCTTTGTCCTGAAGTGAGGAAACGCCCAGCTTTATGCCCTCTCTTCGGTACTGCTGAAAAGCGAGTAAACAGGCAAAACGGGTACACTCCAAAGCCCTGGCGGTCGGAGGACCACCGCCAGCCAGGGACCTACTGTTTCTCGTATAATTGAAGGGCTTTCCGAGGATCGCGGTGACGCTATTTCTGAGCACAGACTCTCGGAAGTCTCCAGAAGCGGATGGACACGAAAAGAGGCCCAAATTGATGCTCTGTTCCCCTCAAATAACCTCTGCTATAAAGAGACTCTCGGAAAACCTTGCTTAGAGCGGCTTCTCATGCTATACTAGAAGGGCCGCAGGCTAAATGGCCTGGCAAGCCCGTTTGGGATTGAAACATCTAAAAAACTTATCTTAACTTATCTTATCGTACTGGCTAAATGGCCTGGCAAGCCCGTTTGGGATTGAAACGGCGATCTCCATTTTGGAAGAGCAAGAATATGTAGGGCTAAATGGCCTGGCAAGCCCGTTTGGGATTGAAACAGCATTTTCTGAGAATGGGCAACCTCCAAGAGACACGGCTAAATGGCCTGGCAAGCCCGTTTGGGATTGAGACCGACACGTTGTTCTTCGCCATTGTAGTGTGTGTGTGGGGCTAAATGCCCTGCCAAGCCCGTTCGGGTTTGAAACTGCTGAGCTTTCTTCGGGTTCGGAGCCAAGTCTTCCATGGCTAAATGGCCTGCCAAGCCCGTTTGAGATTGAAGCCGCGATCAGTAGTTTAGCAGGTACTTCCGTATATGATGTCCGTATGAGTTACTAGAGAAATAACATTCCATCTACCACACATCCCCCCTTCAACCTTCAGACATGGCTTCGCAAAAGTCGTGTCCTGGAGTTGCTCTCGCTGTGCCATCCTTCGTAGCTGCGTGATTTATCACGCCTGGCTAGCCAGTCGTCATGGTTGCCAGGCGTGATAAATCACGCAGCTACGAAGGACGAGCAACTTTTGCGAAGCCCTGAACCTTCAGAAGTTTCTCCTTGACAACAGGCAAAATTTGTTTATACTTACTATCAGACCGATTGGTCTGCTATTTTTTGCCCTATAAACAGACCGATCGGTCTGTTATTATTGGCCGTGTTGATGGGAAAGGAACAGGCAATGACCGACTATCAGGAGCAACGTACCCGCACTGTCAGATGGGACGATCCGGCACCGGCTCTGCGAGCCTTACAGACGATGAGCGGTATCGCACACCTGAAAGCTATGCAGGCAGGGGAATTGCCTCCCCCTCCCGTTATAGCGTTGCTTGGGATGACACTGGTGGAAGTGAGCGAAGGCCGCGTCGTCTTTAGCCTTGAACCGGCAGAGTATCACTACAATCCGCTGGGAACGGTGCATGGAGGCATCATCGCCACATTGCTCGATTCCGCCATGGGCTGTGCCGTGCAGGCGCTCTTGCCCGCCGGTACCGGCTACACCACGCTGGAGATCAAGGCCAACTACCTCCGTTCCATCACCACTGCGACGGGAACCGTTACAGGCGAAGGGAACGTCATTCACCTTGGTGGGCGCATCGCCACCGCTGAGGCGCGCGTCACGGATGCGACAGGCAAATTGTACGCACACGGTACGACGACCTGTATTATCCTCCGCCCAGCAGCGTCTCAGAAAGAGAGCTGATCCAAGTCACACACCCTGGCACTGCCATGGAGTCTGAAACAAGGAGGATCATATGAGCAAAGGTGAACAAACACGCGCGATGATTCTGGCGCGCGTCGCCCCTCTCTTCAACCAGCAGGGCTACTTTGGCGCGTCCCTCTCTGACATTATGCAGCAGACTGGCCTGGAAAAGGGCGGGATCTACAATCATTTCAAGAGCAAGGAGCAGCTCGCGCTGGAAACATTTGATTACTCGTATGCCATCCTTGACCAGCGCATCCGCACGGTACTGGCGGGGAAGCAACACGCGCTTGAGCGCCTCTATGCCCTGCTCTCCTACTTTCAGGAACTGGTGGACGATCCGCCCATCGCTGGCGGCTGCCCCATCCTCAACACAGCCGTCGAGGCGGATGATGCCGAACCAGCCCTGCGCGATCGCGCACGCACGGCCATGGATGAATTACGCTCCACCGCCCGGCGCATCATCTCCAAAGGGATCGAGCGTGGAGAAGTGCGCGCCGGCATCGATGTCGAGACCTGGACGAGCGTGATGATCGCTGCACTTGAGGGCGCGGTTATGCTGAGCAAGCTCTACCAGGACAATGTGCATATGCGCCGCACAGTCGCATATATACGGCATTGCATTGAACGCGATCTTGCCTGAAGGCCGCCTATCATTGCGGGTGCAGGACGGTTGCCGTACCGGAGATGCTGAGAGCGAAGGCCCCGTGCTGGGGTTTGGCAGGCACATTTCTTGAGCATTTCCAGAGCGTTTTGCTGGAAATCCAGACCTCCTCTTGACCTTTTTTAGCCTATACTTCTCTCTAGAAAGGGCATGCTTGTCAGGAACAAGATGGATCTCGACCCCTGGACGTATGCCTTTCCCCGGATGCATTGCTGTGTTGTAGAGAAAAGGTCACCTTCTTCGTGACGTTGATGGCCCCATCATCGTGCTTTTGGTCAAAGATGCCGAAAAGGAACCCCTGTGGATCAGGACAGAGCACCACATGAGATGAGCTGTGCCTGTATGAGCATGCTGGAAGAAAGGAGACGATAGCTATGCCTGGAGCGCGCATCTTACTGGTGGAAGATGACAATGTGCTATGCGAACTCATTATGCGCAACTTACAGATTCGCGGGCACGACATCCGTGTCGCAGGAGATGCGCATAGCGCGCTGGTTCACCTGCGAGCTACCACGTTTGATCTCATTCTCCTGGACATCAACCTGCCCGATCAAACCGGGTGGGATGTGCTACGCACGGCACAAAAGGAGGGCTGGATCTCTCCTGTAGAGATGAAGGGACATACCGGCTCCCTGCCAGTGGTGGTGCTCTCAGCGGTGCGGGTCAGTCCTGGCCGCCTGCAAGAATTCCACCCGCTGGCCTACCTGCCCAAACCCTTTCCAATGGAAGCCCTCCTGCGACTGGCAAAGGAAGCCGCTCAGCGCAGAAACGGCGAATCTGCCACCGAAGAGGAAGATGGAGAAGAGGCCGAACGGTCTCCAATAGCATTACCCGATGAGGAGGAACTGCATGCTTGATGCAATTATTGTGCTGGTGATTATTGTCACATTCGTGGCGTTCATCTACTTCACCATTGGCTGTGAGCGCCTGTAGCCAGAGAGAGCAAAGGAGAAGTCTATGAACTCAACGCTTGAGTATGTCCTGGTAGGTATTGTCACACTGGCAGTGCTTGTCTATCTCGTGATCGCCTTGCTCGCGCCGGAGAGATTTTAATCGTACCTTGTATTATCGTCTAGTTTTTAGCCAACAAGTGAGGGTAAACCTATGCCTGTAACACTCAATAGTGCCTTGCAGGTAGCCATCTTTCTGGCCATTGTGCTGCTCATCACCAAACCGCTGGGCCTGTACCTGACCGCCATCTTCACAGGGCGACGCACCTGGCTCACGCCGGTCTTCGCTCCCGTCGAGCGCCTGTTTTACCGCTTGAGCGGCATCGACCCCGAGGAAGAGCAGAAATGGACGGGCTACGTCATCGCCATGCTGGTCTTCAGCGTATCAGGTATGCTGCTGCTGTATCTGTTGGAGCGTACGCAGCAGTGGCACGGGCCGTTCTTCAACCCACAGACCATCCCGAATGTGGAGCCGCAACTGGCCTTCAATACCGCTGCCAGCTTCACAACCAACACCAATTGGCAGAATTATGCTGGCGAGACGGTCATGAGCTATCTGACACAAATGTCTGGCCTGGCTTTTCACAACTTCGTCTCCGCCGCCACGGGTATCGCGCTGGCGGTGGCGCTCGTGCGCGCCCTGTCGCGGCACAGCGCGCAGTACCTGGGCAACTTCTGGGTGGACCTCGTACGCTGCACGCTCTACCTGCTGCTGCCTATCTGCGTGGTGGGTGCGCTTGTGCTCGTCTCGCAAGGGGTGATCCAGAACTTCAACCCCTACACCGTCGTCCACACGCTTAACGGGCAGACGCAGGTGCTTGCCCAGGGGCCAGTGGCCTCGCAGGAATTCATCAAAGAGCTGGGCACCAACGGTGGCGGCTTCTTCAACGTTAACTCGGCGCATCCCTTTGAGAATCCGAACGCACTCACGAATTTGATCGAGATGCTGGCGATCATCTCCATCGGGGCGGGCCTGTTCTACATGTTCGGCAAGATGGTGGGCAACACCCGGCAGGGCTGGGCGCTGTGGGCCGTCTCGGCCATCATCTGGTTGATCGCGGTAGGGGTGGTTCTTCCGGCGGAGCAGACCGGTAATCCTCTGCTCTCCAAAGTCGGGGCGAACCAGGTGATGAGTGATGTCCAGGCAGGCGGCAACATGGAGGGGAAGGAGGTACGCTTCGGCATCACCGACTCCGCTATCTTCGCCGTCACCACGACCATGACCTCGTGTGGGGCGGTCAACAGCTTCCACGATAGCTACACGCCGCTTGGCGGTATGATCCCGATGGCCGACATGGCACTCGGTGAGATCATCTTCGGAGGGGTCGGCTCCGGGCTGTATGGCATGTTGATGTTCGCGATCATCGCGGTCTTCATCGCTGGCTTGATGGTGGGCAGGACGCCGGAGTACCTGGGCAAGAAGATTGAGCGCAAGGAGATCATGATGGCTGCCCTGGCGCTCTTGATCCTGCCCGCCTCGATCCTGGGCTTCGCGGCGGTAGCAACGGTGATCCCGCAGGGCGTCTCGTCCATTGCCAACCAGGGGCCGCATGGACTGTCAGAGATCCTGTACCTCTACACCTCATCGAACGGCAACAACGGCTCGGCCTTCGCTGGAATCGGGGCCAATACACCATTCTACAACTGGACGGGAGGCTTCGCCATGCTGATCGGCAGGTTCGCCTTCTTGATCCCCATCCTGGCCATTGGCGGCTCGCTGGTGAAGAAACGCGTCGTGCCGGCGGGGCTGGGGACCTTTCCCACCACAGGGCCGTTGTGGGTCGGACTCTTGATCGGCGTGATCCTGATCGTGGGCGCGCTGACCTACTTCCCGGCGTACTCACTGGGGCCGATCGTCGAACAGTTGTTGATGCAGGCAGGGAAGGTGTTCTAAGATGCAAACAGATGAGATGCAGCAGCCTGAGGCGCAGGCAGAGAGCGTAGCAGTCAAGCCGTGGAAGACGCGCCGCAAAGGGGAACTTTCGATCTGGGACCCGAAGATCATCCGGCGCGCCATTCCCGACTCCTTCAAGAAACTGGGCCCGCGGGTGCAGATCAGGAACCCGGTGATGTTCGTGGTGGAGATCGGCAGCGTCGTCACCACCATCGAGTTCGTGCGCCTGCTTTTCACACAGCCGTCGGCCGCGTTCACGAGCAGCCAGCTCGCCTCTGAGCGGCTCTTCGTGCTGGCGGTGGCCATCTGGTTGTGGTTCACAGTGGTCTTCGCCAACTTCGCCGAGGCCATGGCCGAGGGACGCGGCAAAGCGCAGGCCGACACCCTGCGCCAGGCGCGCACGACCACCCTGGCGAAGCGGCTCGCGAGTTCCGACCGCTTCGGTCCGGTGCAGGATGTCGCCGCGCCCGACCTGCGCAAGGGCGACCTGGTGCTCGTCGAGGCCGGGGAGGTCATCCCCGGCGATGGCGAGGTCACGGAGGGCGTGGCCTCGGTCGATGAGTCGGCGATCACCGGCGAGTCGGCCCCCGTCATCCGCGAGAGCGGCGGCGACAGATCAGCCGTGACTGGCGGCACGCGCGTGCTCTCGGACTGGATCGTGGTGCAGATCAGCGCCAACCCCGGCGAGACCTTCCTGGACCGCATGATCGCCCTGGTCGAGGGGGCCAAACGCCAGAAGACGCCCAACGAGATCGCGCTCAACATCCTGATCGCCAGCCTGACGATCATCTTCGTGCTGGTGGTGGTCTCGCTCGAACCCTTTGCCATCTACTCCGGCCGGGCGGTCTCGGTGACGACGCTGATCGCCCTGCTGGTGTGCCTGATCCCCACCACCATCGGCGGGCTGCTCTCGGCCATCGGTATCGCGGGCATGGACCGTATGGTGCAGCGCAATGTGCTGGCCATGAGCGGGCGCGCTGTGGAGGCGGCGGGCGACGTGGATGTGTTGTTGCTGGACAAGACCGGTACCATCACCCTGGGCAACCGTCAGGCGGCGCGCTTCGTACCGCTCTCCGGAGTGGAAGAGCGCGCTGTGGCCCAGGCGGCCATGCTCTCCAGCCTTTCGGACGAGACCCCGGAGGGCCGCTCGATCGTGACCCTGGCGCGCGAGAAGTATGGTCTCACCGACGCGGGCGACCCCACAGCGGCGTTTATCCCCTTCTCAGCGACGACTCGTATGAGCGGCGTCGATGTCCAGGAAACCCAGAATGGTCATGCGGGCGTGCATTCCATTCGCAAAGGGGCCGGCGACTCGGTCGCCGCCTATGTGGCGGAACACGGTGGCTCAGAAAGCTCCGAACTGACGGGGATCGTGAACGGCATTGCCAGCGCGGGCAGCACACCCCTGGTGGTGGCAGAGGTGCTGAGCGGCGACAATGGCGCCCGCGAGCAGGCCCGTGTGTTGGGGGTGATTGAACTCAAAGATATCGTCAAGGGTGGCATGCGCGAGCGCTTCGACCAGATGCGCCGCATGGGCATCCGGACCGTCATGATTACTGGCGACAATCCGCTGACCGCCGCCGCCATTGCCAAAGAGGCGGGCGTTGATGACTTCCTGGCGCAGGCCACGCCGGAGACCAAGATGCGGCTGATCAAAGAGCAGCAGACGGGTGGACGCATGGTGGCGATGACGGGCGATGGCACCAACGATGCCCCGGCGCTGGCCCAGGCCGACGTCGGCGTGGCCATGAACACAGGGACGCAGGCCGCCAAAGAAGCGGCCAACATGGTCGACCTCGACTCCAACCCCACCAAGCTGATTGAGGTGGTGGAGGTCGGCAAGCAGCTCTTGATCACGCGCGGGGCGCTCACGACCTTCAGCATCGCCAACGATGTCGCCAAATACTTCGCGATCATCCCGGCAGCCTTCGCCGCGACGTATCCGCAGTTGAACGCGCTCAATATCATGCAATTAGCGACGCCGCACAGCGCCGTGCTCTCGGCGGTGATCTTCAATGCCCTGGTCATCATCGCCCTGGTTCCTCTGGCCCTGCGCGGCATCAAGTTCCGCCCGGTCGGGGCGGGCGCGCTGCTGCGCCGGAACCTCTTGATCTACGGCGTCGGAGGTATCATTGTGCCGTTCCTGGGGATTAAAGCTATCGACCTTATCTTACAGGTGCTGCACCTGACGATGTAAGGCAAGAGGCAGAAAAAAGGGGGAAGCGTTCCCCTAAAATGGGGGGACGCTTCCTGGTTTGAGAAGGACACAGAAGATGAAAACATTTGTGACGAAGTACCTGCGCCCGGCGGTGGTGTTGACTCTGCTCCTCACCATCGTGACCGGCTTCCTCTATCCGGGCATCGTGACGGGCCTGGCCCAGTTGATCTTCCCCTATCAGGCCAACGGCAGTCTGCTGAAGGCCTCCAATGGGCAAGTGATCGGCTCCGACCTGATCGGGCAGTACTGGAGCAAGCCCGGATACTTTCACGGGCGGCCCTCGGTGACGGTCAACCCGGCGACCGGGACGCCGGAGCCGTATGCCGCCGACAACTCCACGGCCTCGAACTCGGGACCCACCAATGGCGCGTTCATCCAAACCGTGCAGCAGCGCGTGGCCCAACTGAAGAAGGAGAATCCGAACGCGCCTGCCGGCTCCGTGCCTGTGGACCTGGTGACGGCATCGGGATCGGGGCTTGACCCGGACATTACGATCGCGGGCGCCATGTACCAGGTCCCGCGCATAGCGGCAGCACGCGGCCTGAGTCAAGATGTGGTCACGAAGCTCGTCACGGATCACGAGAGCGGGCGCTTCCTGGGGATCTTCGGCGAACCCTATGTCAATGTGCTCGACCTGAACCTGGCGCTCGACGCGTGTGCCGCGCATCCTTCGTCGTGTTGATAGTGGAAAATGTCAATGTGCTCAATGTAAACGTGGCGCCTGGCGCGCAATACGAGTGAGGCCATGAAAGAGCAACCACCTGACAAAGAGCAACGCGAGCGTGAGGAGGGCCGTCCTGATCCAGAGGAGCTGCTGCGTCGCTACAACCTGCGTGATCGCGACCTGGCAGCAACTCCTCCGCGGGCCATGCCTGCCAATGGTGATGAGGAGGAGGAGGATGATCTTCCCGTTCCGGCTTCCGGGCGCTACCAGCGCAGGCGCGGCCACCTGCGCATCTACCTGGCCTCGGCAGCCGGCTCAGGCAAGACATATACCATGCTCAATGAGGGCCATCGCCGCGAGGGCCGCGGTACCGATGTTGTGATCGGCTATGTGGAGACGCATGGACGAGCGCAGACACAGGCGCAGATCGGCGACCTGGAGGTCATGCCGCGCAAGAGCGTGGCGTACCGGGGCGTCACGCTCGAAGAGATGGATAGCGAGGCCATCATCGCGCGCCACCCCAGAGTGGCACTGGTCGACGAACTAGCGCACACCAACGTGCCCGGCTCCACGCACGCCAAGCGCTACCAGGATGTGCTGGAGATTCTCGACGCGGGTATCGATGTGGTGACGACGCTCAATATCCAGCACCTGGAGAGCCTGAACGACCTGGTGGCGAGCATCACAGGCGTGCGCGTGCGCGAAACCCTGCCCGACTGGGTGCTGGACCAGGCCGACGAGGTGGAGCTGATCGATATCTCGCCGCATGCCCTGCGCCAGCGTATGAAACACGGCAATATCTACCCGCCCGAACGCATCGAGACCGCGCTCAGCCACTTTTTCCGCGAGGGCAATTTGACAGCGTTGCGCGAGTTGGCCCTGCGGCGCGTCGCCGAGAAAACCGAATCCCAGCTCGAACAGTACATGACCGAACACGGCATCAGCGAATACCGGCCAGCCAGCGAACGCGTGCTGGTAGGCTTCGACGCCCGGCCCCACACGCGCGAGGTCATCCGCGACGCCTGGCGGCTGGCCCATGGACTGCATGCTGACCTGATCGCGGTGTGTATCCAGCCAGAGGGCTACCTGGCCTTCACGAGTGCGCTCACCAGGTGGCTCAAGTACCGGGGAGACGCGCAGCGAGTTCGGGAGGCGGCCCTGCGTCGTCTGGAGGAACACGCCGTGCTCGCCGAGGATCTGGGGGCCGAGGTGATCCGCACCAGCAGCCCGGATATCGCGCGCAAACTGGTGGAGATCGCCCGTGAGCGGCAGGTCACCCAACTGGTGCTGGGTCAGCCCGCCCGCAGCCATTGGGAAGAACTTATTCGTGGCTCGATCGTGAATCGCCTGCTACGGCTGAGTACCGGAATGGATATTCACCTTGTTCCGCGCAACGAAGAGGAATAACCTGAAAAGTAGCGAAGTTGGAGAGGAAGGCAACAGAAGCGATATACATATCCAGGTTCTCCATCGAAAGAGGGAGAAAGAA
>JALYTT010000265.1 GCA_030854145.1 Chloroflexota bacterium | reverse complement strand
ACAGCTCACCATCTCTGGGTGTCTGCTGACTATTATTGAACATACTATATCTATACTCCCGTCTCTTTTTGCTCTATCCACCGCCCCGAACGCGATCCTCTTTCTCACGTAGGGATCCGGCTTGCCCGTGCAATGAACCTTGGCAGAGCAGCCACGCTGCGCGGCCAGGGAGCCCCCACGGACGCGGCAAGCCGGGTCCCTACGCGGATGGGGCCGACCCTGGCCGGATAAAGCCGCCGGGCGCCCCTCCACCGCCGCCACCACCCGGGACGGCGGGTGTGCTACTCTGCGTGCCAACGACTATGAGTTCGCCCGTGTTCAGCCCGGCGAGCACTTCGTAGGAGGTACCATCTGTGAGGCCCAGCACGACGGGCTTGACAATCCACTGGTTCTGCGCCCGTTCAAGCACATAGGCTGGCGTGGGCTGGTCTTTGATAAGATCAGGCTTTGACGCCTGTAAGTCAAGCGACATCTGTCGCGCACGCGCCAGGGCATCAGCTATCTGGGCAGGACTGATGACATTCGCGCCGCTTGAAGTCGTTTGAGCCGCCGTTGTACGCGCGAAATTCACCGCCTCCACGGGTATCAGCAACACATCCAGGCGCTGCGTGGTCATGATTGTGACATTGGCGGTCATCCCCGGCAGGAGACTCGCACCATGCAGCGTGCTCATATCAACATCCATCAGCACCGAGTAGGTGACGACATTGGAGGCACTCTGGCCCAGCGGCGAAACGGCGCTGACGGTGCCGTTAAATGCCTGGCTGCCGTAGGCGCTGACGGTGAACTGTGCCTTCTGCCCTATGCTAACGCTGCCAATGTCTGCCTCATTGACGTTCGTTGATACTTGCAGGGCCGACAGGTCTACGATCTGGATAAAACTGCCGGCGCTCGCCGCGGAGGTCGTGCCGCCGCCGCTGCTACCGCTGTTACCACTACTGCCGGCGCCAGGGTTACCACCGACCGTGCCATTGACCGCCGCCACTACTCCGTCGTGCGGAGCGGTCAGAGTAGCGTTATTCATGTTATGCTGCGCCGTATTAAGCTGGGTCTGGGCCGTGTTCAACTGGCTCTGGGCGCTATTCACCTGCGACTGCGCCGATGTATTCTGCGTGGCCGCCTGCCGCACCGACTGCGTATACTGGTTGCGCGCCAGGTCCTCGCAGTGAGGCGGCGCCGTCGTGCCCTTCGGCGGATTATCACAATTATTCAGCGCCTGCTTTTCCTGGTCACGAGCTACCGCGATCTGCGCCGACGATTGCGATGTGACTCTGCTCTGATTGTTCTCGGCGTCATTCAAGCTCGTCTGATCGGCGTTGACGGTCGCCTGCGCCTGGTTCACCGCGTCCTGCAGCGAGGTAGGGTCGAGCCGCGCAAGCACATCGCCCGCATGCACATGCTGCCCTACTTTGACATTGATCTGGCTGATCTTGCCTGTCGTCGGAAAGCTGACACCATAAATAGTACCTTGCACCGGCCCCGTTGCGGTGACCGCCAACGAGAGATTCCCCTGGCTCGCCGGCTGCGTCTGATACGCCACACGCGACCTACCCCCCCGTAACGCTACCAGAATTATAGCGCCCAGCACGACTACTAGCAACACAATAGCCAGGACGACGATCCAACGCCGTCTCCCTCTCTTCCTGGCCGCTACAGCCTGCGCATCCAGAAATTCGGTATCGTTATCGCTAAAATCAGGCAAAGTCAGCACATCATTTTCAGTTCTTTGCTGTGATTCCGGCATACCCTTTTTCTCCTTCATACATACAATTATACCTATTTAATATGTGGAAGATTGTCCCCCTATTATGTTGAGTATAAACATTTCCTGAAGAGAGGACATCACCCGGCAGGGTAAAAAATCATTGCCCTAAAGGGCAATGAGCGCCGAAGCGGTGCCTCTATAAGGCGATCTGCGCGCCCATGGACAGTGGCATTATTGAGCGCCTCCTGTGTAATGCGATAGCAGGCCAGTTCCAGCGCGGGTGGAAAATGCGCGCGCCTAGCGATGTCGCTGGCATGGAAGGTCGCGCCTCCGGGTTCGCTACCGATGCCCTGGCCGGGACGTCACGCGGCCGCCAGCACGGACAACGCCACGGACAACGGCTGCCCGCCCAGCGCGTCGCTGCGCAGCGCCAGGATCGATGTGCGTGCCTGGTGCAGGTGCTCACCGGCCAGCGTGCGCGCGCGTTCCATATGCTGGCGCGCTAGCTCTGGCCGCTCAGGAAAGACCGCGCCGCCTGTCTCCAGCAGCATCTTGATGGCCGCCAGCCCCTGGGCCAGCGTGTCGTGTATTTCGCGCGCCACCCTGGTCCGCTCACGAATCGTAGCCAGCTCCTCGGCGCGCACAGCATAGGCACGCAACTGCCCCTGCACTTCAGTCAATTCCTTGATCAGTTCCTCGCTGCGCAGGCGGGCCGCGCGCTCCTCAACGCCCAGACCTGTAAAGACCTGCACGAAAATAAGGCCCGCCAGCCAGAAACCAACCAGCACTTCCAGCAACGAGACCCCAACAGAAATGGCGATCAGCCCAAGCACTACCCAGGCATGAAAGGTCGCGCTGCCCCCGCGCAATGCGCGCAAGAGAGCTACATACCCATCCTCTAGCCGCTTCCTGACAGTGAAATATGCGTTCTGTGTGCTGTCCACGATGCTCCGTTTTTCACCCTGCACTGGTGAGGCAAGCTACGTTGGTTGACACGTCATAGGACGAGATGCCACACGTACGGTTACAGGGCGACCGCAAGGGATCGCCCCTACATCTCCATTCCCCGATGGACCAACACATGGGATGGAACAGGATGCCCAGCACGCCGACGCCGATGGTCTGTTCATCTGGCCGGATATGTAGGGGCGATCCCTTGCGGTCGCCCTGTTCCAACCACGCGCGTCATGCCATGCTACGCGCACCCTGTGACCATGTTGCCACTTGCCCATGTTTCCTTCCCCTGGGACGGTTCGATCATGATTGCGTATCAACGCATGTGCGTTGTCGGCGGGCAAAAGGAGCCAAATCCATCGCCTATACACGGATGATGTCCAATTTTCAGATCGCCAGGCCACCTGCACCCCTGCTCTGCCTATTGTAGAGCAACGAAGCGATTTTTGCTCGTTATCGCACCCGTTCTGGAAGAAAGTACCTTCCAGGAGATGCAGCTATACCTCTTTTTCGTTGTTCCTCATCTACAATACGAACCTTGCACGGCGAAGTTGCGGACAGAACCATAGAGTGTCGATACATAGAACTGGGCACCCCCAGAACCGCTTAGGGGCAAGAGCAAAGATTTTCCCCTGCTTGTGTTTGGTGCTACATTCATACTGGGAGCAGGCGGTGAAAAAGCAAAATCTTGAGCGTGCCGAAAGAGGAGCGTTATGCAGAAAAAAATATTAGTCGTTGATGACGATACAGAGACGTTAGAGGCCATTCAGGTCGCCCTGGAAATGGAAGGCTATGCTGTCAAAACCAGCATCAGTGGAGAGTGTTTTCAGCACCTCAATGGGTATTTACCCGACCTGATCCTGCTTGACATCCTGCTCTCAGGCGAGGATGGGCGCGAGATCTGTATGAGACTGAAGCAACACAAGGAGACCAGGGATATTCCTATCGTCTTATATTCTGCTCATATCAGCGGAGATATCATTACCTATTTGTCAGGCGCCAATACGTTTCTGGCGAAACCCTTTGAACTGGACGAGTTGATCGCGATCGCGGCCCGTTATACGACATCCACTCCGCGACCCGCGCCTGCCGAACCGGTGTTTTCAGAAAGCGCACGGGAGGAATAAGCATGCAGGCACCCTTCCGAATCCGTGATCATAAAAAATCTGGGTGTGCTGAAAGAGGAGTACTATGCAGAAGAAAGTATTAGTGGTTGATGATGATAAAGAGATGCTGGAGGCCATCCAGGTAAACCTGGAAACGGAAGGATACATTGTCCAAACCAGCGTCAATGGGGACTGTTTTCAGCACCTGGATGGGGCTTTACCGGACCTGATCCTACTAGACATCGTGTTCCCAGGCGAAGATGGACGCGATATTTGCCGACAACTCAAACAGCGCGAGGAGACCAGGGATATTCCTATCGTCTTATATTCCGCTCATTTTAGCGGAGATATCATTAGCTATTTGTCAGGCGCCAGTACGTTTTTAGCGAAACCCTTTGAGATGCACGATTTGATCGCGATCACGGCCCGCTATACAACATCCGCTCAGTCCCATGCCCCTTCACTACCTGACAAAGCAGCGCTTTCAGAATCCGTAAAGGAGGAATGAGCATGCATACCCTCCTGAATACGTGACCAGAGAAAAACCATGAGCGAGCTGAAAGAGAGAAGAGCATGATCCAGCTTCCAAAGAAGAGAGGCAGAGCAGGTACAGGAGCAGCACATATAGACGACAAAGCATTTTTACGCGGGAGCCTGGCCATCATGGGGGTGGTAGCGTTGTTTGTCTTCTCGATAAAAGTAGCGCCTCTCCTCTTCAACAGTTATAATTTTCAGCCGCATGGCATGTGTTATCTCTGGCAGCCCAACCTCGTTACGCTGCACGTCGGCTCTGACGCGTTGATCGGTCTGGCCTACGTCTCCATTTCGGCTACGCTGGCGTACCTTGTCTATAAAACGCGTCACGATATCCCGTTTCAATGGGTGTTCATCGCCTTCGGTATTTTTATCATTGCCTGCGCATGCACGCACTTTCTCGAAATCTGGACGCTGTGGAACGCCACCTACTGGCTATCGGGGAGCGTGAAATTGATCACCGCCGTCGCATCGGTCGCCACAGCGATAGCACTGCCACTACTGCTCCCAAAGGTCTACGCGATCGTCGAGGTGGCCAAAGCCTCCAACGAACGCAAACAGCAACTGGAGAACGCCCATCAAGAGCTTGAAATCCTCTACGCAAAGAGCAAAGAGCTTGATGAACTCAAGGCTAACTTTTTTGCGAATGTCAGCCATGAATTGCGCACTCCCCTGACCTTGATTCTCGGACCGATCCGCAACCTGCTCACCGAGGAACAACTCACGAGCAAGCAGGAAAGGAATCTGGCGATAGCCGAACGCAATGCCCTTATTCTGCTCAGGTACGTCAACGATCTGCTCGATATCAGCAAGATAGAAGCGGGCCATATGGACATCACATACGGGGAGATCGATCTCACGCGCTTGCTCCAGGAATGTGTGACTTCCTTCGAGACATTGGCCCAGGAACGCCAGATTATCGTATCGGTCGAAGGTCCCGCGTCTCTCCCCGCGCAAGGCGACGCTGGGAAGCTGCAACGTATCTTCCTGAACCTGCTTTCCAATGCCTTTAGATTCACACCTACCGGTGGCCGCATATCCTGCACTGTAAGCAAAGCGGGCGAGCACGGCATCGTGACGATCCAGGATAACGGCCCGGGCGTTCAACCCGCCTTGCGCCAGGTCATCTTCGAGCGCTTCAAACAAGGAGTGCAGCGCGGCACCGGTACAGGGTTGGGGCTGGCTATCGTCAAGGAATTTGTGGAACTGCATGCAGGCACAGTCATGGTCAGCGATGCTCCCGATGGGGGAGCGCTCTTCACAATTGATCTCCCTCTCGTCGCGCCTGGAACCGCCACGCTTCAGGCCCCAACCTCTTCGTCGTCGCTAAGCAAACAGGATGCTTCACCCTTCTCGATTGAGCATGCCGCGGTAAAGCCACGGAACCTGCCTATGGATATCCCGGCTTTACGGGAGAGGAAAGACAGCGATCCCCTGGTGTTGATTATTGAGGATAATCCCGAGATAACGTATTTGATCGCCGATACCCTCGCTCCTATGTATCGTATTGCCAGGGCGGGCGATGGCAAGGAGGGTCTGGAGAAAGCGCTGAGCCTGAAGCCAGACCTCATTCTCTGCGACATTATGATGCCTGTGATGAGCGGCGATCTGTTCGTCTCCGAGGCCCGGACGCGTCCTGAGCTTGCACTGATCCCCATTATCGTGCTCTCGGCACGAACAGATGATAAGATGCCTCTGCAACTACTGCGCGCCGGAGCACAGGACTACCTGGCCAAGCCATTCCTGCCAGAGGAACTGCGCGTGCGCGCGACCAACCTCATCACGCTGCACCAGGTCCGCCGCGTGCTCCAGCAGGAGGTGACGCAACAGAACCTCAACATCGCAGAGCTGGCCGGAGAGGTGACGCTCCGCAAGCGCGAGAGCGAACAGATGGTGCTCGCTTTGCAAGCAAGCGAAACGAACTTTCGCGAACTGGCCAATTCGATGCCCCAGATCGTGTGGACCGCCGGGCCAGATGGCGCGCTGGATTACTACAATCAGCGCTGGTTTGAGTACACAGGCATGACCTACGAACAAACCAGAGGCTGGGGCTGGGAGCCGGTGATTCATCCCGATGACTACCAGAAATGCATTGATACCTGGAGTCAGGCGTTACAGACCGGCAAGATGTATGAGATCGAGTACCGCTTCAAACGCGCCAGCGATGGAACCTATCGCTGGCACCTGGGCCGGGCCTTTCCTGCGCGCGATAGCAGCGGGAAGATCTACAAGTGGTTTGGCACAGGCACCGATATCGACGACCGCAAGCGTATCGAAGTCGCATTTCGCGCAATGGAAGAGCGCAAAGATCTCTTCTTGAGTATGGCCAGCCACGAGCTGAAGACCCCGCTCACCAGCCTCAAAGTCTTTACTCATGTCCTGCTGAAGATGCTCCAGCAGGACGCAAGGCCCGAACCGGTGCGCTACCTGACAAAAATGGACACCCAGATCAATAAATTGATCAAGCTCATTGCCGAGCTGCTGGATATATCGCGCGTCCAGGCGGGCAAGCTGGTGCTGGTCGAAGAGGATTTCGACGGCGATACCTTTGTCCAGGACGTGGTAGACATGACGCAGCACACCAGCCTCGCCCATCCCATCACCATCACCAGTGTCATACAACGGCAGCTCTATGGAGATAAGGATCGCCTGGGGCAGGTGCTCATTAATCTGCTGACCAATGCCATTAAATTCTCTCCTATCGCTGGCCCTATTGAAGTGATCGTGACAGCCGATCAAGAGCAAGTGATCTTTGGAGTGCGGGATCACGGCATCGGCATCCCCCAGGACCAGCAGGCACTCATCTTTGAGCGCTTCTATCGCGTCTATGGCGACAGGGATACCAAATATCCAGGACTGGGGATCGGGCTGTACATCGCCTTCGAAATCGTCAAGCGACACGGCGGCCGGATCTGGGTAGAGAGCGTGGAAGGCCACGGCGCCACGTTCTTTTTCTCCATCCCCCTGGACAGAAAAGCGCCCGACGCAGAGACGCCAACGCACGTTCAGCAGGAAGGGATCGCCGCATCATGACAAAAAAAATACTCGTCGTTGATGATGATGAAGAGATTTTAGAGGCCATCCAGATCGCCCTGGAAATGGAGGGCTACGCCGTCAAAACCAGCGTCAATGGCGACTGTTTTCAGCATCTGAATGGGGATGTACCTGACCTGATCCTGCTCGACATCTTGCTCACAGGCGAAGATGGGCGCGATCTTTGCCAGCAACTCAAGCGGCGCGAGGATACCAGGCATATTCCGGTCATCTTATGCTCCGCCCATTTTAGTGGCGACCTGATTACCTATCTATCCGGCGCCAGCACGTTTTTGCCCAAGCCCTTTGAGGTAGATGAACTGCTCGCGACCATCGCCCGCTATATAACGCCCACACAGGCCATTGCGTCTTCTCCGGCAAACACAGCCGCGCTTTCAGAAGCCGCAAGGGAGGAATGAGGATGAATTTTCCGCCGACAAGTGGCCCACCCAGTCCTCAGCAACTCAATGCCGTTGAATTCATCACCTCCCTTCTGGATGCATCCACCGAATACGCCATCATCGGCATCGACATCGAGGGGAGAATCCTGCTCTGGAACGAAGGCGCGCGGCGCATGTATGGCTACACGGCCGAGGAGGTGGCCGGCCGGGCCAATATCACCACACTGTCCCCCCCGGACTATGCGGCGCAAGGCAAACCGCGCGAGATTACGCAGGCCGCTCTGCACCATGGTACCTGGGAGGGAGGCATCGAGTGTGTGCGCAAGAACGGCGAGCGCTTCTTCGCCCGCGTAGTGGTGACGCCCCGCCATGATGGCAACAGGGCTATTGTCGGTTTTCTGGTGGTCTCAAAAGATATCACCGATGAAATCCGCCTGGAAGAACTCAAGGCCACACAGTTGTACACCCGTTCGCTCATCGAGACGAACATCGATACCATGTTAACCACAGATGCTCATGGCAGCATCACGGATGTCAATGCCCGTTTCTGTGAAATGACCGGCTACCAGCAGCAGGAATTGATTGGCTCGGCATTTCAACAATATTTCACCGATCAGCGCCGGGCCGAGCAGTGCATCCAGACCGTTCTCACGATGGAACGCGTGCTCAACTACCAATTACATATACGCTCACGTAGTGACAGCACCACCGCGGTCTCTGTGAATGCATCGCTGCTCCGGCGGGAAGACGGACAACTCCTGGGCGTGCTGATCTCGGCGCGCGATATCACCGAACAAAAGCGCAATGAAGCCAAGCTGCTGACGGCCATGCAAAAACTGGCCAAACAGTATACCCTGGTGGAAAGGGCGAATGGCACCAACCGCGCGCTCCTGGATGCTGTCAGCGAGGCGATCCTGTTTATCTCGCCCGATAATAGTCTCCTCACCGTGAACCGATCTTTCACCGAGTTCTTTGGCATCCCTCATGATGCCGTCATCGATCACCCGCTTCGTGTGCTTCACACATTGCTCGCGCCTCTCTTCGTTGACCCCTCTCAGGTACAAACGCTCCTTGAATACAGTATGACTGATCACGAGCCCCTGATCACCGATTTTATGATCCAGAGTACTCCTCAACGGCGCGACCTTGAATGCTATGCCACGCCCGTCTTCAGCTCAACCGATGAGTACCTCGGCCGTCTCTATGTCCTGCGTGATGTAACACGCGAGCGCGAGGTGGATCGCATGAAGTCCGAGTTTGTCTCGCTGGTCTCCCATGAGCTACGCACCCCGCTGACCTCTATCCAGGGCTATGTCGACCTGCTTTTACACGACGAGGAGGTTGGCCCCCTCACCGCGCTGCAAGAGGAGTTTCTCGGCGTGGCCCACAACAATGCTCGTCGCCTGGTCAGCCTGATCAACGACCTGCTCGATCTCTCACGCATCGAGTCGGGCAAGATCGAGCTGCACCGCGAGCCCCTGCACCTCACCCGGATCATTCGCGAGCTGCTCCCCTCATTCTCCCTGCGCCTGGAAGAGAAGCACCAGGACCTGGTCCTGCACCTGCCCGATCCCTCCCCCATCGTCCAGGCCGATAGCGAGCGCGTCGTACAGATCCTCAGCAACTTGCTCTCTAACGCTTACAAATATACGCCCCAGGGAGGACGCATTGATCTCACGGTGGAGGCAACGGGAACCATGGCCCGCATCTCGATCACCGACAGCGGCATCGGGCTGTCTGTAGAAGAGCAGGCTCAACTCTTTACGCGCTTCTACCGCGCCCAGAACGCCACGACCCAGACGGTCAACGGCACCGGCCTGGGGT
>JALYTT010000264.1 GCA_030854145.1 Chloroflexota bacterium | reverse complement strand
AAGAAGCGCCAAAAAAGTTGTTTATACTGGTTTTCAGCACGGTCATCGATCCCTGGCTCTGGCTGCGTTGCCTCAGTTCTATACTCGTAGCCTGCTGCGACAGCGCTCTCTTGCACGCTGTTGGCGGAACGCTGCTGCGCATAGGCTTGAGCGCCGGAACGCCCTATGACATCGATATGCGCGGAGATCTCTCCAATAGAGTAGCCGCTGTTCAGCAGGTCGCTAATAATGGCAAGCTTGTCAAGTTCAGCGATCGTATAGCGCCGGTGACCAGGTTTGCCTTCGCGCATGGAGCGGGAGGGACTCAGCAAGCCGCGCGTCTCCCAATCTCTGAGCTGGTTCTCAGTAAAACCGAAGAGCTGCGCGGCATGGCTCGTTGTGACCGTAGCTTCCAGGCGACTCCGCTGTATCTTCTGTAGGATACGTTGTTGACTCTCCTCGCTTTGGAGGTATTCCTCGATCGAGGAAAAGTGCTGATTGTCCATCTATCCTCCTGCGTGATCGACGCACGCTGGCTTTCCAGACCTATCCCTATATTACCATAGTGGCTCTGCCTGCCGTCCAGGAAACCAGGTTTTTCTAACTATGCTCCGGGTGTTGCTTGCATAATTCTCATAAAGAAGCGAATAGCCGGACGCGCTTTTCACTAATTATAAGAGTTTTTTTCTAAAAATCAAGAGATGACATTAGAAATTATCATGTTGCTCATATTTTCTCATTTTTGGTAGCGATAAAGCTTGACAAAAGTTATATCTGCTGAGTAATATTAAGATGCGCGAAGTGAAATTGTGCATTTTATGATTCATCCCATCTCATAAATTGGAGCCAGGGGCACCCATACGGTCTACGGTGGAAGTAGTGCCTCTTCTTGTTTTTAGAGAAGGAGCAGAAGATGTCACACAGCCGTGGACATGGGCGCTGCGCGGTCATACTTACAGCCCTGCAAGTCGAGTATCAAGCGGTTCGTACCCACCTGGTTGATCTGTGCGAAAAAATTCATCCTCTGGGCACAGTGTATGAGCAGGGCCAATTTAGCGGTGAGAGCTACGTATGGGATGTCGGGCTAGTCGAGATCGGCGCCGGCAATATTTTCGCCGCCTTTGAGGTCGAACGAGCAATCAGCTATTTTAAGCCGGTGCTGGTGCTCTTTGTAGGCATAGCCGGAGGTCTGAGGGACGTGCAACTGGGCGATATAGTGGCGGCGACGAAAGTCTACGGCTATGAATCTGGCAAAGTGAAGAAGATCTTTCAAACGCGTCCGCATATCGGCCAATCGACGTACCGCATGGAACAGCGAGCGCGGGCCGAGGCCAGAAAGCAGGACTGGCTCCAGCGACTCAAGGAAGCTCCGCCTCTGCCGCCGCGCGTGTTTGTGGCGCCCATTGCGGCGGGTGAAAAAGTCATGGCGGATACCAATGCTGCCATTGTGCGGTCTTTAAAGGCCAACTACACCGACGCGCTGGCGGTCGAGATGGAGAGCATCGGCTTTCTGCTGGCGGTCCATGCCAATCAGCGGGTAGAGGCGCTGATCATTCGCGGCATTTCCGATCTCATCGATAACAAGAGCGAGGCAGATGCCGCCAATTTTCAAGAGGTAGCCGCGCGCCATGCCAGCGCTTTCGCCTTTCAGATACTCGCGAAACTGGATGACACCGCGTTGCAACAATCTGAGTTGAGTGTTGACACCCCCCAGCATCCCCTGGCGATAGAGATCGCTGCCGCGCACGCGCTTACGCCTTTTCATAATCTCCCCCAGCCTGATTATACACGCTTTATCGGTCGCTGCGAAGAACTCGCATGGCTGCACCAGCGCCTCACGGCGGATCACCAGGCGCGGGCGATGGTGATCACCGGGCTTGGTGGCATCGGCAAAAGCGCCCTGGCCCTGGCAATTGCTCACGAGTACCGCCAACGGTACGATGAACTGCTCCCAGCGGAGCGCTTTGACGCGATCATCTGGATCTCGGCGCAAGAAGAGGTGCTCACGATTCAGGGACGCGAGAAATCGTCACTTGCTCCCTTGAGATTTCGCACGCTCGAAGATATGTATCGAACCATCGCCCAGACATTGGCACGAGAGGATATCACGCGGGCCGCGTTTGATGACCAGCATTATCTCGTGGAGAAGGTGCTGCGCGCGCAGCGCACGCTGATCATTGTCGATAGCCTGGAGACGATCACCGATGAGAGGGTGAAGACCTTTTTGCGCACCTTGCCGGCGCCCACAAAGTGCATCGTGACCTCGCGCGAGTGGCTGGAGGTGGCGGACCACCTGAAGCTAACGGGACTCTCCGCCGAGGAAACGCAGATGCTGATCGACGAGGAGGCCAGGGTGCGCGATGTGAAACTCTCGCCAGAACAGCAGCAACTCTTGTTCCGCTGTACAGGCGGACTGCCGCTGCCAATTAAGCTCAGTGTCGCCCGCCTGGCCAGTGAAGAGACGTTTGAGCAGGTGTTGCGCTGGCTGGGCAATGCCTCTGGCGATCTGCCTGTGTACTGCGTTCAGGGACAGGTGGCCATGGCTCGCACGTATGATCCTCGCACCTGGGACCTCCTACTGGCCTGCTCGCTCTTCGATCAGGAGGCCGGGGTATCGCGCGAGGCTCTGGGGGCAGTCACCCGCCTCGCACCTTACGAGCGTGATGATGGTCTGACGTTCTTGCAGCGTCTTTCGTTGCTCAATCGAACCAGGGATGATCGCCTGCATATGTTACCCATGGTTCAGGGCTATATGAGTTCCGAACTGGTGAAGGCAGAGAATGGCGATGCCCTGACCGGCGCCTGGCTCCAGTGGCTCTTGCAATTCACGCGCCAGCATGGTGATAGGCTCGATCTGCATATTGACCGGGTGCAGACATTCTCGGCGGAGTACGCGACGCTCTTGAGCGCTATTCGCTGGTACCATACCCATGCATGCTGGGAACCTTTGTTGTGCCTGGCCGAGGGCGCGTGGTTTTATCCGTATCTTATCGGTTTGTTAGGAGAGGCGCGCGACATTCTGGAGGCGGCCATAGAGGCGGCACAGGTTCTGAGAGATGAACGGCGCGAAGGGCAATTTCTCCGCAGGCTCGCGCTCACATTCTGGGTACAGGGGGAGTATAAGCAAGCGTGGAGCAGGGGCCTTCAGAGAGCCGAAGAAATCGCGCGCGCGCATGGTGATAGGCGAGAACTGGCGCGTGTCTACCATACACATGCCGACATTCTGGCCCAGCGAGGCTGTATACAGGAGGGAGAACACCTGGCCGAGGCCATGTTGAAGATAGGCCAGGATACCGATTACGTGAAGTTGAAGGCCCTGGCCGTCTATCGACTCTCTGAGTGTGCTTCTCGGAAGCGGCAATTTGGGAGGGCACTTGAGTTACTCGATCAAGGAGAGAACTGGTGTAAAGAAGCCGGCTGGTTGCGCTGCCTGGCCTGGAATAAGTACCTGCGCGGGGTGACATTGATTCAGCAGAAGAACATGCACGCGGCCGAGCCATTTCTCAGGCAAAGCCTGGAGATGGCCACATCATGGCGCGAGCGTGAACTGATGGCCAATAACGCCTATGCTCTGGCCCAGGTGTATGTCGGGACAGGTCACATACAGCTTGCGCAAGGGATGACGGTACAGGCGATCGATCTTTATGAGCGTCTTGGCGCGACAAAGAAGATGGTGGCTATGGAGGCACTGCTGCTACCGCGATTGTAGCATTCTTCACCTTGACTATCTACGCATTTTTCCTTTATACTCTACAGCAGATAACCAGACTACTAGAAAGGTAACTGCCGCATGCAAGTTCTCTCCGTAATGAGCGTGGTGAACTGCTAAGCTACTTCCGGTGTAACTACTATATGTAGCTAACCAGCCTGACCTGTTTACAGGATAGGCCTGCCTGTCTTGGCAAAGAAGACGGCCATCGCGATACGACCATGAACTGACGCTCTTCCCTCTGGAAGAACGCTGGTTGTGCTTGTCGTCGCTATCCCCTCCCAGCAGTCCTCCACGCTCCCTTCATTGATTACCACAATTATTGGTTTCGTCATGCCATGAATCTCTATCATAAGGCCGCGCTTTGCTGTGTCCGGCCACCAAATGAACGCGAGTACAGAACGCCGCATGCGAGCAATCGCATCCCGACGATAAATGGCATCTACTAACACACAACTGCAAACGAAAGCTAGAAAAGGAACACTTTATGTGTAAACAAGCGATACATATGGTTCTCCCGCCCGAGCGGGTTGTCTCCTTTCCGCTGGTCGTTGCCAGCGATGCAGGATTGATTACACCACGAGCATATAACGCATTGAAGAAAGGGAAGAGGATTTCCATTGCTTCGCGAGAAATATATGTGTGCGGACGACAAGGAGCAGGATCGTTCGAGTATTGCACGCAAAGGGCGTCACCGCAGGCGCTCTTCTGATGAGGTATTCAAGTGCCGCCACTGCCGACGTTTCATTGGCCCACTCCCATGTGGGGGACAACATCGCAACCACTGTCCCTTTTGCTTGTATTCGAGGCACGTAGATGAGCGTTCGGGGGACAGGCAAAGTTCCTGCGGCTCCAGAATGCAACCTATCGGCAGCTTCCAGCGTCCCAACGGGGAGCATGTGCTGGTTCACCGCTGCCTGGGCTGCGATTTTGAGCGCTTCAACCGGATCGCGGCGGATGACGACTTCGATCTTGTGCTGTCGCTGCCAGTGCTACCACCGCGCCCGAAAGATAGGATGAAGGTTGGCCGGACCTGACATGTACGGATAGATGAAGGTAGGGGCGCAGTTGACAGGCGAGCTTGTCAACTGCGCCCCTACCTTCATCGCGCCTTCTTCTCGAAGGCACCTATTTCAACAAAGCGGGTCCCTATTAAATTGCGCGCCCACCGGTCACTTCAAGCACATGGCCTGACACGTAGTTGGCGAGGGGTGAGGCCAGGAAGAGCATGGGGCCGGCGGCCTCTTCGGGGGTGCCGGGTCGGCCCAGGGGGATGAGCATGGGAGCCATCTGGCGCATCTGGTCGGGGACCCCCAGGGCGATCTCCTCGCCGTCGCGCTGCACCTTCTCGGCGCTCTCCTTGGCGGCGGTCAGGCGCGTCTCGATGAAGCCGTAGCAGACGCAGTTCACCTGCACATTGTAGCGGCCCCACTCTTTGGCCAGCGTCTTCGTCAGCCCGGTAATGCCCGCCTTGGCCGTCGAGTAGTTCGCCTGGCCGGCGTTGCCGTAGACACCGGAGACCGAGGAGACGTTGACGACCTTGCGGGGATTGGCGTGTCCCTGCGCGGCCTGCTCGCGCTTGGCGGCCTCGCGGATGTAGCTCGCCGCCTCGCGCAGGATACGGAAAGGCGCGGTAGTATGCACATCGAGCATGGCGTACCACTGCTTATCGGTCATGTTCTGGATGACGCCATCCCAGGTGTAGCCCGCGTTATTCACAATAATGTCGATGCCCCCGAAGGCGTCGAGCGTGGCCTTGATGAGCTGCGCGGGGAAGGCCGCGTCGGTTACATCGCCGGCGACCACGATGGCCTTGCCGCCGGCCTGGCGAATGGCTCCGGCCGTCTCTTCCGCCGGGTTGGGATCGAGGTCGCTGACCACCACCGAGGCGCCCTGCTCCGCGAACAGGCGCGCGGCCGCCGAGCCGATGCCGCGTCCAGATCCGGTGATGATGGCGACCTTGTTATCGAGTAAGCCCATGGGTGATTCCTCCATCTAGGCGCGTTTTGGCAGGGTCGCCACAAAGGTGCCTACTGTCTTCACATCGCCATTTTGATCGGCGGCCTGGACCTTGCCGGCGATGCGCGCCTCGCCGTCGGCCTCGTACTTCTCGGTGATCGTGCCGGTGCAGGTGATCACGTCGTCCAGGTGGGTCATGCCCTTGAAGCGCACGCCAAATTTGCGTAGCGCCGTAGGTCCCACATAGTCGCTCAACAACTGCCCCAGGAAGCCCATAATCAGCATACCGTGGGCGATGATGCCGCCGGTGCCGATCATCTCGCCGATCCTGGCGTCTGTGTGCAGCGGGTTAAAGTCGCCCGAAGCGCCGGCGTAGCGCACCAGTTGCAGGTGTGTCACCGGGGACTTCACGAGCTTAGGAAGAGCATCGCCAACCTGCACATCGTCGTAGTACAGTCTGGTTGGCGCTTGCGCATTGGTCGTCATGATTTTCCTCTCTCCTTGCCTGCTTGCGCACAGGCTTAGCCGCGTACAATAACCACTTCGCGCGCGTTCAGCACAGGTTGGCTATGCTGATTGGTATAGTGGATTTCCAGCGTCAGGATGTCCATGTAGGAGCCATCCTTGCCCTGGCGCGATTTGCCGTCGGCCACCCTGGCGACGCCGGTGAGCACGTCGCCGGGATAGACGGGCGCGAGGTACTCGTATTCCTCCTCGCCGTGCAGGATGCGCATCACATCAATGCCCACCCCGACGAGGTGCTTCCCCATCTGCGTGTTGCCCCAGAAGGAGTACATCGTCGGCGCGGTCAGCAGCACCGGCACATCGGGGTAGCCCACTGCCTGGGCCGCCTCGCGACTGTGGTAGATGGGATTGTCGTCGCCGAGCGCGGTAGCCAGTTCGTGGATCTTGCCGCGCTCGACCTCATAGGTGAAGGGGGGAAAGCTCTGACCAATCTTGCTCTGGTCAAACATGCGGTTCTCCTTTGTTACAAGGGAAGTCTACACATCGCTAAATAGTACAGATAGTATCTGGCGTGGACGCGGCAAATGTCAAGGGACCAGCCGGTCCCTTGCCCTCTCGTCTCAACTCCTTTATACTCAAGAAAAATGTACCAGATACCGCACAAAACACAGCATGCGGAGGTTTTCTTGAGTCAAATGTCCCTTCTCAAACAAGGACTCTTGCTTGAATATGTGACGCTTGGTTGGAATGTCGTTGGCGTTGTCATCGTGATCATAGCAGCGTACACTGCTCATTCCGTTGCCCTGGCAGGCTTTGGACTCGACTCGCTCATCGAGATTTTTGCCTCGGTCGTGGTCGTGTGGCAACTCACCGGGGTGAATCAGCAGCGCGAGCGCCTGGCGCTTCGTCTCATTGGGATCGCGTTCATCGCTCTCGTGATCTACATTCTTACCCAACTGGCCTACATTCTCCTGACGGGAACCCACGCAACGACATCAGTCGGAGGCAGCGCCTGGATCGCTGCCACCTTCATTGTCATGCTGTTGCTTGCTTCAGGCAAACGTGTCACAGGGCAACGATTGCAGAATGAGGTCTTGCTCACCGAAGGACGCGTGACCCTGGTCGATGCTTATCTTGCAGGAGCAGTCCTGATAGGGCTTATCCTCAACGCTTTTTTCGGCTGGTGGTGGGCCGATCCCTTAGCATCTCTGGTGATTGTCTATTATGGGATCAGAGAAGCGATACATGCGCTACGTGAGAGTGCGACGGATAGCAATTCATAATCCCTCTCCGCTTTTCAGACAGCATCTTCTTCTGCCATTGCTTCTCTCTCGCTGGAAGCTTCGTCCGAGATGGCTCTGGTATGTTTGGGGAGAAACCACGTTTGGGCAATAAAGGTGGGTATAACTGCTGAGCCAATCACGACGCTGACCAGAATCGTATACTGCGCCTGGTTGATAATGCCATGTGTCAGCCCATAGAGCGCGGAGATGCTGCCGAAGGTGAGCCCGGTTGACATGAGCATGGTCGTATAGTTTCCCTCGCGTCTTGACATCTGAAACGCACGCGTCACTGGCCACACGCCGACGAACTTGGTCACCATTTTGACTCCAAGCAAGGCGATCACCAGCAAGAAGCCAGCGAGCAAGGCTGGCAGCGAAACTAACGTACCCGCTTTAATGAAGAAAAATGGCGTCAGTAGCGCGAAGGCGATAGTGCGCATGCGATAGATCAGCGCCTTGTCATGGCTGAAAACACCAGCAATCACCAGGCCCACGAGGTAGGCAGGCAGAACCGCCTCGCTGTTGGCCAGCGTGGCCATGCCTCCCAGGAAGAAGAGGACCAGGAACAGGAACTTGACCTCCAGTTCACTGACGCGTCCGCCAAATCTGGCGATCACCCAGCGGGTCATAACGTGCAGCTTCCAGAGAACGACGATGAGGACAGCAATAAAGACAGCCAACCAGATGGTGAAGCTGGCGAAGAGGATGCCCAGCGCAATCACGGTCCCCAGATCGTTAACAAAGCACGCGGCAAGAATCAGTTTCCCCAGTTCCGTCTGGTTGAGACCAGTTTCCACCATCACGGAATAGACGACTGCGACCGACGTGGTGGAGAGAGCAATCCCGGCAATCTCGGCGGCATGCACATTCCAATGCGTCACAAAGAGTGTGAAGGCGAATGCTCCCAGGAACGGGAGGAGGAAGCCAATGCCACCCAGGGCCAGGCTGGGCCTCAGATGTTTGCGAAGGGAGTCGGGGTCGATCTCAGCTCCCGCCAGGAATGTCAAGAGCACAGAACCAAAACTGGCCAGGAAATCGATCCAGGGGGTAGTGCTCAGGTGGAGGAAGTTCCCTCCAAGGACACCAAGACAGATCTCGATCAAAGCAACAGAAATCCCGACGCGAATGGAAATCAGGCTTGCAAGCAGGGCTATCGTCATCCAGACGGCAGCGATCAACCAGATGTTCTCCAATGTCTCCTCCTCTGGCGTGTACAGATTGCCCAGGCGGGAAAGAGAACCGAAGAGACAAAAACGCTCCTGATTCCGCACCCAGGCGTCATCAGGAGCTATTAGCAAGCTTGCAGTTTAGTCAAAACCACGCTTCGACAAGGTGAGCTCCATCACCCTTTATTGCTCTACAGGTACTATACCATAGAAAATACGACCCTGGCTAGTCTCTACATTCCCTTGATAAAGATATACGATATACTGGCACTATCTTGTATCGCTCCTTCGAAGGCAAGAGGGAGAAGAACGATGCTATCATACATAAGAAAGGGATCATTATGAATCGTCAATCACATGAGAGAGGCTGAAGAGATGGCTCGACGCGAGCCAGAAAACCGGGTTGCCAGGCATCGCCCTCTGCCCTCGCAGCCACGCTACCTGCTGGTGGCCTGGCTTCTCCTCCTGCTTCTGGGGCTGTTCTTTGTCTTTGCATCGCTCTCCGACCTCGTGGCAGATGCCAGGACGGGTCTCCCCTCTGACCACTTAGAGGCATTCCATACGCTTGCAGGCATAACCTGGGCCAGCGCGCAGCATTCATCACCTACGATCACGCACTACATTACCCTGTTAGAGGTGACGTATGCTGTGCATGAATTGGTCTTCGGCCTCCTCTTTCTCCTCATTGTGGCGATCCCGTTCCGGCACCGCGCGCGCTGGGCCTGGTGGGCCTGCTGGATCCCCATGCTCGCGAACCTCACCTACTCGCTGGCTATCGCTCACTACAGCACGACTACTCTAATCTACAGCCTGATTGCTGATGTGGCTTTACCCGTATTGTTGCTGCTGCACATACCCGCTTTCTTCAGCAGGCCAACACAGCTCCCACCCGCGTAGGGAGCCGGCTTGCCGCATCCCACAGACATGAAGGGAAGGGTGAAGGGAAGGCCGGTCGTCGTTCCGTAGGGCGTGGCTTGCCTCGCCGTCCCCCTGGTGACAGG
>JALYTT010000696.1 GCA_030854145.1 Chloroflexota bacterium | reverse complement strand
GGCTTGCCTCGCATCGTTGCCCCGGCGAGGCAAGCCACGCGCTACGGGCGACCCATCGCAGGCCATTGCCCCTCACGCACATTATTATCGAAGAAAGTTATGGCGCATGGAACAGAACAAACAGCCTGGTGCCGCACAGAGAGTGCCGCCTCTGATTCGCGTGCAGCAACTGACGAAAAATTACTACCTGGGCCGCACAGTTGTCCAGGCGCTGCGAGGCATCAACCTTGAAGTAGCGCGTGGCGAGTTTGTAGGGCTTATGGGACCATCAGGCTCTGGCAAGTCCACCTTTATGCATCTGCTGGGCTGCCTGGACCAGCCCACCAGCGGAAGCTACCTGCTCGATGGGATAGCGGTGAGCGAGATGAACACCAATGAGCTGGCCGATGTACGCAATCATATGATCGGTTTCGTCTTTCAGGGCTTTAACCTGCTGCCCTGGATGACCGCCCTGGAGAACGTAGAACTGCCCCTCACATACACCGACAGAACCACGCAAGAACGCAGGCAACAGGCATCGTGGGCCCTGACCATGGTCGGGCTACGCCAGCGCATCCACCACAGACCTATGGAACTCTCTGGCGGCCAGCAACAGCGCGTGGCCATCGCGCGCGCACTGGCGAACGCGCCCTCGCTACTGCTGGCGGACGAGCCTACCGGTAACCTGGACAGCCACACAAGCATCCAGATCATCGGTATCCTGCAAGAGCTGAACGCACGGGGCCTGACCGTCGTCCTGGTCACCCATGAAGCGGACATCGCCGCGCACTGCCAGCGCCAGGTCAGGTTTCGGGATGGGCGCATCATGGAAGACATGCGCAATCCAGCGCCCATTC
This sequence comes from Chloroflexota bacterium, assembly GCA_030854145.1. Next base: position 1,968 of record JALYTT010000696.1, on the reverse strand, counting down.
AGGCGCGGAAGCGTCTGCCGCAACCGGCGATGACGCGCATCACCGAGGAAAAGGAAGTCACGCCATGAAAACTTTGAAGCCAGGCACAAATACCCATAATACACCTGCGGCGGCACCATCCGCCGCACCCAACAGGGTACCCACGGAACCACGGCGTTACAAGCGCGTCAAGGGATTGCCAGCCCTCGTCCAGAGCACAAAGGGAGCGGCCCAGGCCTTGCGAGCGAACGTGCTGCGTTCGTTGCTCACCTCGCTGGGCATCATCATCGGCGTGGGGGCGGTCATTATGATGATCTCCATCAGCGAAGGGAACGCCGCCGTCATCAACCAGCGTCTCTCAACGCTGAACCCCCTGCAATTGACCATACGGCCGGGGAGCTCCAGGGGACCCGGCAATGCCAATAGAGGTGCGGGCACCCAGCAAACGCTGACCCAGGCCGATGCCGACTCCATCGCACAATTGCCCAACGTAGCAGCGGTCAGCCCGGTTGCCAGCGTCAGCGGTCAGCTCGTCAACGGGAGCCAGAACTGGCAAACGAACGTGCAGGGAGTCTATCCCAGCTACCAGCAGATCAATAGCTGGCAGATGCAGGAGGGCAGCTTCATCGGGCAATCCGACGAGCAGGAACGCAGAAATACCGCGGTCCTTGGGCAGACGGTGGTTCAGAACCTGTTTCCGCCGGGGACCGACGCGCTGGGCCAGCAGATTCGCATTAACAACGTCTCCTTCACCGTGATTGGAACACTCGTGGCCAAAGGCTCTTCTGGTTTTGGGAACAACGCCGATGATGTCGTCTATGTGCCCTTTAGCACCGGGCTGCAACGCCTGAGCAGGACGCAGTCTGTGAATAACGTCGTCTTGATAGCGAGCAGCACCTCGACGGTCAACACGGTGCAGAACGCCACGCAACAGTTGTTGGAGCAGCGCCACCATATCACGAATTCGCTGCAAGATGACTTCACGATTCAGAACCTGTCACAGGTGCTCGGAACCGTGCAAGCCTCCAACCAGTCATTGACGATCCTGCTGGTGAGTGTGGCCGCCATCTCGCTTGTCGTGGGGGGCATCGGCATCATGAACATCATGCTCGTCTCGGTGACCGAGCGCACGCGTGAGATCGGCATCCGCATCGCCGTGGGAGCGCGCCCGCGCGATGTGATGACCCAATTCCTGATCGAGGCGCTGGCCTTAAGCGTGCTGGGAGGCGCCATCGGCGTCCTGCTTGGCCCACTCGGTACAGTGCTGATGGCGCGCGCGAACGGCTTCCCCTTTGTGCTCGACCCCCTCTCGGTACTGATCGCCTTCGGAGTCGCGGCCATAGTAGGGGTGGTATTCGGCTTTTATCCAGCTCAACGCGCGGCGCGGCTGGACCCGATCGTGGCACTGCGGACGGAATAAGAGGCAGAAGGAAATCGTAATGCAAAGAGGGAAAGCTATCTTTGAGAAAAGAAGCTTTCCCTCTTTCGTCAGAGTTATTTCTCTGTTTTAAGAAATGTCAGGCTCTTCATTGCTTTTCAATGTGGGTTGCCCTTGCAAGGAGGATACTGGAGAGAAAAGAACCCAAAGAAAAGCGAAAAACATTCCAATGCTTGAGAGCAGAACAGTTGGAAGAAGCCCAATTCTTTCACCAGCCGCACCTCCCAAAAGGGAACCGATTGGTAAGGCGCTACAGATAAGAAAGCGCATACTGGCATTCAGACGCCCCTGGAGGTGTCCGGGAAGAAGGCATTGGCGAAAACTAACCTGGGTGATGTTGAACACGATCAACGTCAGGCTCTGCATGAACCAACCGAGCATGAGCAACGGAAGAGCAACCATCGTTGAAACACTTGCGAACGGAAGAAGCAGGCCCCCTATCCCATAGAAGAGCGTAGATCCTATGATAGTCGGACCAATCCCAAAACGGTCGGCAAGTCGTTGAGCGAGAAAAGACCCCACCAATGCTCCCATACTTCCCATCGATAGCA
>JALYTT010000263.1 GCA_030854145.1 Chloroflexota bacterium | reverse complement strand
GGCTTAAGTTCACGCCTATGGGGCTTGCCTAGCCCTACGGAACACCGGCACGATGCGGCATCACTTCATGTCTCGCGCTCACGCTGAGGCGGCTGCTTGGTATCCTGGCTGTGCGCGAAAACGTCGCGCCTGGGAGGTAACCCGTGCCTATGCGGCTCGTAGCTCCGCCCTGGTTCCTGACCAAACTCCTCTTCGGCCAGGTGTTCCCGTACCTCGTCCCTCTGAGCTGGATCGCTAATGGCTGTGGCAAAGTGCATCCTGAGTTGAATGCGTTCGATATCAAGCGCGGTCTGCCGCATGATCTCCAGGTGTCTCTCCAGATCCTCCCTGGGCCTGTCTTTCGCCTTAATAAGTCTGGTGATTAAACCGATAGCAACACTGACAGCAGATACGATAGAACCCGCAACCACAAATCCATTGAGAAAGAGGATCACAATGCCTACAATCAGGCAGAGACAAATGATGAGTAACGTTATGTACCGAATGATCAGGTTGGTTTTGCGTATCTCCTGATAATCTGTCTTGAGGAGATCATAAAAATCACATAGATGCTCAGGCGTATATTCAGCCAGGTGCAAGGGAATATCGAAACCCGTTTCTTCACGCTTCTCGGTCTGCTCCGTGAAGGACTGTCTCGCTATATCTTCAGGGCGCTTCTGTTCCGGGCTTGTTGGGTCCTCTTTCATACAACCTCCACCCCGCGACACAATAGATACCAATAGTGATACTCGTTCGTACTACGTCTTTATACCTATGGAATAAGTTCATATCATTAATTCTATGAGTTATACCAGGTGAAAAGCAGAGAGCTGAGTTTACATACCGCTCAAGCAAAAGGAATCTCCCTCAAGAGCGGCTTATTTCTCAGTAATTCGTCCATCTTCTCTCCCCGTCGCTGCGCATCCACGATTTCATTGACGCGGAATAGCTCCAGGTAGATATCGTACAATCTGCTAAACTTTGCTACGATGTTTTCTAACGTTTCACTATACTGCGTATTTATCCTGCGCCCACCCAGGGCTACCACGAACGCTATGCCCCCGGAACCCAGCAGGAGATCTAGCGCATGGTGGTTGAAGAGCGCACCCACGATACAAACGGTGAAACCTAGCAGCGAAACTACGAGAAATACGTAGGTGACTTTATTAGCTATACGAAGTCTGTGCAAGTGACACCGGTAGCGCGCTTCTAATGACCAGTAGTAATCATCCAACCTGCGTATATAATCTCCGGTCAGATCAAAATACACCGGCATGCTGCTCTCTTGCTGCTGAGCGGGGCGAGAGGTGCTTTTGCGTATCAGCGATATCGGTAAGCCTGGCCTTTTTTCTTTGCCTTCGATCTTCCTGCGCGCATCTCCGCCCATTAAAGCACCTCCTCACTTGACATAATAACCCATTATCTTATACTTATAATTATAAAGGGCTATACAAACGATTCATGTAGATATACCTCTTGTTATTTGGTCTGTTTGTAGGAGTCTAGCCTGTTTGTTCTTCCGGCTCTTGTCTGCAAGCGAGGGGTGCTAAGCTCTGGTAGCGCTATTCCCGCATAGATGCGCACGCAACCGATCACACAGGGCAGTGACTTCTTTGGCTCCTCCTTGAGGAGCATCAGGCCAATCACCTATCTTCCAGCGCCAGAACTCTTGTGGCGTCCCAGGGTAACGGGCGGTGAGAAGCAGGTGCAGATGAGGAACCACTTCGTAGTACGCTTCTGCATAGACTTTCTCCGCGCCCGTACAGGTCTTGAGCGCTTTTGAGAGACGTGCCACGGCAAGCCCAATGGCCTGGCCTTCGGCTTCGGTCAGTTCCGCCAGACCTGGAACATGGCGTTTCGTCCTCAGCACGAGATGGCCCAGGTAGTTGGGTCCTTCGTCCTGGTAGTAATGATGCGCGGAGACGAAGTCGTCTTCATAGAGAATCCCGCCCAAAGCAAATGGCAGATCCTCGTACATGGCACAAAAAGGACATCCGTCCATGATTTTCCTCCAGCCTTTGATGTGATCTTCTGTACATCGACGACGAGAGCATACTCTTGCGAGGCTCTCGTCGTCAGTATCCCATCGCCTGAGCGCTGAGATTCTTACAACAATTTTTGGCAACTTTCGCAACTGAGGAACATGGCTTCGTGAAAGTCTTTTCTCTCCCACATAGCACTCTATAGGGGGATGGAACGTATAAAAAGTGTATATTCCGTCAGACCATCCTTAACAGTTAGAATGAGCGAGGGTTTTAAGGAGGATGCCCATTATGTACATCTACACTTCTGTCTTTACTATCTTTGGATTTCTGCTCCTTGTGAGCTTTATCATCTGGTCAAGATCACGGGAGGCTTCTTTGGAAAACGGTGATCGAGGCAGAATGAGAAGGGGTGCGATCTTTTTAGCTTCAACCGCTATAGCTCTTACTGTTGCTCTAATCATAACCATGATTTTTACGTATGTTCTTCCCCATACACATACACATTAAGGTTTCTCAGAGACCCTCGATTATCAGTTCATCAAGCCCCAGGGCTTGACGCGGCGGCGCGCTTTCTGGGCTTCCTGGTGGTTCCCTAGCAGTTCGTATACGTCGGCTTTGAGCGTCCAGGCGCGGGTATAGCCCCGATCCAGCTCGGTGGCTTCATTGAGCGCATCCAGTGAGGCGCGGGTGTGGCCCAGGCGAATCAGTGCCTCGGCCTTGTTGCACCAGGCCACGGCGCTACGGGGATTGACCATCAGTGCGTGCGAGTAGGCCTCGACGGCGCCCGCGAAATCGCGCAGGGCCGAGCGCGCGTTGCCCAGGCCGTTCCAGGCGTGGAAGCTGTGCTGGTCGTAGTCAAGGGCCTGCTCATAAGATGCGATGGCCTCGTTGGACAGCGACATGTCCAGTTGCGTATCGGCCTTGCCATTCCAGGCGGCCACGTAGCGCGCATCGATGGAGAGCGCGCGCTCGAAATGCACCAGCGCCTGCTGGTAGCGCTGGAGGCGATGCAGCGCCAGCCCGGCGCTCACCCAGACCACCGCGCTATCCTGGTCGATCTCGGTGGCGCGCTGAAATGCCTCGTAGGCTTTGCGGTAGTTGCCCTGGTTATACAGTGCCGTGCCTTTGCCGTTCCAGGCATGGAAGTTGCGTGGCGACAGGCCCAGCGCCTCTTCATACATACGCAACGCCTGCGCGTACTGCTGCTGCCTGAGCAACTGGTCTCCCTCCTGGCACTTTTCGCGCACTTCGACACTGCTTCTTGGCGTGACCCGCATCTCATATGCGCGCCCCAGGGCCTCGTTCTTCCCGGTCCCGCCCTGAACAGCCTGGGATGCGAGTTGAGGGTGCGTCGCGCGCCTCCCCGCGGCCTGGTTACGTCCCTCGACTCCTGGCCTGGCTGTGGCGATACGCATGGATGTGCTGGCACGACAGGCCGCGTCGAAGGAGCGCATAAACTCCTGCATATCTGTGTAGCGGTCTTCGGGCCGGCTCGACAACACGCGCAGGAGCACCTCATCCAGACCCGCAGGCAGTTCGTCATTGAGCGTCGAGGGTGGCGGGATCGAGCCACCAGATGGATCGTGGGGATGGTAGCCCGTGAGCATCTCGTAGAGCACTACCGCGCACCCGTACTGGTCGCTGCGGAGGTCAACGATGCCATTGGCCTGCTCAGGGGCCATATAGCCAACCGTGCCACGCACAGTGATGGTCATGCCCACCCGCGTCCCAGGCTCCAGCGAGCGCGCGATGCCAAAGTCGGTGATCACCAGGCGCTGATCCTCCTGGTGAATAAGGATGTTTTCAGGCTTGATATCGCGATGAATGACCGGTCGCGGGCGTGTATGCGCGTAGTGCAGCGCGGCTACCAGTTGATGGAAGTTATGGATGGTCTCCGGCGCCGGCAGCGGACCATTGGCGGCGGCCAGCCGTGTGCGCAGCGAGCCGGCCGTGTACAATGGCATAATCAGGAAGACGCTGGGCTTATCTTTACCATAATCAAGCACGGGCGCGATATTAGGGTGATCCAGGGCTGCCGCGATACGCGCCTCGCGCAGGAAGTTATCGTGTTCGTTCAGAGTCGTCTTGCTCGGCAAAAGTACCTTGATGGCGACGTAGCGCGACAGATTCTGATCTACGCCGCGAAAGACAGCCGCGTATCCGCCCTTGCTGAGCAGCGCGTCCACCACATAGCGTCCCGCCAGGGGAGTGCGCAACAACGGCAGCGCACACGCTCTGCAAAACAGGTCGCTATCTCGATTATCGTATCCGCAGTCTTCCAGGTCGGCGCAGCGTCGCATGCCCTTCTCTTCTCCTCTATGGGGGCGCTTCCACGGCGAACAATCCCCTTTGCCCAGGCGGGCTTGTTACGGCCCCATCCGCTCCTTACAGAGCCGCCTGTTGCTCCAGTGATTGCGCCCACTCCTGGCACGAGCGCGCCTCCTGCACCCGACCCAGTTTCTCAAGCACGACTGCCTTGTTATGCCAGGCGTCGGCCTCATCCGGTGCGAACGAGGTGGCCTGGTCCAGCGCGGCTAAGGCCTCATCCAGGCGGCCAAGTGCAAAGAGTGACAGCCCTTTGTTGTTCCAGGCGACGATATAATGCGTATCGATGGCCAGCGCGTGATCAAAGGCTTCCAGGGCTTCCGGGTAACGCCCCAACTCGTGCAGCAGACTCCCCTTGTTATACCACGCCGAGATCAACCCTTTATCGTAGTCAAGCGCGTGAGCGTACGATTCAAGGGCATCTTCATACATGCGTAAAGCAGCTAAAACATTCCCTCGATTATACCACGCCCCCGCCAGTGTGGGGTCGAGCGCTAGCGTTGTATCGTAGGCCCCCAGCGCCTCCGCGTAGCGTCTCAGGTCGCGCAGGTCGTTCGCTTTATCGAACCACACCAGGGCATTCTGCGGTTCGAGCTGCGTGGCGCGCTCGTGCAGCGGCAGGGCCTGCTCTGCCTGCCGCATGCGGCGCAAGATGTTTCCTTTGATATCCCAGAGCGCCGCATTGTTACGGTCAAGATCAAGCGCGCGGTCAATGGCGATCAGCGCCTCGTCATAGCGCTGCAAGCTGTACAGGGTATCGCTCATCGCCTGCCAGATGATACTCTGCGTTGGATCAAGCACCAGCGCGCGGTCAAACGCCAGCAGCGCCTCCTCGGTGCGATTCTGCTCCGCCAGCGCCATACCGCGCCCGCTCCACGCGAAAACGTAATTGGGGTCGTATGCCAGCGCCTGATCGTAGCACTGCATCTCTTCGTCATAACGCCCCAACTCGTGCAGCACCGTGGCCCGCGAGTTCCATAGTTCTGGGTCGTGGGGGCGCAGCGCCAGGGCGTGGTCATATGCCTGCAACGCCTCTTCAGTCCTGCCAAGATGCACCAGCGCCGCGCCTTTCCCGCTCCAGGCCTGGATCAGCACCATATCAAGCGCGAGCGCAGATTCGTAGGCCGCCAGGGCATTCTCGTAATGACCCAGTTCATAGGCATAGTTGCCCTCCGCCAGCCAATCGCGCTGTGGCTGAGGAGGCGCACTCTGCTGTTGCCAGGTAGCCGCCCTCTTCGCTATCGGGATAGCAGGCCGGATCTCGGTGCGCAGATCGTCGTCCGGCTCGCCATGGCCATCCAGCCCTTCCGGCTGAAACACATCGCCGCTAACGCGCACGGTCATGCGGGGCCGTTTATCGACCGCAGTCGCGTCGAACTCGGATTTCACCAGGAAGGCTAGTGGCCCATCCTGTCCGTAATCGATGACGCGAATACTGCCCGCGTCTTGCACATGGCTGGAGAGCGAGGACGCGAGTTCGGCGTCCTGCAAAAAATCTTCGCGCTCCCTCTCAGTCGCCCTTCCCGGCAGCAGCACACGCACCGTCACAGGCTGCCCTGTATGGCGATCCACAGCGCGCAATGTGGCGGTCGTCCGATCACGGCCAATAAGTTCCTGTATTTCATAGCGCCCCTGCAGGAAAGATCCCTTTGTGGGCATACCGCAGCGAGCACAAAAACGCGCTTTTTCTTGATTCTGGAAACCACAATTCTCTGCGTCTAAACAACCCCCCATGAAGCCTCCTCCCTGATTTTACAGCCATTTTATACTCATAACACTAATAGCATAGCACCAGATGGTCTTCTAGCCTTACTGTAGCGAATAGTTCATCTGTTTGTCAATAGAGTTTCCCATAACTACGGGTCATCCATGATACCACACGTGGTAGATGGTGCCGCTGGCGTCATCGCTGACGAACATCGAGCCGTCGGCTGCGAACGCGATACCTACGGGCCGCCCCCACGAGGTGCCGTTGCTATTCAGCCAACCGGAGATGAAATCCTGCGCTGGACCCGCCACCTTGCCGTTCTGCAGCGGGATGCGCACGACTCTGTACCCGGTCGGGATGCTGCGGTTCCACGAACCATGAAAGGCGATGTACAGGCTGCTACGATAGGGCGCTGGGAACTGCGTAGCGTCCGGCGGATAGAAGGCCAGCGCCAGCGGCGCGGAGTGCGCCTGCATCTTGACAAGCGGCACCTGCACACCCTGACAGGCATTCGCCGCCTGCCCAAACTGGGGATCATGGATGCTGCCGGCATGACAGCGCGGCCACCCATAATTACCCTGGTCGACCAGTTGGTACACGGTCTCCGGCGGCAGATTATCGCCCATGTTGTCGCGCCCGTTGACATCGATCCAGATGCGCCCGGTCCACGGGTTGGTCGCCAGGCCGACGGCATTGCGCAGCCCTCTGGCGTACATCCTGCCATGCGTCCCATCCATGTTGAACACCCAGATGGTGGCACGATAGGGATTCGTCTCTCTACAGACGTTGCAGTCCGAGCCAATGGATACATAGATGTGATTGTCTGGTCCTATCAACACGGTTCGCGTATAGTGCTGGCCGCCCTCAGGAAGTCCCGTGATGATGCGCTGTACAGGACCCGCCTTCAAATCATCCCCCAGAGCGAGACGCGAGACGGCGGCGCCTTCGCCGACATAGAGGTAACCACCATGCATCACGACGCTGGTGGGGCTATCCAGATGGTCGGCGATCACGATTGGCTGCCCTCTGTGCAGCGCCGAATCTCCGGGTGGGATGGCCACAACGCGGTTCGCGCCGCGCTCCGCGACGAGCAGCACACCCTGTGGTCCCATCGTGATAAAACGTGGAATCTTCAAGCCGGTGGCATAGACACTGACCTGGAAGCCAGGCGGCAAGCGCAGGCGCGCAACCGAGGAGAGAGGGCCGGAACCGGGTGTCACTGTGGACCCATTCCCCTGATCCTTGTTGCTCTGACCAGAGGAGGTATTGGTAGAACCTGCCGGGCCGCATCCATACACGGCGAGCAGGAGGCACAGGCTGAGCAGGATATATCCAAACCGGCGCATAGACATGGCCTTTTCCTCACAATATTATCTCTATCTCCTGAGAATATAACGAGCAAAGAGGTAATATGCAAGGGCCACAAAGAAACTCTGGTTCGCGTAGGGGCGATGGCTTGCCCATTGGTTGATACGAAATAGGGAGATCCGACGGAGCGGGCGAGATGTCGCCGTTGGAGCCGGGCACAGGCCAGCGGCGCCCGTACACGAAAAGAGGGATGCCGCTGGGTGCCAGATGGCGGTCAGGGCCGGAACATCTCGATGCGAGCGTGTGGCTCTTCTCGTGTACGGGCACCGCTGGCCCGCGCCCTGTGGCCTTACGCGCTCTGGCAGGTGACGCGATCTCGTCCAATTTAGTATCAACCAATGTGGCTTGCCTCGCCCGTGGAGGCTACGCCATCCGGGCCACGCCTGCGACTTGTAAATAGCGCTGGAGTAAATATGTGTTAGAATAGTATCATGAGCATTGATCTCAGGCAGTTTTACCGGCGGTGAACCGTCACCACTTATACCTCTTTTTGCTAGTGAAATACCCTTTTAGTGGCCTGACAGTCCTGATACTGTTACCCAAATACCATGCATGAAAACAGAGCCTTCTTCCCGGAAGGCCCAGATGCTCTCCAGGCGAATGGTTCCTCTCTCTCCAGCCATATTCGCCACTATCCCCAAAGCGTTTTCAGTACTCTTGTCTGGTTGAGGCGTGAGCATGAGGCACTTGCCCTTGCCGAGTTAACAGAAAAACCACTCGACCGCGCGCGGATACTTTGCACCATCGCTGAGCACTTGCGTAAGCGTGGAGATGGGCAGAAGCAGCAGATCCTGCCCATCCTTGCTCAAGCCCAGACATCCCTGGAGGGGCAGAAACGAAACAGCCGCATCCAGGGGCTGCTGGCAACAGAACTGGCCTGCTGGCAACAATGGCTGCCCACGCAGGAATGGGCATATGCGAGCAACGATTCTTGGGATCGTGAGTGGACATTCGGCCCCTTTTTTCAACAGAAGCTGCAAGCAGGGTTATGGGAAGAAGCGCTGGCTCTAGCCCGTGATGCAGGTGATAGTGGTCAGCGCTGGATGTTAGGCTCTCTGTCTGCTGTTCTTGCCGAAGCGCACCGCTGGGAGCAGGCTGAAGAGATCGCCAAATCGATCAAACATCCAGGAAGTAAGGTAAAAGCCCTGAGTGTGCTTGCGCACGAGTTGGCCCTGGCCTCGTATGCAGAACGCGCGGAAGCACTCTGGCGACAGACAATCGAGACGGCATTTGAAGAGGGAGTAAGCCCGAGGGTCTTCGGCGAACTGAGCGAGGACCTGGCCAGAGCACAGCAATGGGAACTGGCAGCACTCGTCGCCCATGCCCTGCTGTTCCCTCTTCCAGGGGCAAAAATGAGAGCCAGACAAGCCGGAAGACTACTGGATCAGCAGGCGCATGACCACATTGACATGTGCTGGATTCCCGTTATGCGCTCTAAGGCATTGGCCACGCTGGCCCTGGAAACCACGAAAGCCCAGCACGGAATGCTTGCAGGTACCCTCTGGCAGGAGGCACAAGATGTTGCAGACTCCTGCCAGAGCACCTGGCACCACGCCACCGCTCTGGGCAATCTCACCCTCTGTTTCGCGGAGGCGGGCCTCTGGGGGCGTGCGCTGCATACCTGGGGACAGGCAAGAGCAGTCTGGAGGGAGGGGCAGGCACACTGGCATCTCAGACGAGAGCAGGATGGAGACGACAGCTTCCAGCCCTTTGATGACGAGGCAGAACAGCAACGCCTCAAAGTGCTCGTTCCGCTCTGTCGTCAACTGGTGAGCACCCGGCAGTGGAAGCAGGCCTGGGAACTCTGTTGTGAACTGGAAGAAGCGAACATGCAAGTCACACTGGGTCGCGTGATCGCAGCAGCGTTGGATCAGATCCAGCAGAGCGAAGATGCGCGACTGGTATGGCAGCATACGAGTGAGTTGGCTCTCGCTACCGAACTCTGGACGCGTGACCTGGCCAGGCTGGCGCTCGCGCTTCAAAAAGCTCAGCATGATAACGAGGCCGATATGCTCTGGAAAGCGAGCGTGAAGAGCGTGCTTGAGGCCGATCAGGATGATTTTGGTTGCCGTAGCACTAACTGTGGCTGGCTCGCATTGATGCTAGCACAGGCACAACGCTGGGAAGAAGCCGAGCTTCTGTTGAAAGAGAGCATGAAGGCTTGTTCTTCGTAGTACTCTGTCAAAGTTCATGGCACGGGTATCGGGGCGCTTCCCCGTCCGCGTAG
>JALYTT010000695.1 GCA_030854145.1 Chloroflexota bacterium | reverse complement strand
CCTTCGGGCGAAGGAGCCGCTTGCTTGCCTCTTTATAGAAAAAACGATTACCAGAACCGGCGGCGGCGGCGTGGGCGACGCGCGTACGTTCCGCGGCGATAATAGCGTGTGGCATGGGGTGCTATGCGCCGGTATGCAAAGGCGCTCCAGATGAAGACAAGAATGGCAGCCACAATGATAGAGCTAATCAGTGGTACGCCATAAATCGCGGGCTCGCCTTTGATAGAGAAATGAAAGACTCCGACAATGAGGAAAATGGCAAGAAAACCAAGCACGGCCGCGCCAATGATACCCCCTGGTGTACGCCTGCGCGCAATCAATTCACCGATGAAGCCGACGATCACGGCGATGATAATCCAGATAATTAACTGCCCTAAAGAAATACTCATCTCTGTTAACCTCCTTGTATCCTAAAAGGGAAATGCTGTCGCATCATGACATCCCTGTTAACACGGATAAGCGCGGCTTTTAGGTTCAGCCCTGTGGCCGCTGGAGGCGGATCTCTCGTAGCGCGTGGCTTGCCATGTGTTACCTATATGATATGTTTGGAGAGCAAGAAGGCGCTGAAGTTGGCTACGCTCTCGATATCGCCTTCGTCGAGCATATTGACGATCTTCTTGACGGTCAGGCGGCGTGCCTGGCCGGGAATGGGCAGAGTGAAGCCGATGGCGCTCGTCATCTGCGGCTCGCGCTCGCGACGAATCTCTTCCGCCACAAGTTCCAGCAGATCAGCTATGCCCATCTCCAGGGCGGTGGCGATGCTTTCGAGCACTTTGGCGGATGGGTATTTTTGTCCGCGCTCGATCTCGCCGACATAGATCTCGGAAAGCCCAGCTTTTTCGCCTAGATCCTTGATGGTCATGCGCCGGTCCTGACGTTCGCGTCTGATTACCCGGCCCATGATCTCCTGCAAGTCGATGCCTCGTGACTCGTCCATGATTATCCCTCCTATGCTCATAGCATGCCTGGCAATGGAGCTATGCTAACAGCATATCTTTCAGCTTCCAGTGTACGCTATGAGCGTGCTATAGTCAAGGCATAGCGTAATGCCAACCGGCTGGTGTTGGTTGAGCCATGTCTATTAGTTACCTATGAGCAAGCCATCGTCCCTACGCGGATTAAGGAGAGCATCACATGCATATGACGGCACCGTTTCACAAGACACCCATTGTATACGGACAAGAGGATGTCCGTCCCCCATTACATATCCCTATGGTCTATGAGCAGGTGCAGATGGAGCCGGCCTCCTGGGAGTACCAGGTACTGACCATTGACGCACGCGAGGAGGCGTTGCTGGACGCTGAGCGCTTGAATGAAATGGGTGGCAAAGGCTGGTTTCTGGTTGGCATGCTGGATCAAGGAGCGACCGGCAAGAGTTCGCTTATCCATTACTACTTTGTACGTTCGCGCACGAAATAAGGAGGATTCCCATGGCATCAAGTCTGCTTGTCCCTACAGTTATTGAAACGACCGGGCGCGGTGAGCGCGCCTATGACATCTTTTCTCGGCTGTTGCGGGAGCGCATTATCATGGTCAACGGTCCTATTGAGGATGGGTTGGCCAGCCTGGTGGTAGCGCAATTGTTGTTCCTGGCATCCGAGGATAACAAGCGCGAGATCAACATATACATCAATTCGCCAGGCGGCGTGATAGTTTCTGGCCTGGCGATCTACGATACCATGCGTAGCCTCACCTGCCCGATCGCCACCACCTGCGTCGGTTCCGTCGCCAGTTTCGGCACGATCCTGCTGTTGGCTGGTGATCATGGCCTGCGTCGCTCGCTCCCGAACGCGCGTATCCACCTGCACCAGCCGTTAATCCAGGGTGGTATCGGCGGACAGGCCACGGACATCGACATCCAGGCCCGCGAGATCCTGCATACGCGCGATGTGATCAACGGGATCATTCACCATCACACCGGCCAGTCTCTGGAGCGTATCAAGCGCGACACCGAGCGTGATTTCTATATGAGCGCGCCCGAGGCTGTGGAGTATGGGATTATCGACGAAGTGTTGCCCCTGGCTGAGAAGTAGCTTAGAGCGCGTCGATTCTGATCGTATCTAACTCGCACCACTCGGCCTTGGTGGCGGTGGCTCCAAAGCGCAGCACGCCGCGCGGGGTGGCGACAGCGTACTGGTTATCGAGCCAGGCCACGAAGCCGAGTGGGCGCGTTGGCGGGGGCGACGCCTGTAGTACAAGCCGGTCATCGACGAAGAAGAGGGCCTTCGTGGGGAGCCATTCAAGGACATAGCTATGCCAGGTGGTCATGTCGACGTTGAGCAGCGCCTCGCGCGCGCCACTCAGGCGTTGCAGCCAGCGCGCGGCCTGGTGTGTCTCGCCGGTGAGCCGCGCGCGCGCCGCGGCCAGGCCGGTGGGTATCGTCGCGGCCAGCGTACCCAGGCGCATGCTATGGATCACCTGGGCCTTCCAGCCCCAGCCGGGAACATGGGGTACAAGGGCCATGTTGGACGGCGGCGAGGCGTAAAAGAACCATACAGCTTCCGGCAGCATCAGGATATCGCCTCGTACTGAGAAGGGGTAGTTCCAGAAACCAAAACCCGCGGTCCCACGCAGGATACCCGGACTCTCACTGGTGCTGGCGGCGGTCGCGGCGGGGAGCGATGAGCGCGCCCGTACCTCCATACGCAGCGGGGGGCGCCAGGGGAAGTCTGACCGTGACAGGTTGGCGTAATCGTCAATCTGAGCATCGGCGTAGTTCCCGGACGGCGTTGGCTCCAGGGCCATGCGCAGCACCGAGTCTGTGATATGCAGCGAACCACCGCCGATACAGGTCTGTGTCCAGCGTGTAT
>JALYTT010000262.1 GCA_030854145.1 Chloroflexota bacterium | reverse complement strand
GCGTAGGGGCGATGGCTTGCCTCGCCCTACGCGTTTCGGGAGGAGACTAATGTGAGAGGTGTCCGTGGCTTGCGAGGCGCCTTCTCTAAGATGTACAATAGAGGGAATTGCACAACGCTACCAGATTTGAATGGGGGGCGTGTGTCTAAATTTGTTGCATTGTGTTTCACCTGTAATTAGGTTACACTAGAGATAGCAATACCAGCAGGGTAGCCTTAGCGGAGGCGACTTTTTGACTCGCAGCTAAAACCTGAACTTTTGAGGAGTATTTCTCTTGATTCCTTGGTCGAAAGGGTGTATACTCTATATTCGACTAGAGAATTTTTACGGCTTAACGGGCGCGTTTTCTGGGCAGTGCAGCAGGTCAGGCAACATTTTCCCGGTATCATCCCTTTTATCCTTTTTATCATCCTTGTCCCTGCGCACATCTTGCCTCACGTAGCCCCTCATGGGTGTCCCGGTGTACACCGGCAGGCGCCATTTCGGAGGAAGATGGGATGTCTATCAACACTATAGCACGCATCATCGGGGCTCTGGTGGCCGGTGTTGCCGCTTTTCTGGCGCTGCAATTCGGTCATCTCTTCGCAACTACCCTCGCTATCCAATGGATCATCGGCATCGCAGTCGGTTGTGCTCTTATCGCCTTTATCATCACTCCGTATATCACCATCGTTCCCTACCGCTGGGTGCGTGAGCAGATCCGCAGGATCGCGATCAGCGATCTGGTCGCCGGCACCATCGGTCTGACCATCGGCCTCTTCATTTCAGTTCTGGTTGGTATTCCCCTGGCAACGCTGCCCGCGAACCTGGCCCATATCCTGCCTGTGGTGGGCGCGATTGTCTTCGGATACCTGGGGGTCACCGTGGCCGTGGTCCGCAAAAACGATATCGCGCACCTGTTCCAGGCCAGCTTCAACAACCGGCGCAACCGTGAGCGCGAGCGCGAGGAGGAGAAGGCCAAAGAGCGCGACGCCGAGGGCAATGCCTCCGGCGTTCAACCTGTGACCCAGATCTTGCTGGATACCAGCGCGATTATCGATGGGCGCATCTCCGATATCAGCCAGACAGGCTTTGTCTCCGGTACCCTGGTTGTCCCACGCTTCGTCCTCAACGAGCTCCAGCGCATCGCCGATTCCGCCGATACCATGCGCCGCAACCGCGGCCGGCGCGGACTCGATATGCTCAACCGCCTGCAAAAAGATACCAATGTGCCCGTTGAGATTGTGGATACCGATTTCGAGAATATCGCTGAGGTCGATAGCAAGCTGGTGAAGTTGGCCCGCGTCTTGCACTGCCCAATCATCACCAATGACTTTAACCTCAATCGCGTCGCCGAACTCCAGGGCGTGAAGGTGCTCAATATTAACGAACTCGCCAACGCCGTGAAACCTGTGTTGCTTCCCGGCGAAGATATTCACATCAAGATTATGCAGGACGGCAAAGAGCTGGGCCAGGGCGTGGGCTACCTGGACGATGGCACGATGATCGTGGTGGAGGGCGGACGACAATATATGGGCGTGATGGTTGAAGTGACCGTCACCCGTGTCCTGCAAACCGTTGCCGGCCGTATGATCTTTGCACACCCCAAACAGGGCAGCGGCAATAGCTCAACCCCACAGTCACCCACCAGGCAGAGACAAAGCTAACAGCATGCAGGAAACATCCGCCGCGATTATCGTTGCCGCCGGCGCCAGCCGCCGCATGCAGGGACGAGATAAGCTCTGGCTCCCTGTGGGCAAACGCATCACGCTGGCCCGCACTATCGATGTGTTTGAGGCCTCTCCGCTGATCCATACCATTGTCCTTGTGCTCAATGCCGCGCGTCTCACCGCTGCCAGGCAACTACGCGAGCGCGAGGGCTGGCACAAGATCGCCGCCATTGTGGCCGGCGGCGACCGCCGGCAGGATTCGGTCCGCATCGGCCTCGATACGCTCGCGGAATTGGCCCCCGCGACACGCTGGGTGATGATCCACGATGGCGCGCGCCCTTTCATCACGCCCACTATCCTCGAGGCCGGTCTCACAGCGGCACAGCAACATCAGGCCGCCATCGCCGCCGTTCCCGTAAAGGATACTATCAAGCAGGTTCAGGGCGATCTCGTGTGCGCTACGCTCGATCGCGCGCAACTGTGGATGGTACAGACTCCCCAGGTCTTCTCGTTCTCGCTGATCCACCAGGCGCACCACTCAGCCGCCGCACAGGCAGATGTCACCGACGACGCGGCCCTGCTGGAACTCCTGGGTCACCCGGTCGCGGTCTTCCCCGGCGCGTACAGCAATATCAAGATTACGACGCAGGAAGACCTGCTTCTTGCGGAGGCGCTGATTCAGGGAGAGCATACACCATGACTACACGCGTTGGCTCCGGCTACGATGTTCACGCCTTCACTCGCGATCGCCCCCTGGTGCTCGGCGGCGTGACCATCCCTTTTGAATATGGCCTCGCAGGTCACTCGGATGCCGATACGGTGATCCATGCCGTCGTCGATGCCCTCCTGGGAGCCGCCGCCCTGGGTGATATTGGAACACATTTCCCCTCACACGATACGCGCTGGAAAGATCAGCCCAGCAGCGTCTTCCTCGACTATACATACGACCTGCTTCAACAGCAAGCATGGAGTATCGGCAACGTCGATGCAACTATCGTGGCCGAACGACCGCGCATGACGCCCTATGTGCAGGCTATGCGCGCCCACCTGGCGGAACATCTACACCTCTCACTCGACCAGGTCAGCGTAAAAGCGAAGACTACCGACGGCCTCGGCTTCGCTGGCCGCCGCGAAGGCATCGCCTGCTACGCGGTCGCCCTGATTGAACGCTGAACCTTATAGGCCAGAGCGGCACACCTTGTTTGCACAGCGTGGACAAATAACCACGAATGCGCAGGCGTGCGATCCTGCCACACTGCGGAAGCACAATATATGAATCAAAGCTTGACAAATGACCGTAATTTACATTATCTTTAGAAGAGAGGGGTGTTTATACTGCTCATAAAGCTCCTTGACGCGTCTTCTCTCGCGCATTCGTTTTGTGCCAGACAAATTTCGCTCTCTGCCTTTTCATAAAGAATACTGGTCCAGCAAGGCATTCTTTGAATATGCACAAGGGTACCATCAAGACAGAGAAGACCCATCAGCGCTTCCCGGTACATATCTATACAAATGGTTACGTCTGGCTTTGAATCGTAACATGTTCACCCTGGCTCTTCTCACTTTTCTATTGCCAGGGAAAAAGCTCATAGGACTCCTGAGCTGCATCACCAGGAAGGAGGTATTCTCTCACACCACGATACACAGGGCGTACTTCATCTATGATACTCCGTAGGCACCAGATCATCGGGCTTCTCATAACTTCGAAGCGATTTCATCGTTCTTACAGGAGACATGCATGCAACAAAAGCATCACACACGGCTCTTCTTCGCCGCCATCGCCCTTACTGCGATACTGATCAGCGTTTTTGGGTCGAGTATCGCGTTCGCCGCCCCGGCTTCCAGCCATCACGCCAATTCGGGTGGAGGGGTGACCGTCAATGCCACGCGAGCAAAAGCCGCCAGCGCATCTTCACATAGCGCAAACCTCCACAATCTTCCCACCATCAAGGCGAGTTCGAAAGCCGCCAGCCACAAAGCACTGCCAGTCCTGACGGGCCTCAGCGCGGCAACGCTGGCGCAGCGAAAAGCAGCGGCAACGCATAACACACATGCACCAAGGGCCACTGCAATCGCTGCCACACAAAGTAGCACCAAAAACGGAGTAAAAATCGGATTTCAGGGTATGGCCGACTCAGCCACCATCTGTCCCTATTTCATGGGGTGTGCGCCGCCCGACATGGCCCTGGCCACAACGCCAAATTACGTCTTCCAGGGCGTCAATACCTCGTTCTCGCTCTATAATACCCACGGGCACATCGTTGCCGGGCCAATCAACTCGCAGACCTTTTTCGGGGTACCCAACCCACCAAACAACTGCGACCCTGCTGGGCCATTCATGAGTGATCCGCGCGCCTTCTACGACCCCAACGACAAACTCATCTGGGTCGCGATGCTGCAACTTGAAAACGGGGCGGGAATTGCCCCCAATTGCCCTGAACAATCGCTCTACTGGATTGCCAACCTCAATCCAACCTCGGGCAAAATGCATGTTTACAGCTTCGACATGACGCTTGGCACCACCAACGTCGCCGATTTTACCCAGTTTGGCTTCAGCGGCCAGACCATCTCATTCTCCGGCAATATGTTCGATCAGCCTGGCTTCAGCTACCTCTATGCCGAAGCCTTTTTTGCCGATAAACACTCGATGGAGACTGGTGCCCCCGTCACGCCAGTGGTCTTCAGCCAGTTCTCCGCGTCTGGGGCGAATGGTCAGATTCTGCTCGACACGGTACAGCCCGTTGCAACAGAGACGCCCTTGAGTTCCGATCCGGGGGTCCAGTACCTGGTGAACTCGTTCGACATGAATGGCGACCCCTTCGGTGACCCCTTCTGCTTCTTCTCCTGCCATGGCTACGTCGTCTGGCAATACGTTCCCTCCAGCCAGACAATCAGCGGTGTGATTGTTGATTCCGCCACCCCGCCCGACGTCTATGCCCTGCCACCCAACGCCAACCAGCCCATTTGCGCAGGGTGTGTTGATACGAACGACACACGCATCTCCGCTACCCCCGTGTACAGCGTAGGCGGTGGCAGCGGCCTGATCTCGTTCTCCCTCAATACAGCGGTCAACAATGGCCTCCAGACCGTTCCAGGCATTCTGTGGACGCAGATCCAGGTCTTGAGCGTCACGAGCTTCTTCCTGGGGACAATCTACCAGAGTGGCTACCTTAACTTTACCGCCGATCAGTCAGCCTTCTTTGGCGCGATGATGCAGGATAAAAATGGGCGCATCGTGATGGTGTTCGACACCTCAAGCACCACACTCAACCCGAGCATCATGTTCACATCGCGCTTTGTTTCAGACCCGCTTGGTTTCATGGATCGGCCGCAGTTCATCATTAAAGGTCCCTCCCCCACCCTCAATGTACGCTGGGGAGATTTCGAGGCAGCCTCCTACGATGGCTTCAGTTCGAACCACATCTGGGTCGCTTCCCAGTATTCCGTCAGCGGTGACTGGGCTACCTTCATCGCCAGGGTCTA
Source organism: Chloroflexota bacterium (assembly GCA_030854145.1). The sequence continues at coordinate 4,504 of JALYTT010000262.1, read as the reverse complement.
ACAGCACAATGCTAGAGCCTCTCTAGCATGCCCAATACCAACGCCGTCCCATTACAGGACGGCGTTGGTGTTGTTGGTGTTACAGTAGAGAATACAGGTCATCTTTCAAGCTGTGTTTCTCCAATTATCCGCGTACGTCACCTGGCTCTCCTCTCTCCTCTGACTGGATGCAAAGCGCGCCAGCCTGAAGCGCCCGGTTGATACGATAGGTTCCGTGCCGCATACCATGCTGCTCAATAGCTCGCCCAGTAATAACCCAAACTTGAAGCCATGCCCGGAAAGACCCGTGGCGAAGACGACTCTTGTATCGTGCGGCAGGGTATCAATGATAAAATTCTCGTCGGGCGTCAGATCATAGATACACGGATCAATATGCGCCAGGACTGCGTGCCGTAGCGCCGGAATCAGCGCTTCCAGCTCCACAAGGGCCCTGGCTACACTATGCTCGTTCAAGACGCTGTCCTCATCAGGGTCCACCAACGGACCGGGTATATGCGAGGCCGCCTTTAACCAGAGCGACTCCCGCCCCTTGTATGTACTATGAATAGGAAAACCGTACAGTTCGTCGGCGAGAAAAGCGGGGAATCTGTTGACTCCAAACGATCCTATAGGGAGCCCGCCGAAATAGAACAGGTACTGCCGCGTTAGCCGCACCGGTAGTTGCAGGTCGGCCAGCAAACGATGCACCCATGGCCCTGTAGCCAGCACAACACGCTCGGCCCGCACTTCGTCACCGTTACGCAAGCGCAACCGCACCGGCTGACGCTGACTATCGCTGATCACCGCAGTCACCCGGCTGGCCTCACAGATCTCCCCACCCATCTCCAGCACTACCTCTTTGAGCGCGTGCAGCGAGGCCGAGGCATGCAATATCCCGGCCTCGATGTTGTAGGTGATCCTGTCGAATGCCTGCGTGGCAAATTGCGGGAAACGCTCTCGACAATGCTGTTCGGTGAGGCGCTCTACGGGTAGGCCCAGCCCTCGCAGCGCCTGGTAACTTGGGAGGGTAAAACCGTCCTCCTCCTCCCCCAGCACCAGCAGTCCCGTCCGCTTGTAGAGGGTGCGTTTCGTGATCCGCTCTAGATGAAGCCAGCGACTTAAACTTAACATGACCATTTCTGAATAAAAAGTATCATAGCCATACTCAAAACGGAGTAGACGCGAGGAACCATGCGATGTCGCCCGCCGGTGATCCACCGTTTCCTGTTCTAGCACGGTGACACGCTTCATGCCTTGTGATAGCAGAGCATACGCGGTGGAAAGCCCCACAATCCCCGCCCCTACAATCACAATTCTTTGCTGATACACGATGATCTCTTGCCTCCTGAAAGTACTCGCCTATAATAGACGAGTATAGCAGGGATTACACTTTTAGTCAATCTCCTTAAACAACTTTCACGTTAGGACAAATCAAAATAATGTAATATACAAGGCAAGGCAATGTGTATGGACAGTGTAATCTCTTTGTGTAGATGCATGCGTCGCAGTGATGTGGCAAAGTGTACAACATCTCCCGCTACAGGTGTTGCTCTCGACGTGTTCTTTGCATATAGCTTATAATATCCGGCAGAGTGAACGTCGTTTGATATACATACTTTCAGATCAGAAGAGAACACATGCCAGAAGAAATAGATCCTACACCAACTACAGGCGGGCAAAAGCTCTACATTACCCCAACCGGATTGATTCGCGGGGAGCCACCCGTACCGTCTTCCAAATATTATACTCTGCGCTACCTGCTAGCGGCCGCACTGGCCGATGGAGAGAGCGTGGTATCATTTCCGGCAACCAGCGACGACAGCGAGGCGCTCTTTCGGGCCTGCCGCGCTCTGGGAGCTGAACTCACCTGGCTCGATGCCCAGCGGCTTCGCGTGCGGGGCATAGGTCGCCCCCAGAGTAGCGCGCCTCTGACTATCGATGTTGGCAATGCGGGCGCTGTCTTGCGCCTCCTGCTTGGTCTGGGCGCGCTTCTGCCGGAGGTGACATTCACCACGGACTATGTCCAATCCCTGGGGAAACGCCCGAACCGCGAACTCCTGGAGGCCTTGAACGCGCTGGGAGCAACCTGCGAGGGAACCGGATCTGAAGGCTGCTTACCAATTACCATCCGTGGCGGAGACCTGCATGGCGGGCGCGTCAGAATCTCCGGGGCGCGCAGTTCGCAATATCTCAGTTCTCTGCTGTTTCTCGCGCCCCTGATTGGAGAGGCGCTCACCATCATCGTGACTGGCGATCTGAAATCGCGCCCGATGGTGCAGATCACGCTCAATGTGCTGCGGGAAGCGGGCATCATTATCGAGCACGATGAGGCCCTGCGTCGCTTCTCGATTGCCCCCGGACAACGTTATCAGCCTCGCGAGTACACCGTACCCGGCGATTATCCGTCGGCCGCGGCCCTGCTCGCCGCCTGTGCCGTCACCATTGATCCTTCTAGCCAGGTTCGCCTCGCGCGCCTGCGTCCCGGCGAGCCGGACGGCGAAGCTCTGCTGGGCGCGCTGCAAGCTATGGGCGCGGACCTGTACGTCAATGGCGATATGCTGATGCTGCGTGGCGGCAGGCGCCTGCATGGCATCGAGATGGATGGCGACGGCGCGATCGATTGCGTGCCCGTCCTGGTAGCCCTCTCCTGTTTCGCCGAGGGCGAGAGCGTCTTTTACAACATCGAGAGCCTGCACTACAAAGAGTCTGATCGCATCAACGATCTGTGCGCCGAACTGCGTCGCGCCGGCTGCGTCGTGACGCCCCGCCAGGATGCCATCATCGTTCAGGGCCGCCCGCAGGGCATTGAGGGCGGAGTGATCGTTGATGCACATCACGATCACCGCCTGCTCATGGCACTGGCTATCGTTGGCCTGCGCAGTCGGGGTGGCCTGACACTCACCGGTGTTGAACATATCTCCAAGAGCTTTCCAAGCTTTTTTGAGGAGCTACGCGGCCTGGGGGCAACGATCAGATAGGGCGTGGTTTGGCCCATGTGGTACACTATCTCCTAGAGAGATGCTACCGTTCAGGGCAATGCAGCGAACGGTTCTTCTGGGCGAAAGGAAAAGAAGGTGTACAGGTTTAAAGGCTTTGATAGTGCTCAGTGCGGAGATAATATGTCCGCACTTGAGGCCATGGTCAATGCCTGGATGGAGGCCGAACTCCCTCGCATTCGTCATGTCTGCCAGAGCGTGCGCGACGATCACATCCTGCTGAGCTTTGTGTACGAGGAGATGCGCGATCTAGAGCAGCGTGTGCCTGCGCATACCCAGACCGGGGCTATGCCCAGGTTCTATGACGATGATATCCTGGAAGACCGGCCAACTAACCCGCGCATCCCGGCGACTCCCCCCCCAATGCATTGAGACTATCTTCTTTACTCCAAAAATGGCTCCCCTTTATCGACGGGCGCCTCTGTGGTTTCGGCGCGCACCGTTCCCTGCTGGTCAGAGGAGTCATGGATGGATACCGGCGAATAGGTAGTTGGTAGGTGCTGGGAAACAACGCTCTGAACTGGTGCGCCACACTGGGGACAGAAGGCATCTTGAGGGCCGAGCGGCGCCTGACAGGCTGCACATGCCATTGCGTTCGCTGGCGGCGTAGAGGCTGCCGCGACATCCATACTCATCGTTCTCATCTGACTAATCGTGGGGGGTTCCTCGCTAGATAGCGATGGCGATGCTGAAGGTGGTGGCGGCGGCGGTGCATAGATTGTTTGTGGATAGGCATCGCCGCTGGCCAGGGTGGTAGGGGGATAGGACGCTGAACTGTCTCCCCCTGGCGGGGGCGGCGCATACACCGTCGGGTTCAGTTCCCTGCTTCCCGCTGGTGATGTATAGCCTCCTGTCTCGTTCGGACTCGGAACAGGATACTCAGTGATCGTGCCACCTGCCTGCGCTGGCTGGCTGGCCTGTATCTGCTTCAACTCATCTTCCGCCTGCCGCAACTGCTGGTGAAGATTGACCAGGGCCTGACAAATGGGCAGTAACTCGCTCTGCGTAAGCTGCCCCGCGACAAACATATCCATCGTCTGCTGTAGCAATGTCGCATTTTGCGAGGTTATCTCACGGCTTACCCCATCAATGGTAGAGCGCAAACGACGTATTCTGGCAATACGCGCCGCCTCGTGCGAAGCTTTCTCCAGGCCACGATGCACAGAGTCCCAGATATTCATAACTGACTTGCCTCCAGTTCTTCTCTTGTCGCCTCCCTGCACAGCGGTGCGGGCCAGGACCATCCAAATTATACCAGAGTTTGGCCCACTTGCGTAGAGGTGATGAGTCATCCCGAATTTTCGAGGAGCATCCAATGCTCCTCATCCCCCCACCCCGGCAGGGAGACCCCTGCACCCCAGGTTTTGGGAACTTTTATAAAAGTTCGGGGTGACTCATAGTCCCCAGGGCTTTGGAGTGTACCCGTTTTGCCTGTTTACTCGCTTTTCAGCAGTACCGAAGAGAGGGCATAAAGCTGGGCGTTTCCTCACTTCAGGACAAAGGATCGCGATCCTCTCTATTACTGCAAA
>JALYTT010000261.1 GCA_030854145.1 Chloroflexota bacterium | reverse complement strand
CAGCGGCCTATTCGTAGAAGTGACGAAAGTCGCACCGGGACCAGATGGAACACTGGCTGGATGGGAAGGCTTATTACTGGCAAAAGCGTTACGGCGACATCTGGGTTCAGCGATTGATTTGCTGCTAGAGTATGGGCAACACCCATACCAGGCGACGATGAGTAGCGGAAATGGGCAGCCCGTTCTCAATGCGTCTCGGGAATCCTCAACTCTCGTGGCGCAAGAAAAGAACCAGTTCCTGAAGCATTCCATCAATGACGATTTAGATATGCTTGACTTTGGCGATGGCCTTTCGGAAACGCCAGAAGCCAACGAGTAGTTTGGTAACAATGACCCTTGCGAAAAACATCCAGTGCGAGGGTCATTGCTAAGAGCAGTTAGTTTTCATAAAAATAAGGTATAATGTAGGCTAATATAGTACATTTGTTCATATTGCTCGGAAGATTGTGATATTCTAGAGGTTGGTGCAAACATGCACTGAGAAATGCTTTCAGAAAGGAGCCATACCTATGGCAAGACGTGGAAATGGAGAAGGTTCCATTTACCAACGTAGTGACGGTCGCTGGACCGCCAGTATCACCCTGGAAGGGGAAGGCCGCAGGCGAAAATCGTTTTATGGGAAGACACGAAAGGAGGTACAAGAACAGTTAAAGGTTGCTCTGCGCGAGCAACAGCAAGGAATGCTGATGACGACTCCGCAGCAAACGGTCGAGCAGTTTCTCACTCAGTGGTTGGAGGATCACAAAGCTGCGCTTCGTATCCGCTCTTATGAGCGGTACGGGGAACTGGTCCGACTGCATATTATTCCAGTGCTTGGATATCACCAATTACAAAAGCTGACTCCACAGCACGTCCAGGCGTTCTACACAAAGAAGCTCAAAGGAGGACTTTCCTCAACAACAGTGAATGGCCTTCATGCGATGCTTCACAAAGCATTGGACGATGCTGTCCGTTACAATCTCATTGCGCGCAACGTCTGTGACGCAGTTTCGCCACCGCGCAGAGTGCATTATGAGATTCAGCCACTTTCGATGGAACAGGCGCAGCAGTTCCTGGCAATCGCCAAAGGGCATTCATTGGAGGCGATTTTTGTCCTTGCGATTACCAGTGGGATGCGGCGAGGTGAAATTCTGGCACTCAAATGGCAAGATATAAACTTCTCGCAAAATACGCTCCAGGTTCGACGCATCTTCACACGCCAGCCTGGCAATAGATATATCGAAGCTGAGCCAAAAACCGAGAAGAGCCGGCGAAGCATTCTGCTTGCGCTAATCGTCGTTACACTGCTCAAGCAACATCGCGCGCGTCAGCTAGAGGCGAAGTTAAAGGCAGGTTCGCAGTGGCAGGACCGGGATCTCGTTTTTTGTACTGCGTTAGGGACACCGCTTAACCCATCGAAGGTTGTGGATAGATTCAAAACATTGTTAAAGAAAGGAGGACTTCCTTCAATTCGCTTTCACGACCTGAGGCACAGCGCAGCCACCATTTTGCTCAGCTTAGGTGTGCATCCCAAAGTCGTCCAGGAGCTTCTCGGGCATAACCAGATTAGCATGACGATGGACATTTATAGCCATGTCTTACCAGGCATGCAGAGAGACGCAATGGCGAAGCTCAATGATGCGCTGCAAGAACTGCCAGAGAATGATGAACGACATCTTGGATAAATTTTTGGCGTTGCTGTCAAAATTGCTGTCAAACCCCTACGATCCCCGAAAACGAAACGCCTCAAGCTGCCTGTAGAGCCACTTGAGACGACGTGAAAAACCTCATCGGTGCCGAAGGGGGGACTCGAACCCCCATGCCCGTTAGAGCACAACGCCCTGAACGTTGCGTGTCTACCAGTTTCACCACTTCGGCCTGGCTCCCTCTTCCGCGAAGGAACACGCTTATATTACTGCAACCGTTGCGCTCTGTCAAGAGGTTTTACGGCCTGATTTCCCTCTTCCCGATGGTCCTGGTGAGATAGGCCAACATGCTATAATGAGAATACTACAATCGCGTCCCTCATGGCCTCAGATACGTCTTTTCATGGAGAGACCCATAAAAATCACAGCGCGTGGGGACCGTACATGTACTCCCATATCCCGGAGAGAAGACTGCTATGCGAGAACAACAGCTTCCGGTACGTGCCGCCATCGATATTGGCAGCAATACCATTCATATCGTCGTGGCTCGTTGTAGACCTGATGACCTGGACATCATCGCCGACGAGGTGGAGATGGTGCGCATTGGCGAAAGCGTCACGGCCAGTGGGGAGATTTCGCCTCAGAAACGCGATGTCGCTATCGCGACCCTGCGCCGCTATAAAGAATTGGCCCAGCAGCATCAGGCCGACCCTGTGCTTGTGGTGGCCACCGAGGCTATTCGCCAGGCCAGCAACAGCGCCGAGTTTCTGGCCGCCGTCAAGAGCGAGACCGGCCTTGATGTGCAGCTTATCAGCGGCGATGTCGAGGCGACACTCACCTTTTACGGCGCAACATACGAGCTATACAAAGAAGCGGGCGCGCCCCCCGTCGTCGGCGTGATGGACCTGGGTGGCGGCAGCACTGAACTGGTGCTGGCCCGGCAGGGGAAAATCACCTGGGAAACCTCGCTGCCTCTCGGCTCCGGCTGGCTGCATGATCGCTATTTGCCCTCGAACCCTCCCACCTATGACGAACTGGAGGTGGCCCGCGCGTTTGTCAGCACCTATGTGCGCGGCCTACGCATCAAGAAGCGCCCCCCGGTGCTGGTAGTCACAGGCGGGAGCGCCAATTCGCTGCTGGCTATGATGCATCATGCCTTCGGACTCGACATGGCTTGTACACGTGTGACCCTGCGCGACCTCACACGCTGCGAAGGCCTGTTGAGCGCGCTGACGGCGGAAGAGAACAGCCAGCGCTATCAGCAGCCGGTCTCCCGCGCGCTCATCCTGCCCGCCGGGGCCCTCATTATTCGCGAGATGATGATCCGCCTGCGCCTGGACGAGATCCGCGTCAGCCCGCACGGTATACGCGAGGGTGCCTTGCTGGCCTACGAGCGGCAGGGAGAACACTGGTTGGAGCAGGCCGGGACGGGAGACCTTATGCACTCATGGAGGGAGGAAGCGACGGAGCATGTGGCGGAGACCTTCGCGCACTCTGGCCGGCGCATGCTGCATGAGCGCGCTCAGAAAATGCTGGATTGGCGCGCGGAGGTGCTCAAAGATGAAGATGTGGAGGCCGTGCATAAAATGCGCGTGGCCTCGCGCCGCCTGCGCGCTGTCCTCGATGCATACGAATCCTGCTGCAATCCTAAAGCCTTTAAGAAGGTGTACCGGGGCGTCAAAGAGACCGCCGATCTCCTGGGGGCTGCCCGCGATACCGATGTGCTGCTGCTGGGCCTGCACACGCAACTTGATCAGGCACCAGACGAAGAGCAACCGGCGCTGCGCTGGCTGATTGCGCGGCTCAGCGTATATCGCGAACAGGAGCAAGAGCACCTGGAAAGTTATTTCACAACCTTTGATGAAAAGGCCGTCAGGCGGCAGATAGATGATTGCATCTCGAAGGGGGCGACTACCAATGGCAAAAGCTAAACCTATCACTGGACTCGATCCCCAGGCTCCTACAGGCGAGAATGCACGTCTGATCATTAGCGCGCGCCTGGACGAGATGTATGCCTGGGAGCCGTATGTGAGCGATCCTTGCAGTATCCAGGAGCTACACAACCTGCGCATCGCTGCCAAACGGCTGCGTTACACGCTCGAAGTATTCGAGGATGTGTTGCCAGAAGCGTGTGCGCCTATCGCTGTGGAGGTGTCACATCTCCAGGAGGAACTGGGCGCCATCCATGATAGCGATGTGATGATCGCGCTTCTGCGGCTGTGCCTGGTAGAGCAGGGGAACGCGGTATATAATGGGCACAATGACGATACTGGCACAACGCACCAGCAGCAACATTCACTGGTGCGACCCGAACTGGCCACCACCCTGCTGGACCCGGCCGTTACACCCACTTTTGAAGAACGCCAGGGGTTAGAGTCCTTATTGCGCAAGCAGCAGTCCCTGCGCAAGCGGCAGTATACCACATTCCACAAGCACTGGAACCGTCTTCAGAAACGCGATTTCCGGCATGAGGTTCTGGATATTTTGCATATGTCCGCGTCTTCTCCTATAGAAGTAAAGGGACTGTGATAATGACCGCCGGGTAGTGTACAATATGGTCGTGGTATAGTCGAAGAGAGCATCGGGGTCGCTCACATAGAAAATATATGCAGCAATTTCGATGTAGTAACAGACAAAGGTGGATAGCAGATGCTTCCAATTGAGGAATTACAGTGGTGGCAACTCCCCCATCCAACCTCCGAAGAACTCTATTTAAGCGGAGGATTACTGGTAGAAGACTGGCCGCATGCCCGGCAGGTGACGCGCCTCTCAGTACAATTATTCGAGGCCACACAGCCACTGCACCAGTTGGATCCTGAAGCGCTGCGGCTCCTTGACCGGGCCGCATTTCTGCATAATACCGGTATGATGATTGAGACGCGCCGTCATCACAAGCACTCCTTTCGCCTGATTAAAGAAACTGTGCTGCCCGATTTCACAGACAAAGAGCGTCACGAAATCGCCTGCATCGCGCGCTATCACCGCAGGGCTTTGCCTTCGGCCTCCCATGAAGAGTATGCCGTATTAGGCCGCTCTGCCCGTAAGCGCGTTTCGGCCCTGTCGGCCCTCCTGCGCGTCGCCGATGCCCTCGACTATAGCCATGATGGACGTGTCCTGCACCTCGCCACGGCTCCAGAACTGTGCTCAAAGGATATCTGGACCATTCGCCTCTGGACGCGCCTCCTGGCCGATCTCGATGATGAACTGGAACACGCCTACGAGAAGGCCGATCTCTTCGAGCATGCCTTCAAACGGAAACTGCGCTTCGTGATCAATATGTAGACGCGAGGACGCGCAGGCTGACCGGGCGCAGGCGAGCGGCGCCCGTACATGAAAGAGAGGGTCTACGGGAGCGAGGACGCGCAGTTGGTAAATTAACTGAAAGGCTGACCGATTTTTCACTGAAAGATGGAACTTTTCACTGAAGGGTGAAACTCGACTCCTCGAAGCCAGGAAAAACCGCTTCACATCAGGGGTATCAGCGGAGAGAAGTGTAAATAACGATGGGATCTACACCCCTTTGATGCGTCTTCGATCTCCACCTGTCTGCCGCCAGGAGGTAATAAAATGCTGCCATACTTCCCCTTGGAAGCCACCCACTGCTGCGTCATGTTCTGCTGTAATACTGCGAGCGGTTCGAGGAGAACGCCGTGTAGTCCAGCCAGCGAGGGTCCCAATGATTTCAATCACCGCAAGATCTGCCATCTCAAATGCCTGTTGCGCCTGGCTTTGGCCTCGGTTCCACCCTTCCACGAAAAGCTGGTATCGCTCACAGAGCGCACACGCCACTGCATGTTCTTGCTGGTCTATCGCTACGGCTATCCCATACTCCTCGAAATGCTCACAGTCCAGACAGTAATCCATGAAGACACTCTCAAGAGAGATCTCCGCAGCTTCCTGTGATAGGGTAGCATAGCGGGTCAGAAAGCCGATCACCTGCCCACAAGCAAAGATGTGATTCCGCATTTTCTGCTTCATCTGCTTCCTCCTCCGACCACATTCCAGTCAGTTTCCCCCTCTCCCCTGGCCCACCTTCGTCCGGTGTTGGGCGTGTTCGTTTTGCGTTTGTCGTGAGACTTGAAATGAAGAACTCCACCGCTCGGAGAAAGAGTCCATGTTCTCCTACAGCCGGGGCATTCCACACGCGCGACACCACTCTCCTGAAAATGCTTGAGAGGAATTTGCACGGCCCCAGAAAACGTGCATTTGTCCGATGTGGCGGGAGGCGTCTCCGTCTTTTTCCCAGATTGTGCAAGAGGAGCCTGTTCTGTAGAACCCGAAGGTGGGATCTTTTGCTCTTCCTTCGAGGAAGAGACCTGGGAAGCAGGCGTCTGACTCTCCTGTGCAGGCGAGAGGATCTCAGCCTGATCTGTTTCCATGCTAGGCGCGGCTCCATCGATAATCCAGAGCGTATCATGGCGGAGCACGAGCAACTCGGCGGCTTGCTCTAGCCAGGTGATTTGTACATCAAGAGCTTTTGCCTCATACGACCATTCCAGGGCGGCGATCACGAGCTTCATCAGGTTGTCTATCGTTACCCGGCCTGAGCGTGTCGGATCGAGAGATGGTTGCGTGAGCCAATCATAGATCGATGAAGTCCATCGACGAAGGTTGAGCTGTGGGAGCAACGGCTGGAACACCACTTCCAGGGTCGCCAGGATTTCTCGGACTTCTTCGGAGGTGTGGCTGGCAATGCGGCAGAAGGGCTGCATCGAATCAAGGCGGCGACGCCATTGCAGCCAGGTCGGCTCAGGCTGATCTAAGATTTCTTTGAGTGGGATCGTGTTCCCTCGTCCAGCAGCGACTAGACACACCCCAAGCTGATGATCATAGTGTAACTTCCCCTGATCTGTCACTTCTTTGAGGAGCATCAGATGAGGCATGGAGAGATCATGGGCATCATCCACAATGAGAAACTCAGTTCCATATTGATGCAAGTGCCCCATCAGTTTTGGCTTGCGGGTGCGCCAATGCCCTTTGAGCGAAAGTCCTAAAGCGCTAAAGAATTGGTCACCCAGCGCCTGCTCATCTTCTCTGTTCTTTGGAGCCACCACCGCAAGAACAGAGCGTCCGCCAGCCCTTTTTTGCAGGTCGTGAATGGCCGTGGTTTTGCCAGCACCCGGATCGGCCACGAGCAGATGCCAAGAACGATTATCCCAGGAGTCATGCAGCTTTGCCTGGAGGCGTCTCGCGAAGGCGGTCTCGATGAATGGGTACTTTCTGAAGGGGGAATGCGCCATGGGTAGAGTTCCTCTCACATCCTACGAACAGGTAAAATACGGACTGGACGATCAGGTTCAGCATCCGGGCGTGCTGGCGCGAGCTTTGGTGGGGCAAGTTTCTCTGCCTCAAGAATCGCCAAGTGTTCAGAAACGATGGCTGGATGAATGTCGCCGCGTTGGCGATCCCATTGACGCGCTTGCTCGACTTGACGAATCTCTGCACGCAGGCTCCGACGAGCCGTTCCTGCTTCGTTCTGAATACGAGCACGAACAGACAGCCCTTGTTCACGAGCGATTCTGGCCTGTTCCTCATCGTGTTTGCGCATGGCTCTGGCTTCCCACTCGCTCACGCGGCCTCCCATGAGTTGTGGGCAGTAGGCTTCCCCAACATATTCCCCCTCGACAAAAATATACAGGACACCCACGTCCCTCCTATCATAATACAGGTCAAACTCACGGCCACGGAGTCGTGAGAGAAGTCCGGGACACACATACCAGCGCCCCTGAAAGGAGAGTCTATTGCCGCTTTGCACGCGATATCCATGATGGGGCGTCTTACGATTTTGTGCTTTCATGAGCAGGAGTTTGAGGTCATCAGGCGAGCCCAGGTACTGCGGCACGCCGCTCTGTGCTACCCCCAACTCCCACAGCACACTGGGGCGTTGCCGTCGAAGGTCGTTGAAGGCTTGTTGATAATCATCAACAATGGCTTGATAAAAGCAGCGCTCTAACGCTTCTAGCGTCATGCCTCCCGCTTGCGCTGCGGCTTCCGCATCGTGGACGCCATAGGACGAATTGGAGAGTCTCTTTTCAAAACGTTCCGTCATCCATCGAAAGAGATTCTCTACGGTGCCTTTCGCCGATGGTGCGTAAGGCGGGGCTTGCTCGGTGATGATGCCAAGCCGATCCACCAGGACAGACCGTGCTCGCTCGGAGGTGAAGATCTTCCCTCGATCATGAAAGATAATTGCCGGTTTCCCAAAACACGGCCAGGCATGCTCACAGCCAGTGATGCCAACCAGGTGATCTTTCCTCTCCAGGCTAACCTTGACCAGGCGCATGTAATCCTCTTCCTTCAGTGGCCCCAAGGCCAAAATCGCGCCGAGGATCGCTGCCGTTTTGACACAGATGAGCACCGCTGCATGCACACGGCTGGCTACCGTCTCGCCAGAGGGGGTGACGACATACAGATCCATCGTGTGCTCATCGACCTGGGTGAGCAGAGCTGGTGCAGGAATGGAGAGCGCAAAAGACTGGGGCGACTCACGCTCACGTGGAACGGATTTTGCCCCTTCGCGCATAGCCACCAATGCTGGTTCCACCGAGAGGCTTTGCACCTCTTTGCGTACCTGAGCATAGGAGGGAAGTTTGACTGGCTTGCCCGTTTCTGATGTCAAGCGCGTCGCCACCTGTTGCATTTCGCTATGTTCTCGAATTGCGGTCATGGTGAGGCGGGTAGGCAGCAAATACAGCCGACGGATACACTCCTGGAAGGCTGGGTGCATCGTCGTTTTTCGGGTGTAGCTCCCATAGGGCACACAAGCGATGCTGCCTAACAACTTCGTTCGTTTGACGAGGCGAGAAAGCGTTGGACGTGGAATGCCTGCATCACGGGCGACCTGGGTTTGCTTCGCTCCGGCAAGCACCTGTTCCACAGCCCGCAGATTGCGGTGAAATTGCTCCTGTTGTGGCTCGGCAAGACGGGAGGCATCAAACGTCGGCCCCGCAACGAGGGCAACTGGCACGCGTGAGACTCCCGCCATTGGCTGTATGTCTGGCGGAGGTTCGAGCGTGTCAGGGAGTGGTGAGGGCACAACCACTGGAGCATCAGGTGAGAGCAGAGCCAGAGGAAGGGTGCGAGAGAGGGTGAACTGCTCCAGATCAAGCAGCAGATGTCCCGCTGCCGCCGCATCTGCCACCACCTTCCAGATCGCCGCTTCGACCAGATCGACGGGAAATTGGTGGGAAAGTCTGCTTGCGACCTCTTCGATGCTTGCGACTTCTCCCCAAGGCCAGACTGAGGCGAGGGAAGTGGCAATATCAGCGAAGGCAGGAAACGTCTTGCGCCTGGCATGCAAAAAGACCAGGTTAAAGGAGCGCCGTTTGGTGAGTGTGCGCTCGGTGCCGATCCAGAAAACACCCTCTTGCAAGCGTGCGAGTCTTCGTGCAGCTTCCGCTTTAGCGAGATTCCGATCTCCTCGTTTGTCATCCTCCATGCCTGCCTCAGCAATGAATGGTCGCCCATTTGAGAGCATGCCCACGGCATCGGGCAGGTAGTGATGGAATTGGTCTTCAAACGTGTAGCCAATGGTGAACGGCGCGTGCTGCGGGATCGGCAGCCGATACTTCGTGGCAAACTGCGCGTCAATGTCGCCACGCGCGTAGTTCACCACCAGGGGATGGTACTCAAGCCATAAAAGGAGATGCTCTTCAAGCTGACTACAGAATGGGAGCTTGACTGGGGCTGCCGCGCTGCCCATTTTGAAGCTCGGGACCCAACCCGAAATGGAGCGATTCGCGATCTTGAACAGATCAATGCCTTGTACTTCAAGTGCGACCATGAGCAGCCTCGCCTTACTTCAGGTACATCTGTTTCCGCATTCGCGCCCGTTTATGGAGATCTTGATGAGGAGCGCAAATTACATGTTCAGTAAAAAGTATACCTGATGTGAAGCGGTTTTTCCAGGCTTCGAGGAGTCGAGTTTCACCCTTCAGTGAAAAGTTTCACCCTTCAGTGAAAAATCGGTCAGCCTTTCAGTTAATTTACCAGCAGTGCTCTGTCAAGCTCAATGTACGGGCATGACGCCTCCATCC
>JALYTT010000260.1 GCA_030854145.1 Chloroflexota bacterium | reverse complement strand
CCAAGTCTCGTTTCGGCAGGAAAGTCGCTGTAAGCAATCGCGCTTTCGCAGAGACCCGGGTACCTATCTCGCCGATCTTGAGGCCAAACTCATCAAGGATAGTTTACGGTCCTAGAAAAAAACACTACCCATGAGGGTCAAATGAGAGAGGTGAGAGACAAGAAAGCTTTTTTCGACCCGCTGTCACATTATGGCCGCAAACCGCGTCTCAGGGAGATGAAATCACTCAAAATGCCCCGTATTCACAGAGATGATTGTGCTCAAAAGGACAGGTTATGCCTCTCTCAAGTGGACATTCATTATCTACAGTCACACTGACCGCCATGCCTGCGTGGATTCAGTACCCACGTGCCGATCTGAACTTCTTCGGGCGCCAGTAAGCCAAGGTGGATGGTGCGCGTGTTGCCTGGTACCTCTACCCGTCCGAATTGCTTTTCAGCATCGACAATTTCAACGATTTGCCCTGGTATTCCCAAACACATTCGCCGTCTCCTTCAAGGTACCTGAGTGACGCTCATGTACTATTCGTGCATCGCTCGCTTCGCCGGAGAGGCATACATGCGTAATAACAGACTACACAGGCAATCTCACAAAGAGTTCACGGAACGGCCAAAGCAAATCACAATGAGCACACAGGATTTCACGTGAGGTGAAATCCTTTTTAGCTCCGGCCTCGAGTCGCTGCTGTTTTCCCTGATGAAGCCCATGAGATGTGAACCATTTGTGATAAGAACGGCCATAATAGCGACCGAACCGTGATGCTCAGAGTCTATGCTTCTCGTAGAAGTTATGGCAGAGGCCGGCAACAATGCCTCCCTTTCATCCAAAAAGGACAGCAGCGTTAACCGGTTGAATGGCCAGCGAGGACGTTTCTTGCCGTCCTCTTCGTGATGCGATGCATCGGAAAGCGAGTCCTTCTATGACACAGGTAGAAATTCCCAGGAGCACCGCGACTCAAGAGCCAGCACCTACAGAGCGCAAGCGCACGCTGGGCCTGGGTTCGAGCACAGCTCTCGTCGTTGGCAACATGATCGGTTCGGGCATCTTTTTACTGCCCGCTTCTCTTGCAGCGTTCGGTGGAATCTCCATTGTCGGCTGGCTTTTTACCGCGGCGGGCGCGATGTTTCTGGCCCTGATGTTCGCCAAACTGGCGTCGATGGTGCCGAAGGTGGGTGGACCCTATGCCTATAGCCGCTTGGGCTTCGGCGACTTCGCCGGCTTCTGGATCGCCTGGGGCTACTGGATCGCTGTCTGGGTCGGCAACGCGGCCATTGCTGTCGCTCTCGTGAGCTACCTCGGGGGCGTGATCCCCGTACTGGGACAGCAGCATTGGCTCTCCGGCCTGGTCGCCATCGGGCTGATCTGGCTCGTCACCTGGATCAACGTGATGGGTATCAGGCAGGCTGGTGTCTTCCAGGTGATCACCACCATCATGAAGCTGGTGCCGCTCGTCGCTATGGCGACCATCGGGCTGTTCTGGATCAACTGGAGCCACTTCATCCCGTTCAATACGAGCGGCATGTCCCCCTTCGCGGCCGTCACCGCCGTCGCGGCCCTGACGCTGTGGGCTTTCCTGGGCGTCGAGTCGGCCACCATCCCGGCTGATGACGTCAAGAACCCCAGCAAGACCATCCCGCGCGCGACGGTGCTGGGCACCATCCTCGTGGGGCTGGTCTACATCCTCGGCACAGTAGCGGTCATGGGCATTCTCCCGCTGGCGCAGCTCGGCAAATCCGGCGCGCCCTTCGCGGACGCCGCCGGCAGCATCTGGGGTCACTGGGCCTTCTACGCCGTGGTGATCGGCGCGGTCATCTCGTGCCTGGGCAACCTGAACGGCTTTACCCTCATCCAGGGCCAGGTCCCGATGGCGGCAGCGCGCGACCGCCTGTTCCCCAAAATCTTCGGCACCATGTCGAAGAAAGGCGTGCCGTGGTTCGGCGTGGTCATCTCGAGCGTGCTGGTGACGCTGCTACTGGTCTTCAACTACTCCGGATCGAGCAGCCTGATCCAGATGTTCACCTTCATTATCCTGCTCGCCACGCTGACCACGCTGGTGCCCTACGCCTTCTGCGCGATGGCAGAACTGATGATCTTCATCAAGGATCGGGAGCAATTCAGCGGCAAGCGCCTGCTCGGTTCCAGCATCATTGCCGTCATCGCCTTCGCCTACTCGGTGTGGACGGTGATTGGCTCCGGCGCTCAGACCGTCCTCTACGGCTTCGTCTTGCTTCTGATCGGCATCCCCGTCTATGTCTGGATGCGCAAGCAGCAGTCCGATGCTGTGCTCAAGGAGGGAGAGACGACGACCGACGGTGGGCAGGCGGCTTAAGTCTGGGAAAAACTCGCGGCTCTTGCCGGTGGAAACCCGGCTTTCGTCTCATGTGCAGTTCAGGAGCGATCCGTTCCTGAACCCTCCCAGGTGAGGATGAAGAGAAAACACACAGTCCTAAACAAGCAGCACTGAAAGAAAAAGGTGGTCACTATGGCTCCATATGGTGTGTATTCAGAGGTCGGCAAACTGCGCAAGGTCCTGGTGCATCGACCAGACCTCAGCTTGAAACGCCTGACGCCTGAGAACGCGCATGATTTATTGTTCGATGACGTCCTGTGGGTCAAGAAAGCCCGCTGGGAACACGATGTCTTCGTCGATCAAATGCGCTCACGCGGCATCGAGGTGCTGCTCGTGGGCGATTTACTGACCGAAACCCTGAGCGACCGGCAGGCGCGCGCGTGGCTGCTCGACCGCAAGGTCACGCCCAACGAACTTGGACTGACGCTCAGCCAGGAGATGCGCGCGTGGCTGCGTGAAATGGATGCGTCCACCCTCGCCACGTATATGACCGGCGGGTTGACCTTTGGCGAGTTACCGCGCGACTTCAAAGCGATGGAGGTCATGATCTCCCTGCCCGGCGATTTCGTGCTCTTCCCGCTGCCCAACCAGATGTTCACGCGCGACACCAGTTGCTGGATGTACAACGGCGTGACGCTCAATCCGATGTACTGGCCTGCCCGGCGGCAGGAGACCCTCAACATTGCCGCCATCTACCGCTTCCACCCCGCGTTCAAAGATGCGCAGTTCGAATACTGGTACGGTGACGTCGACCAGGATCACGGCAAGGCGCACGTCGAGGGCGGGGATGTGATGCCCATCGGCAATAAGACGGTGGTGATCGGCATGGGCGAGCGCACCACGCCGCAGGCCGTCGGCCAGATCGCGCGCAACCTCTTCGTGAAAGGAGGCGCGGAGCGCGTCATCGCCGCGCGGCTGCCGCGCAACCGCGCGCATATGCACCTGGATACCGTCTTCACGTTCTGCGACCGCGACCTGGTGACCGTCTTTTCCCCCATCGTCGAGCGCATTCAGACATTCAGCATTCGCCTGGGCGAGAGCGAGGAAGCAATCCAGGTCACGCGCGAGGAGCGACCGTTCGTCGAGGTGGTGGCATCGGCCCTCTCACTCAAGCAACTACGCCAGGTGCCAACGGGCGGCGATGAATTCGAAGCCGAGCGCGAGCAGTGGGAGGACGGCAACAATGTCCTGGCGCTCGAGCCAGGCGTGGTCGTGGCCTACGACCGCAACGACGACACCAACACCAGGCTGCGCAAGGCCGGTATCGAGGTGATCACGATCTCAGGCTCCGAGCTGGGACGCGGTCGCGGCGGCAGCCACTGCATGTCTTGCCCGCTGTTGCGCGACCCGGCCTGATTTTTATGCGAGAGGAGAAAATACCATGAGCTTTAACTTGAGAAACAGAAGCTTCCTGAAGTTGGACGACTTCACTGCGCACGAGATCGGCTTTCTGCTGCGGCTCTCAGCCGAATTGAAGGCAGCGAAGTACGCGGGGACGGAGGTGCAGCGCCTGAAGGGGAAACAGATTGCGCTCATTTTCGAGAAGGACTCGACGCGCACCCGCAGCGGCTTCGAAGTGGCTGCATACGACCAGGGGGCGCACGTCACTTACATCGGTCCAAGCGGGTCGCACATCGGTTACAAGGAGACCATGAAGGATACCGCCCGCGTGCTTGGCCGCATGTACGACGGCATAGAGTACCGCGGCTTTACGCAGGCGGAGGCCGAGGAGCTGGCGCAATTTGCCGGCGTCCCCGTCTGGAACGGCCTGACCAATGAGGCGCATCCGACCCAGGTACTGGCAGATCTGCTCACCATACAGGAGTATGTGCAGAAGCCGCTCGAAGCCGTCTCGTGCTGCTTCCTGGGCGATGTCGGCTACAACATGGCCGATTCCCTCATGGTCGGCGCCGCGATGATGGGCATGGATATGCGCCTGGCGGGACCCAGGCAGACCTGGCCCGTTGATGCCCGCGTGAGCCAGGCCCGCGCTCTCGCTGAGGAGAGCGGAGGGCGCATCACGCTGACCGAGGATGCGGGGGCCGCCGTCCGGGGCTGCGATTTCCTGTACACCGACGTGTGGGTGTCGATGGGCGAGCCGACTGATCTGTGGGGCGAGCGCATCAAAGAGATGTTGCCCTACCAGGTGAACAGCGAACTCATGGCCGCGACGCACACTCCTGCCGTGAAATTCATGCACTGCCTGCCAGCGCTGCACAACACGGGCACGAAGCTGGGCAAGGAAATCTTCGAGAAATACGGCCTGAGCGCGCTGGAAGTCACCGACGAGGTGTTCGAGTCGAAGGCGTCCATCGTCTTCGAGCAGGCCGAGAACCGCTTGCATACCATTAAAGCGGTTCTGGTCGCGACGCTGGGAGGCTAAAGTCATGCGAGTTGTTATTGCTCTGGGAGGCAATGCCCTCCTGCGCCGGGGACAACCGATGAGCGAGCGGAACCAGCGCGAGAATGTGAGAGTTGCGGCCAAAGCTCTGGCGCAGGTCGCGCGCGGGCACCAGATCGTGATTATACATGGCAACGGCCCGCAGGTGGGATTACTGGCCCTGCAATCCGCTGCATATAAAGACGTTGAACCGTATCCGCTGAATGTGCTGGGCGCCCAGTCCGAAGGAATGATTGGCTACCTGATCGAGCAGGAACTGGGCAATGTGCTTCCCTACGAGCAGCCCATCGCTACGATTCTCACACAGATCGAGGTGGACCCGCTCGATCCGGCGTTTCAGCATCCGAGCAAACCCATCGGTCCCATCTACACGCGCGAAGAGTCTGAGCGCCTGTCGAAAGAACGCGGCTGGGCTATGGCTCCAGATAATGACCGCTATCGACGGGTGGTTCCCTCGCCTGTACCAAAGCACATCTTCGAACTCAAAGTGATCGAGTTCCTGGTCAGGGCGGGTGTGGTTGTGATATGCGCCGGGGGCGGCGGCATTCCCACCGTCTACCGTCCAGATGGGAGCCTGGTGGGTGTTGAAGCGGTAATCGATAAAGACCGAGCCGGTGCCCTGCTCGCGCGAGAGCTACAAGCCGATGCGTATCTGATGCTGACCGATGTAAAGGCGGTGTCTAAGGACTGGGGTAAACCGAGAGCGCGTGCCATTCGCCGCGCCTCTCCCGACGCTCTGGAGAGGCTCAGCTTCGCCGCGGGTTCGATGGGACCCAAAGTCGAGGCGGCGTGCGAGTTCGTGCGTAAAACCGGTGGTGTGGCCTCCATCGGGGCGCTGGAGGATGCCGCGGCCTTATTGAGCGAAGACGCCGGTACGATCATCACCAGCTGCGTCGACGGGATCGAATGGTATGCATGAGATGTGGCCTCGAGCAGGTCGGGTTAGGCGACTGGCCGCCCTTTGCCAGGGGTGAAGTCCACCTCTTCGATTTGCACTGAGGGGAGCCGCCGGGGTATATCCATAGCTACTTCTGCAGCTCTGCGCCATGAAAAAACGCTGCACTGCTACGCGCTGCCCAGCAAATCCTGTGCATGAAATGTGGATCTTTTGTTCCTGGTGTGAGTGAACTGCGATCCTCATAATGACCGACTCCAGACGCGAAGCGGTTCTAGCGGTCTTCACCAACTCCGTCGTCTTGCCAAAGGAGATAGCGGTGCCGGTGGCGGTTCCCTGCTCTGTGACTTCCCCGTACTTGACAATCGCACCAGAGTAGGCGATATCACCAACCGTTTTATCAACTGGCACAGACTCTCCAGTCAAAGGCGACTGATCGAGGACGAGCGAACCAACCAGGCGGGTGCATATCGGCCAGGATGCTATCACCCATATGCGCGTGGATTATATCGCCAGGCACCAGTTCCCGTCCCGGCACCTGTGTTCACTGTCCATCACGGAAAATGTGCGCGTTCACCGCCAAACGGCGGCGCAACAGTTCCAGCGCGTTTTCCGCTTGGTTCTGCTGAAGAAAACTGACCAGGGTGTTGAAGTATGAGTCATCCCGGATTTTTCTAGAGCGTGAAAAGATGACTGCCGCGTGTTCTCCCAGCAGGAGTGCAGAGGGGCGGCCGCCCCTTTGAACCCCGCACTAGTACTACAGTCCTACTTAGCATGTGAGAGGGCTTCAGGAGCGCGTTCGCCTATTCGGTGTTATGAATTGCCATTCAGCCTCCCAAGCCGCCTTACTTCACTTCTCGCCCTGTAAGTGGGGCTGTAGTATTAGAAACTGTCTGAAAAAGGATGAAGCAGCAACGAGACGTTTTGTCATGAGTCGTGTCATGGCAATGTAGATCCAAGCTTCTTCGGACTCACAACGTTGTTCGTAATCCTTGCTCAAGCGTCGATTCTGGCCCAACCAGGCGAACGTTCTTTCCACCACCCATCGACGAGGGAAGACATGAAAGCCAGGAGGGGGCAACTGCGCAGCAATCTTCTCCCAGTCTGGCTCGACGCCTTTGGGAAGCCAGATAGAGCGGGGCTTTGGAGGATGCTGGACGATCTTCGCGGTCCACCCCAGCGTCGTCTCAATCCAGTCTTTGCCTTTCCCTTTGCCGTTGTAGCCAGCATCCAACCAGACATGACGAAGCCGAGGAAACTCGTTTGCAATCCCATCGACGAAGAGCATCACTCCATCACGATCCATGACGTCGGCAGAATGAACCTTTGCTTTGAGCACAAGGCCTTGCGTATCGACAAGCAGATGACGCTTGCGTCCCTTCATTTTCGCGGCCATCGTCATACCCACGAGGGCCACACAGACCGATTGTTTTAACGCTTTGGCTGTCGATGATGCCTGCACTTGGTTGAGCTTGCCGTCCCATCTGAAGACGCACCCGCTCTCGGAGCGCAGTATGGACACGCTCCCACAAACCATTTCTTCTCCAGAGACGAAAGGAGTGATACACCGTCTTCCAGGGAGGGAGATCGTGGGGCAGCAAGCGCCAAGCACACCCGCTTCGAAGCAGATAGAGGAGAGCATGGAGAATTTCACGAGGGCTATGAAGCCTGGGACGTCCATGCACACAAGGGGCAGGGAAAAGAGAAGCGATGCAGTTCCACTCTGCATCGCTCACATCAGTGAGGTACTGTGTTCTAATCATTGCTCTTATTGTATCACAAATTATCTACAATTATCCTTTTTCAGACAGTTTCTGACACAGCCGTGAGATAAGTTCTCCTCCCTGTGATGCCGGTGTGAGACGGGAGGGGTATGCTCTTAAAGTGAGAATGCTCAAGCAAGACGGAAGGTGGATAGCACGCGTGGGATTGGGAACATCCCAAGATACTATCTGAGCCTATAGCAGAGGAAAGATGAGGAGGACACCTATGGCAAAAGATTGTCTGTATTGTGGTCTTCAGTTCTCTGATACCACAAATTTTTGCCCTAACTGTGGCAGACCAACAGAAAGTGGCTTCAAAATTCGTCTCATTCAGGAGTCCGAATTTGACCACCTCCGCAGGGAGATGAAGGGAAAAGATGCTCTGAGAGGACACCAAGGAGTGCGTGGGGGGAACAGCGGGGCATCGCTCTCCACAACAAGAGGGATGTTCCATGAGTTCCCTCTCAAATTACGAACATCACTGCCAGATGAAACGCAATGACAAGGATGCCGAAAGGAGCAATACAATGTTTCAGCGGATTTTAGTGCCTCTGGATGGTTCCAAGCGGGCCGAGCGGGCCATTCCCATCGCCGCACGTATAGCGCGTGCCTCTGGTGGATCAATCACCTTGCTGCGGGTGGTAACTACTGCAATTGATACCGCCGGGCATACAGCGGAATCGCCGCGTCTGATGCGAGAAGTCTTTGAAGTGGACCGTGCCAGGGCAATCGACTACCTTGCGACCATTGCCAGGTTGGATGAGCTGGCAGGAGTCGAAACAAAAACAGAAGTGCTCTTTGGCCTATCAGCGCAGACAATCCTCTCTGCGGCTGGCCCCAACGAGACTGATCTGATCATCATATGCAGCCATGGAGACACTGGGTTCAAGCGTTGGGTCCTGGGTAGCGTAGCAGAGAAAGTGGCCCGTCATGCCCCAATACCGGTGCTAGTGGTGCGCGAGGGTGGACCTGTGCCTGCGGGTCCACATCCAGACGCGACCCGTCCACTGCGTGCGTTGGTCGCGCTGGACGGCTCCGCACTGGCGAAGGCAGTCATAGAACCTGCTGCATACCTGATTGCTGCATTAGCAGCGCCTGCCCAGGGTGCACTGCACCTGACCAGGGTGGTGAAACCTGTGGCCTCTGACAGCGGGGAGAAAGACTCTGCGGAAAGGGAGCAATTTCTGTACAAGGCCAAACAGTACCTTAGCTCTACAGTTGACCATCTCCGCGAAGGCCTGGTAGCACCTGCTGTAGCCGAGCTCAAAGTCCCTGTCACCTGGTCTGTCGCAGTCGATACGGATGTAGCGGCGGCACTCATTAGACTGGCGGAGAACGGGGAAGATGCAGAGGGGGCAGGAGTGTTCGGCGGTTGCGACATCATCGCCATGGCAACCCATGGACATGGCGGCGTGCAACGCTGGGCTATGGGGAGCATCACCGAGCGTGTCCTGGGTGCTACGAAGCTGCCGCTACTGATCGTCCGACCGCCGAAATGATGGACAAGGACGAGGTGACCTCGTTATAGCCATACGGCAGAAGCGCAACAGAGGCTTCTGCCGTCGCCAAGCCGGCAAAAGTCTGTTCCAACTCCGCTTTCCTCCTGCCGTATTTTACAACACAATGTCCTCATTTCAGCGCATGCCGCTGAGCGGTTGTCGGCGGGTTGTGCGTGCGTGTTGCAGAAAGAAGATAGCTCTGCTCAAGTACTGCTGACTTTCCCTTTAACTTGTTCAAGGAGCAACGTCAATGGACCGGCAGAATCTCTTCAAATGGCGGTATTGCCAGACTGAGATCATTCTTCTCTGCGTTCGTTTTGTGCGCTATTTGTGACAATAAAAACCAGGAATGTGATAGCGCTGTAACATCAAGATTCTATGCTTGTTAAGATGATCTCCGCCGCAAAGTGCGGCGAAGTCGCAAAGAATAGAAAGGAAACATGTACCATGATGAAGATCTCCCGTACCGATGTGGATATCCAGGCAGATGTCATGGAAGAATTGAAATGGGATATGCGCGTCCGGTCGAACGAAATCGGTGTGTCTGTCAAGGATAGCATCGTCACACTGCTGACGTTACGATATAAGGGTTGTGGAGAGGAGGAGAAAGTGATAGGCTGAGGGAAAGGTGAACAAGAAGAGGAGAGCGCAGCATGCAGAGCGAAACAGGCAGCGACGAGCACACAGAAGCCGAAGCCAGTGTGATCCAAGAACGGCTCAATTGGAAGCTAGCCTACCGCGATGATGCCAAGGTGGCACAAGG
>JALYTT010000259.1 GCA_030854145.1 Chloroflexota bacterium | reverse complement strand
CAGGGACCGGTTGTGCTCAAAACACCGCCACTCTCTTTAACCAATTTTCCGGCTCGATGAAAAGATCGAGCCAAAACACTTGACAACGCAGACGGTATCTACGCGGAAGAGGACCGCTTCACTCTCCCTCTCTCGCCTGGCGAAGGGTGATATCCGCGGTCAATTTCAGGGCAGAGAGCAGTTCTAGCTCCACACCCATTTCTCGATAGCCCTCAGCGATTTCTTTTTTCTGTAACCGCTTCTGTAGGCGTTGCTCAAATCTATTCATAGTCTCTCCCTTAACCACCTATTTCATACAATGGTTGTAACATTTATGTTACAAATACTCAAGGTGTTAAGGTATTGAGAAGTGGTAAGAAAAGTATTCAAACCCCCTTCCCCACGCGTCAATCGTATAATGCCAATGGACACTATCGCTATAAGACAGCGCCGAACGAGCGCGAGGAGGGATGACAACAATGATAATCATCGTGGGAGCAGGGCTGGCGGGGCTGACCTGTGCCAGAGAGCTTGTGGCTGCGGGCCAGCAGGTACTGGTGTTAGAGGCGTCAGACCAGGTTGGGGGGCGAGTGCGTACAGATATGCATGCCGGCGGCTATCGTCTGGATCGCGGCTTCCAGGTGTTATTTACGGCCTATCCTGCCGTCCGGCGTCATCTCGACGTTGTCGCACTGAAACAACGGCGCTTTGAGCCAGGGGCCATTCTGGTCAAAAACGGCAAAAGGTATGCTATCGCCGATCCCTTGCGCGACCCTGGCAGCATAGTCTCCGGGCTACTTAATCCGCTCATCTCGCCTGCTGATAAAATCCGGGTGCTGCGGCTGCTAAGAGATGTGATCGGCCTTTCGGCCGGCGCTATATTTTCGGGGAAAGGTCAACCGGGTGGCAAGGATGAGTCGTCGGAACAGTACTTGCGGCGCCTGGGCTTTGCCGAGGATGGTTTCATCGCGCACTTTGCGCGCCCATTTTACGGGGGCATCTTTCTTGACAGCTCGCTGGCGACCAGTGCGCGTATGTGCCAATTCGTTTTTAAGATGCTCGCGACAGGCGATACCATCATTCCAGCGGAGGGCATGCAGGCCATGCCAGAGCAACTAGCTGCGGCGCTTCCAGAGGGTGCTGTGCGTTGTAAGGCGCGGGTGAGTGAGCTGGTGATGAGTGATGGGAAGGTGCGTGGTGTGCAGCTCGCAAGCGGCGAAACACTTGAGGCCGATTACGTAGTGGTAGCGACTGCGGGCCCAGCGGCGGCGAAACTGACCGGTCTGTCCTTGCCAACCGAAGCCATGGGGAGTGTGTGCCTGTATTTTGCCGGCGATGAGCAGTTGTACCGGGATCGCAAGATTCTCCTGAATGCCAATGCCGGTGCCTTCGTGAACAACGCGGTGCTGCTCACGAATATTGCCCCGACCTACGCGCCACCACACCGGCACCTGCTCTCAGCGACGGTGCTGGATAGTCCAGAAGGCGACGACGAAGAGCTGGCTCAGCGCTGCTTGAGAGAACTGGCTGGCTGGTTCCCTGAACATGACCTCAGCAGGTGGCGTTTTCTAGCGGCGTATCGTGTGCCTTTTTCGCAGTTTGCGCAGAGACCTGGGATATACAATGAGCTGCCAGCTAACCGCACGCCGCTGGAGGGACTGTTCCTGGCCGGGGAATATACGGAGTCGAGTAGTATTCACGGGGCGATGCATAGTGGGGAGAAGGCGGCCAGGGAGATTTTGCGCACAAGGGTGAAGGATAGCACGAGGGTGAAGAATAGTTAACCAGGATTGGCATTGGAACATGGCGCCCGCGTTGTCGGCGGACAAGAGGAGCCGAAGGGGCGCCACTATACATAGTCGTAGTCCCCGCTAGACCCTGGTCATGCCGGGAGCGGGATCGCCAGTCTTGCGCCACTTGTGGCGCGCCTGGATGTAGCGTACTGTGCCGGAGCGAGAGCGCATCATGACGGAGTGGGTGCGCGCCCCCCAGCCGAAGTATTGCACGCCATCGAGGAGTTCGCCGCTGGTAATGCCGGTGGCCGCGAACGAGACATCGTTGCCCTTCACAAGATCATTGATGTGCAGCACCTGGTCGAGGTCAACGCCTTCGGATTTGAGCTTATCGCGCTCCTCGTCTGAGCGCGGCCAGACTTTACACTGCATCGCGCCACCGATACATTTGATCGCCGCCGCCGCCAGCACGGCTTCGGGCGCGCCGCCGATACCCATCAGCACATCGATCCCCCGGTAATCCTCCATTGCCGCCTGGATCGCCGCCGAGACATCGCCGTCAGTGATCAGGCGAATGCGCGCGCCTACCTCGCGTACCTGGCGCATGATCTCCTGGTGACGCGGGCGATCCAGGATCACTACCGTCAGATCATCGACACGTGAATCGCGCGCGCGCGCGATGCGCTCCAGATTCACCCCTACTGGCGCATTGATATCGATGGCATGCCTGGCGCTGGGGCCGACGGCGATCTTCTGCATGTAGAAGACGCCAGGTGGCGCCGCGTACATCGAGTCCCGTTCGGCGATAGCCACGATAGCCAGGGCGCCTGGTAGTCCCAGCGCGAGTAGCCTGGTGCCATCAACCGGGTCAACGGCAAGGTCCACCTCCGGGGGCGACCCATTGCCGATCTGCTCGCCGATGTAGAGCATCGGTGCCTCGTCCTTCTCGCCCTCACCGATCACAACGGTCCCGTTCATGTCAACACCATCGAGGGCCTGGCGCATGGCATCTACGGCGGATTGATCGACCATCTCTTTGTCGCCTTTGCCCATCCAGCGTCCCGCGCTCAGGGCCGCAGCCTCGGTAACACGGACTAGCTCCATTGCTAGATTTCGTTCTTTGGTACCCGATTGCTCAAAACGTCCGTCTGTCGTCATACAGATAGCCTCCTTGGTGTCTGCTTACGTTAAATTTCGACCTGGCGGGGATGGACCCGGCAATGCTCGGCCGTCATGATGGCCCGCAGTTGCTTCACTGCTTCCTGCAGGTGGCCCGTGCGGTTGATGATCAAGTAATCGTACCAGTACCACTGGGCCAACTCACTACCCGCGTCTGCCAGCCGCCGCTGGAACGTCTCCTCCGACTCTGTCTGGCGACCGCTCAAGCGGCGCGCCAGCTCCTGCTGCGATTCGGGCGCGAGGAAAATAAGCACAGCCTCTGGCACTTTGGCGCGGATCGTGGCCGCCCCCTGGACATCCACCTTGAGCAACACATCGCGGCCCGCCTGCAGGTGGTCCCGGATCTGCTGTCGTGGCTGCCCATACCAGTTCCCGTGAACATTGGCGTACTCGATCAGCTCATCGCCGGCGACCAGCCGGTCGAACTCTGCCTGCTGGATGAAATAATAGGGCTGGCCCTCGCGCTCGCCAACGCGCAGCGCGCGTGTGGTCACCGAGACGACGACATGAAAATCTACCCCCTGCTCTCTAAGGGACTGGATAACCGTGTCTTTCCCCGTACCCGATGGCGCTGACAGGACGAAGAGCAACCCCTGCTTGCGCGCAAGCGGCGGTGTACTATCCTGCTGGTGTACGTCTGGCTCCGTCTTAAGATGCATGCTGCCCTTTCCTGCGTTACTGATGATCAGCAAGTATACGAATGGCCAACTTTTTGCTATACTACTGTCCGTTGAGAGGATACAGGGGTATATCGTACCACGACGTTCCGGCTTATTTTATTGCGCTCTATCTATGGCGGTGTACAGAGTGGCCGTGATCAGGGCTATGCCCTGTGGCTATGATAGGTTGCACCTCTCCAACGGATGGTAGAAGCGGGCTTATTCTTATTGTACAACACGAGTGAACGTCCTGGTAGTTATAAATGGGGAATTTTGCTATGTACATTGATTCGATCACCCTGGCGGCGGTTGCCGACGAGCTGCGCTTCCTGCTCCTGGGCGCGCGCATCGATACCATCATCCAGCCAACAGAGCATGCGCTGGCCATCCAGTGCTACGCCCCCGGCTCGCAGGGGCAGGGGGGGCATAATCGCTGGCTCTACCTCTCAGCGCACCCACAACTGGCGCGCCTGCACCTGACCGCCCTCAAGCCTCCCAAGATCGCCAGCGAGCCACCGGCATTTGTGATGCTGCTGCGCAAACACCTGGAAGGGGCGCGCATCGAGGCCTTTGAGCAGCCCCGCTGGGAGCGCGTCCTGGAGATTGTGGCCAGCTATCGCCCGGCCGACGCCGAGAGCGACGAACGTGTGCGTTACCGGCTGATTATCGAGATTATGGGTCGCAATAGCAACATCATCCTCTGCGACGCCCAGGGACTGATCCTGGGCAGCATTAAACACGTCGGCGCCAACGTCAACCGCTACCGGGTGATCGTGCCCAACGTCCCCTATGTGCCCCCACCTCCCCAGCAGCGTACCTTTGCCGGACAACAGTTACCGCGCCTGGAGCCAACGACGGTAACCACCGCCCAACTGGCGATCATCCCACGGGATGAGACAGAGACGCTGGCCGCTGTCCCGGAGGGGGCCGACGCGCAGGCGCAGAAGCGCGCGGCCCCCTCGTTGAAGCTCTGGCAACTGCTGGTCAAGCACCTGCTGGGCTTCAGTCCCCTGCCGGCGCGCGAGGCCGTCTATCGCACCACCGGGCAGACCGAGACCGTGGTTGATGAGCGCCAGGAGGTGTGGGAGGAGCTGGCCTGGAATGTGCGCGAGCTGGCCCTGCTGTATGATACGCGCCGCTGGCAGCCCCGGCTGGTGGAGCGCGCCGGCAAGGACGCGGAACCCGCTCACCCGCTGGCCTTCGCACCGTATATGCTGGAGCAGTACACGGAGATGCCTGACCTGAGCGTGCGCGAATCGCCGTCGATCAATGTGCTGATTGACGACTACTACGCGCGCACCGAGTGGCAGGATGCCATGAACGCCCTGCGCACCCCCATGCGCAAGGTCTTGCAGTCGCAGCGCGACCGCTGCAAGCGCAAAGCCGACCTACTGCAAGAGGAACTGGCGGGCCTGGCGAAAGCTGCCCAGTATCGCCTGCAGGCCGAACTGCTGCTGACGTTCCAACATGACATCCCTCAGGGCCAGTCCAGCGTTGTGCTGTCCAATATCTTCGAGAGCCAGGATGAGGGTGAGCCACCGGCGATTAGCGTCCCGCTTGACCCGCGCTTTGACGCCGTACAGAACGCCAATCGCCTCTTCAACAAATATCACAAGCTGCGCCGCGCCGCCGCCCTCATCCCCGGCCAGATCGAGCAGAACGCGGTCGAACTGGCGACGATCGAGCAATTGCTGGCAGACCTGATGCTCGCCGAGACGCCTGCCGAGCTGACCCTGGTCAAAGCTGAGGTGCAGGCGACAGGCTACCTGCGGGGAGCGGCGGCAACCGAAAAGAAGAAAGTTAAAAAGAGTGGCAAACAGGGCAAGGGCAAAAAAGCTGCGCTACCGGGTGGTGGCGTGCCGCTGCATATGCAGAGCCGCGACGGTTTTACCATTCTGATCGGCAAGAACAGCCGCCAGAACGAGGAGGTGACCTTCCGCCAGGCCACCACGAACGATATCTGGCTGCATGCTCGTGGCATGCCTGGCGCGCACGTCATCGTCAAGTGTGCGGGCCGCGAGGTGCCGCGCGGCACCATCGAGCAGGCCGCCAGCATCGCCGCCTACTATAGCCAGGCCAGGGGCAGCACCGGCGTCCCCGTCGACTATACCTTCCAGCGCCATGTGCGCCATATGAAGGGCGGCGGACCCGGCATGGTCATCTATGACCATGAACGGACCATCTACGCGGAGCCGCAGACGATCTCCTAACGCTCGCGCGACGATCCGATGCCCATCTCCTCGCGATACTTGGTGATCGTGCGGCGCGCCAGGTGGATATCGCGCTCCTCCATCAGATGCTTGAGGTCCTCGTCGCTCAGGCGGCGTTTTGGCCTCTCGGACTGGATCAGTTCGCGCAGGATATCTTTGATACGCAGCGAGCTATCGAAAAAATCCGCGATGGGGATCAGGCTACCATTGGGGAGGAGCGCGTACTTATTGGCGGTGGTGCGACTGACCGTACCCTCGTCCAGGTGCAGGCGTGCCGCGATCTCCGCGCGCGTGAGTGGTTGCAGGGAGCGCACGCCTTTCTCCAGAAACGCGCGCTGGCACTCCACGATCAGTTCAGTGACGCGCCTGAGCGTGCGCCAGCGCCGCTGCATACAGTCGATGAAGAACTTCGCCCGGTCGTTATGCTGGCGTATATAGCGCAGCACCTCGTGACTGGCCTGCTCGCTGGCCTGGTTGGCATAGGTGCGGCTGACGGAGAACTGGTAGCGCTTCTCCTCGATCAGTTCTACCTCGAAGCCGTTCTCGCTTTTGCGGATAATCACATCGGGCCGCACGTAGATTGCACCCGTCTCTGGATAGATGCTGTAATGGGTATCGATGGTGTAGGTATGGGCCGGATACGGGTTGAGGGCGGTGCGGATGTAGGCGCTTGCCTGGCGTATCTCCTCTTCGGAGACCCGCAGTTCGCGCGCCAGTTCCGCGAACTGGCTGTGGTGTCCCAGGCGGTCAAGATAGCGATCGATCAGTGGGTAGGCCAGGGGGTGTGGCTCTTCCTGCTCGCTAAGCGCTTGCAACTGGATCAGCAGGCATTCGCGCACGGTACGCGCGCCGATGCCCAGCGGCTCCAGGGTCTGCAACTGGCCCAACACATAGGCCACGCGCTCCAGCGGTACCTTTAGATAGTCACTGATCTCCTCGACGCTAATCTCCAGGTACCCGCGCCCATTGAGGTTGCCCACTAGTTGCTCGGCAATGAGCGCGTCGTCCGGGGAGACCAGCGCCTCCAACTGGTGCAGCAGCATTTCTGCCAGCGTCTCCCCCGTTGGGATGCTTGCCAGGGGGTCGTATTCGTCGTCGCTGTCGGTATCGGTGAAGCCGTAGTTGTCGCTGTCGTAGGCCTGCTGCAGAGCGCTCCAGGGAGGCTCCGCGGCGACTTCGTAGTTCGCGCTGGAGGCGCTGCTCATGGCCAGGCCGGGCTGTGCGAAGTTGCCACAGGTGGCACAGACCTGTCCCTGCATGGGCATGCCACACAGGACGCAGACGCGCTGCTCGTTGACCTCAAGCGCGGGATTCTCCATCTGTTCCTGGGTAACGGTATGCTCCAATTCATCCGAAGAGAGGTGCAGAATCGTGCTCGAAGTGATCAGCCTCACGCTCACTCGTAAAATCTGTTCCGGTCGCGGCCGTGGTTCCAGTCGCATACTCAATTCATCCTCCCTATCTTCCTGGCCTGCCTTTTCAAAGAAGCCGTCTTCTCATGATATCCAACCATGATTGGTCAGAGCGACATGCGCCGCCTCTTGTTCCGCCGCCTGTTTATTACGGCCATGCCCTCTGCCCGCTACCTGTTCCCCCAGCAGCACCTCAACGGTGAACTCACGATTGTGAGATGGCCCCTCCTGGCGTACCAGGCGGTATACCGGTGTAATGCTGACTTGCGCCTGGGCCAACTCCTGGAAAAGCGATTTATTGTCTTTGAAGAGCTGCTTCGTGACAATATCATGCGCCAGCGGTTCCAGGTGTGGCAGCAGGAAGCGCTGCACCGTCTCTATACCCTGGTCGAGATACATTGCGCCCAGGACAGCCTCGAAGGCCGAAGCCAGGACGCGCTCGCTGCCCCCGCTGTGCTGCTCGCCTTTGCCCAGCAGCAGGTAGCTGCCCAGGTGGATCTCCTGCGCGAACTTCGCCAGCGTACTCGTCTTGACGAGCGCGGCGCGTAGGTCACTCAACTGGCCCTCGTTCAAGTGCGCGAAGGTGCGGTACAAAAAATCCGCGCTGATAAAAGCCAGAATCGAGTCGCCCAGAAACTCCAGCCGCTCGTTTGAACTCCGCCCCTCACCAGGCGTTTCGTAGATATAAGATCGATGCGTCAGGGCCAGGTTCAACAGTGATTGATCCCGAAAATACACGTCCAGCGCCCCTTCCAGTACCTCGTACATCGTTTAAAATACCTCCAACAACATAGCAGCTTCTTCCTGTTCCCGCCCGGTTACCTCGCCGATGCGCCAGAATGATACCTCCGGCGCCAGCTCAGCCAGGTCAGGCCATAGCGCTGGATCAATGGCCGTGAAAAGCCCGCCGGACGTTTGTGGGTCCCACAGGATCTCGCGATCAAAGGCATCCAGCCGCTCAGCAAAACGTACATGAGACGTGAGGTAGGCTTCGTTGCGTTGCGCGCCGCCGGTGACACAGCCTTGCTCCGCGTAATAGCGCGCGCGCGGCAGCAGGGGTAGCGCGTCGAAACTGATGCGCATCCCTACCAGGCTCTGTGAAGCCATCTCCCAGGCATGTCCCAGCAGACCAAAGCCGGTGATATCGGTCGCCGCATGCACGCCTACTCCAGCCTGCACCAGCGCCTGGCTGGCCTTGAGATTCAACTGCATCATCGACTGTATCGCCGTCTCCAGGTCGTGCTCTTCGACCTGCTCGCGTTTATGCGCGGTGGTGATCAGCCCCGTGCCCAGCGGCTTGCTCAGCACCAGCAGGTCGCCCGGCCGCGCGCCGCCCTTCGTCAGGATGTGCTCTGGATGGACCATGCCTGTGACGGCCAGGCCATACTTTGGCTCCCTATCGGTGACGCTGTGCCCCCCGGCGATCACGCCTCCGCCCCTGGCAACGGTCTCCGCGCCCCCACGCATGATCTCGCTCAGCAGCGCGGGATCAAGGTTATCGGGCCAGGCCACCAGGTTAATGGCCAGCAGCACCTGTCCGCCCATGGCATAGATATCGCTCATGGCGTTCGCGGCGGCGATCGCGCCAAACGCGTAGGGGTCATCGACCACGGGCGGAAAGAAGTCAGCCGTGCTAATGACCGCCTGCTGCCCATTTACGCGGTACACGGCGGCATCGTCGGCCGCGTGCAGCCCGACAAGCAGTGCCGCGGGTGCAGCCTGTAGTGCTAGTGGACGCAGGACCTGCGCCAGGGTCTCTGGACCCATTTTAGACGCTCAGCCAGCGCAACTGGCGAGCGATGTGAGTCGGATTTTTCGGCCGGTGCTCAAAACATAGTTCTCGCAAACCTTCTATTTTGTTCTACAATGTTCAAGCTCATTGTAACGCCTTTTCGTGAGTGTCGTCAACGCTAGACATGGGTGCGCAACTATGCTACTCTAGGTTGGTGGGTGTGAGTAAGACAGGCAATCGCGGACCGTACGCGGTCCGAGGAAAGTCCGAACTCCATAGAGCGGAATGCTGGCTAACGGCCAGTGGGGGTGACCTCAAGGAAAGTGCCACAGAAACGGTACCGCCCGCCAGCAATGACGGGTAAGGGTGAAATGGCGGGGTAAGAGCCCACCGGCAGCCGGGCGACCGGCTGGCCGGGTAAACCCCATTCGGAGCAAGACCGAACAGAGGGAGTGGCAGACGCGTCCCCCACGTGTCTGTTCGCAGGTTGCTCGCCTGTTAACCTTCGGGTTGGTCGCTTGAGGCGGCGGGTAACCGCTGTCCCAGATAGATGATTGCCCCCCACGCGCCCGCAAGAGTGCGCGGGGACAGAATTCGGCTTACGGCTTGCTCGCACCCGCTCACAAGCTGATGGAGAGAGCTTCCCTACGAACGAGGGAAGCTCTTTTTTTAGATGAGGGCGAGGACTGAATCGCTGCGTGGCGAGGCGTCTCGTGTCCGTACCCACTGCTCAAACTCCACAGTTGGAAGCGGACGCGAGAGGTAGTA
>JALYTT010000015.1 GCA_030854145.1 Chloroflexota bacterium | reverse complement strand
CTACGGATTCGCGGAGACGGCCCATCGATTCTTGCCCTTACCTTGACGCTTATTGGGCGAGGCAAGCCATCGCCCCTACGCGGGTCGGAGTCCCACCACAATCTGTCGTGTGTCCTTGCCGAAGGGTTTCCAATCGTAGCTCCCGTAGATGGCCTCGACGCTGAAGCCGCTTGCCAGGAAAAGCAACTGGAGTTCGCGGGGGAAGAAGAGGTGCATGTCGAGCCTGGTCAGGTAGCGCTCGTGCTCGCCGGTGGCAAAAAACTTCTCGTGTGTCCACACGATGTGCTGCAACTGCTCGTAGGTATCATAGATGCGGCTGCTGTAGAGTAGCATGGTGAACTCGTCGTTAGGCTCTTCGATCTCGTCTTCCAGGTAGACGTGCGAGGGGCGATTGAGGGCATCGCTCAGGTAGTCGATATCGGGCAACGCGACATCGACCACGAAGCGGCCGCCGGGTGCGAGGTGCTCATAGGTGGTCTTGAAGGTGTCGAGCTGCTGCTCGATCTCATAGAGGTGGGAGGCGGAGTTAAAGGGCAGGAGGATCAGGTCGAACTGGCCCTTGTGCTCAAGCTCGTAGGCGCTCATATCACCTTCATGCAGGGTCACGCGTTGCTGGATAGCCTCCGGTTCCTGTGCCAGCTTGCGCCGGTAGGCCGCCAGCATGCCCGCCGCGATGTCCAGGCCCTCAAGCTGAAAACGGCCCGGCATGTGCAGCAGTTCCAGCCCAATGCGCCCGCTGCCACAGGCCAGTTCGAGCACGCGCTGCGGCGTATAGCGCGTCACCAGCTCGCACCAGAAGGGCACATCCTGCTCCGTCTGGCTGCGATATTCAAGATCGTAGTCGTTCACGCGTTCGTAGTATTCACCCATGTTGTGGGGCATGTTCGTCACCTCGCATAGAGAGTTGGAAGAGAGAGATATCAACAGACCAGGTGGATTTGCCGGGTCGGGGCTGGGAGCAGTATACCTGGGGAGCGCGAAAAGGTCAATTGATGGTGCAACAGAACTATGTCCGCGTACAAGAATGTATAGTCAAGAAGCATGCAGCGCAGCGGCCCCTGTGTGATATACTCGCATAAGCATTGTTGCTGGTGTGGCCCGGCGGGGCGTCCTGGAGCATAGGAGAAGGACCGTGATTACGCAGATTGAAATAGATGGTTTCAAAACGTTCAAAGATTTTAAGGTGGAGCTGGCGCCTTTTCAGGTGATTGTCGGACCAAATGGAGCGAGCAAGAGTAATCTATTTGATGCTTTGCACCTGTTGTCACGCCTGGTGGACCTGGATCTTCGCTCTGCGCTCCAGGGACCGAGGGGCAACGCAAATGAATTATTTACTGCTTTTCCTGATGGGAACTTTTCTAATTACATTGATATAAAAGTTGAGATGCTCGTTGATCGCAAAGTCACCGATGGTTACGGCGATCAAGTGGAACTCAAATATACACGTTTGCGCTACGAATTAAAGATAGCTTTTAGCACAGACAATGACGGTATAGAACGCCTCTTCATCATGCATGAATCCCTCAAAGGTATTGCCCTGGAACAAGATAAATGGACAAAGCAATACATCCACCCCTTTGAACGTGACTGGCTACCTCCACGTAGCAGTTGTCAAGCAATATTCATTGATAAGGCCTTAACTAAAGATGGTACAGCAATAGTCCTTCATAAAGAAGGTAGGAACAAAGGTAGGAACAAACAGAGAAGTTTTCTTGCAGAGAAGGCTGAACGTAGTGTATTGAGCAGTGTAACTACCACAGAGCATCCTCATGCGTTCGCTGCTCGCCAGGAAATACTTTTCTGGCGATTCTTGCACCTGCTTAATCTCGATGTTTTGCGTACACCCAGTTCGGTCAAAGCACCGGGCTTTCTTTCGGAAGATGGAAAAAATCTGGCTGCGATGCTTGCTCGTATAGGTGACGAAGATCCCCTGGCGCTCAGAGATCTTTCGCTTGATATGGCTAATCTAGTGCCGGGAGTGCTCACAATCAAGATAGAGAGAGATCTTGTAGATAATGAGTATACCGTCAAGGCTCAGGCTGAAGATGGACGTGTTTTCTCATCACGAGTTCTCTCTGATGGCACTTTACGTTTACTGGCCTTAACAGCCATCTGTAATGATCCTACATTTCATGGTGTTATCGGCATCGAGGAGCCAGAAAATGGGGTCCACCCCTTTCAACTAAAATATATGGCTCGCTTATTACGTGGAACGGCAACAGATTTCAAAGACTTAGAGCAGGTAAATGAACCGCTACGACAGGTGCTCGTTACTACTCATTCACCTGTATTCATTTGCCAGCCACAAGTGATAGATTCGTTACTCTTCGCTCTAACTGTCTTACAAGTGCAGCCGGGCGATTATAGCCTGAGTACCACACATATGGTACCCGTTGTGCCGTCAGACCTCCAGGCCGGGCTTGAAGAAGAGAATTATCATAGTAAAGCAGAAAGAAGCTATTCGATTCATCAGGTATTGAAGTATCTTGATACTGACTTGTTTGATAAGGCACGGGCTAATTTTGATGAGGGTTGTTCATCAATCCAGGAGACATCGGCGTATAGGTTTAGATATTCTTTATGAGCCGCTGGCCCGTGTAATTAGATTGGAGCGCCTAAACGAAGTACCTGCGTATAAGCAATTCGTCAATGACTTGACCGCTGTGATGATAAACTTGAAGCTACTATAGGATGTCACTCATGCTATACACGTCCATCCAACAAGCCGCAGACGATATTCGCTCTGGCCTGACCACGCCCGGCGAACTGGTGGCCGACGCTCTGGAGCGCATCGATAGCCTTGACGCTGAGATCAAGGCCTTTGTGACGGTCATGCGCGACCAGGCCTACGCGGACGCCGAGCAGGCGGAGCACGAGCAGCGGACGGGCTTTTTTCGCAGCCCGCTGCACGGCGTGCCTATCGCTGTGAAAGACCTGATCGCCGTCAAGGATGTGCGTTTGACGGCAGGCTCGCGCGTGCTGGCGGATTATATTGCCCCGGAGGACGCGGCTGTTGTGGAGCAGTTGCGCAAGATGGGGGCCATCATTATCGGCAAGACGAACACGCATGAATTCGCCTATGGCACCTACACGCCGCCCACGCGCAATCCCTGGGATCGCACCCGCGTCCCTGGCGGTTCCAGTGGCGGTTCGGCGGCGGCCGTGGCAGCGGATATGTGTCTCGGCGCGCTTGGCAGCGACACGGGCGGCTCGATCCGCATCCCGGCGGCCTGCTGTGGCATTACTGGACTGAAGCCGACATATGGACGCGTGAGCTGCTACGGTGTGATCCCCCTGAGCTGGTCGCTGGATCACGTGGGACCGATGGCGCGTAGCGCCGAGGATTGCGCCATCCTCTTCGATGCTATCGTCACCTACGATCCGCGCGATCCCCATAGCGTCGCTGGTCCGGCTACACATGCCGCCACTACGCTCATCAATGGACCTGAGGGCCGCGGCTCACTCTCGCTCCAGGGCTTGAGGCTGGGCGTGCTCTCCGACGATTTTGTCGCGCCGCTCGACCCTGAAGTCCGCGCCGCCTGGCGTGGGGCCTTGCTTGTGCTACAGGAGGAGGGCGCTGAGGTTGTCGATGTCGAACTGGCACCCCCCTCTATGGAGACATATCGCGCCATCCAGATGCCCGAAGCCTCCCTGGCACACATGGAGAAGGGCTGGTTGACCGAGCGGGCGGAGGCCTATAGCGATCTGACCTTGCGGCGCTTGCAGCAGGGCCTGGCCATCGCGGCCGTCGATTACCTGCGCGCCCAACATGAGCGGCGCGCCTTCTCACATCGTGTGCTGAGCGTCCTGCGCCGCGTCGATGCGCTGGTATTGCCGACGTTGCCGGTCCCCGCTATACCCATAGCACAGGCTGGCCAGGAGATCACCATCGATGGCAGCGTTGAAAACGCCACCATCGCGTTCCTGCGCCTGACCATGCCCTTCAATCTCGCTGGCCTGCCCGCCATCTCGTTCCCCTGCGGCTTCACATCCGGTGGATTGCCCATCGGCCTGCAAGTTGTGGGCAAGTCCTTCGAGGAGGCCACAGTGCTGCGCGTCGCCCACGCCTACCAGCAATTGACGGACTGGCACCGGCGCGAGGCAGAGCCCCACAACTCGCCAGCTATCTAAGGATCTCCTTCGTCAACACTCTCTAACCAAATATGGAGAAAACGAGAGCGTGTTCGAGAAAGGAATGTGAGCATGTCTATTCCATCGACATCGGTCAGCAAAATGGAGATTGTGGCAGGACTCCACCGTCTGGGGATCGCACGAGGGAGCGCGTTAGAAGTGCATGGTTCGTTGAAGAGTTTGGGACCGGTGGACGGAGGAGCTGATACTGTCATCGAGGCCCTCATGGAGACAGTGGGAGAGCAAGGGTCCATTGTGATGCCCAGTTATCCGGTGGGTCCAGGGATAGCGGCGAGCCTGGAGGAACGCACGCGTGGGATCACCTGGAAAGTGCGCGTGCTCCCCTTCAACGATCACACGACACGCACGGGTATGGGCGTGATCGCCGATCGGTTTCGTGATCGAGCCAATGTCGTCCGCAATACCAACTCGTTCTTTTCGTATACCGCCTGGGGGAAGGATGCTGCTCTGCTGGCTCAAGGCCTGGAAACCCCTGGTAGAGAGGGGAGTGAGGCGCACCTCCTGCAGTTCGCTCTCTGACGCCTGTAAGAGATCGGTCATGAGACTAAATGAGAGCGGGCCGCCGTGGGCAGGTTTTGAAGTGTTGAGAGAATGGCCTGGCCCTCCCAATAGCCGATCCAGAGCGGCAGAATACGCCGCCCATTCGTATCTACCAGGACCGCGATGCTGTGGGGGTCCTGCTGAATCACATCCTGCACCAGTTGACGGGCTACATCCTGGTTGCCCGTCAACTGCACGGCCAGGCGCTGCGCCATGAACTGGTAGCGCTCGATCAGTGTCGCAAAGGCTTTCTGGTCACCGGTTAGCATCAAGGCAATCAATCGAGGGTCCGCGCTCTCATCCATCATGTAGTCCCTGGAAACCTCCGCTTCTTGTTGCTTCTATGTATGTAGTGGTCAGAAAGATGAAAAAGGTGGCATATGCTCTCGAAAGAAGAGGATAGAGGTTTTCAATCCCTTGTTCAACCTTTAGGTTGACACGCTTCCTCCCTTTCCATGCTTATACTCATAGTACGCCGCGTTCATCTTAGCGAAAACACATAGTCAATAGACAAACTTGAAGACTCAAGAGAGGAGAGAGAGCATGCATAATCATTCGGGGCTATGGATACGCCGTTTGATCGAGATAGTCTGCGTTATTGCCCTGATCGCCGAGGGCTGGCGCTTCTTTACTACGAAAAACACATCCATGGACTTTATGGTAGATGCCATTGAGCTTGTGGGGCTGATCATTGTTGCCGCTGCCTGCATCTATGTAGAGATGCATGATGCACGATCCTCGAAAGGCATGTAACCCAAGGAGTATGAAAGATGCATAGTTCACACGCAGTCGGCTGGCAATTCGCCATTGGCTGCACCTGCTTTCTCTGGCTGTGGGGAACAGCGGTCTACCTTTTGATTACCGGCGCCAGGATGCTGAGTCAGGTCAAATCCACACAGGCGCAGGGGTTGGCTATCTCTGCATCTCAATAAGGTGAGTTAGAGCAGAAGCAGCTTTCTGGCCTGCGCAATGGCCTGGGTGCGACTGCGTACTGCAAGCTTGCTATACATACGGTTGATATGCGTCTTGAGGGTACTCATGGCTATGACAAGCTCTTCTGCGATCTCCTGGTTGGATTTGCCCGTGGCGATCAGGCGCAGGATCTCCAGTTCGCGCTCGCTGAGAGGGTCGGCAAGCACATATATGTCGCTACCGCTACCTGCCTGGCCTTCTTGTGTTTGCTCATCGCTGGTGAAGGCCACTAAGATTTGCTGCACATAGGTTGCGGAAACAGGATAGGCAGCATCAAGGCTGCCCTTCTGGACGGCATCGCGGGCCATGAGGACCAGCGTCTTCAGCGGCGGACCTTCGTCCACAAATGTGCGCACAAACCCTTCTGGCTCTGCCAGCACGAGCGCTCGCGCCAGCAGCGACAAGGCTTGTGTCCTGCGGCCCTGAGCCTGGAAGGCGCGTGCCTGGAGTAGCAGTATTTTGATCATGCCCCACAGATATTCTTGCGTCTCCGCGCTCTCCAATAACGGTGGCAGCATAGCGAGCGCAGCTTCGATTTGATTGTCGTTGAGCAGCAGCCGGGTGCGCACCCGTTGCTGCTCCTCCCGCCAGATGGGAGGAGGATTGCCGGTAGGTTGCTCTGTCATCACGTCTCTGGCTCTCCCGCTATCTCCCAATGCCATATACACGGAGGTGCCATACTCTATGAAGGAAGCAAGCGGAAAAAAGACAGCGAAAGCGCCTGGCCTTCGCTTGCTTTGCAGCATAGCCTCACGCGCACCTTCTTTATCTCCCAGCGCCAGCCTTACACGCGCCAATAGAATAGCGCTATACAAGAGTTTGTGGGTATCGCCCAGGTCATGACTGAAGCGGATACTCTCTAGAAGATGGGCCAGTGCCTCGTCCAGGTCATTTTTTTCGTACAGGATCAGGCCGAGACCGAGATGCACCATATTGGTATACAGGACTGTGTTCCCTTTATATTCCTCGATCAATTGCAACACCTGTTGATAGCTTGTGTATGCCTGCGAGAGGTGACCTTGCATGGTCTGTATAGCGGCCAGATCCAGCATAGCATTGACTATAAAGTAGTTATAGCTCCCAAGCTGGCTTGCTTTATAACTTTCCATAGCGGCCTGTTTCGCCCTGGCAAAGTCGCCCTTGAGCCAGTAGCTCTCCGCCAGGTGGGCCAGCATATAGGGGCGCTGGCCATAATCATCTGGCGGCGTCGCGGTCAGGGCCTGGAGCGAAAGCTCAATCGAGCGGTCAAGCTCTCCCCGGTTATAAGCTAGAAAGGCATGTCCAATCTTAATGGCAACCTGAGCGCCAGCATACGGTAGCGCGGGTTCTACGTCACTCAGGCGCTGCTCAGCCTCCTCCCAGCGGCCGCTGCTTATCAGCGTCCAGAAAGAGGTCATACTCAACATTGGGTTAGAGCACACCATAGGGGCAGGAAGCCTCTCTATCCAGCGCTTCAGGAGTGCCACCTCACCGCGCCGCAGTAGTTCCTCGGCAATAGACAAAAGCAGGCCGGCGGCGCGCTCGAAGTCATCGCAGTCCAGGGCGTGTTCTATGGCTTCATTTTTCTTGTTGTTGTGCTCGTACCACAGGCTGGCGCGCCGGTGCAACTTCGGGATCAGTGCAGGCTGTGCCTCTCGTAGACGCTGGCAGAGCATGTCGGCGAAGAGGTGGTGATAGCGATACCAGCAACGCGTATCATCCAGTGGTACCATGAACACGTTTGCCTGTTCGAGTTGTGCAAGCAGCGCCTGGCCATCAGCGCGACCCGTCAAGGCATCACACAGCGGGGCGCACATGCTGGAGAGGATGGATGTTGCCAACAAGAACTGCTGGACCTCCTCTGACAGGCGAACTAACACCTCTTCGGCCAGGTAATCGAAGATGTAGCGATGGCGACCGGTAAAGGTCTGAATGAAACCTGAGAGGTCCTGGCGACCGCGCATCGAGAGCAGTGCCAGTTGCAGTCCGGCAATCCAGCCCTCTGTAAGCTCTTCCAGGGCAGCGATATCGCGGTCAGAGAGATCGATGCCTGACCCGGCGCGCAAAAACTGGCTAGATTCGGCGAGGTCAAAGCGCAGATCATCTGTGCGTAATTCGAGCGCCTGCTGCTGTGTCCGCAAGCGCGCAAGAGGGAGCGGCGGCTCCTCGCGGCTGGCAATCACAAGATGCATATTCGCGGGCAGGTGATCGAGCAGAAAGAGCACGTCATCGTGGATAGCCTGCTCATGGATAAAATGGTAATCATCAAGCACCAGCACAACGTCGCGCCGGCGCTGGCTCACTTCATTGATGAGCATAGTCAGCATGCCCCTGGTCGCGGGTCCCAGGGGGGAGAATGAGTTGGGAGTGGCGTCAGCACCAATCTTCAGGGCGGCCAGGACATAGCGCCAGAAGCGCACCGGGTCGTTATCTTCTCTATCGAGCGATAGCCAGGCTGCGGTACAGCTATCTGGCACGCCCTCTTGCAGGCTGGCACACCATTCACTGAGCAGCGTCGTCTTGCCAAAGCCAGCGGGAGCACACACGAGTGTGAGCCGGCAGCGCAGACCAGCGTGCAAACGTGCCAGGAGGCGATCGCGAGCAACGGTGCCGGCACGCGTTGGAGAGATGTAGAGCTTCGTGACTAACAGCCCGTCATCTGGTGTCGCGCTATCTACAGTACTCATAAAGGGGGTGTTCCCAGAAACTGCGCATATCTTTAACTACCTCTCCATTATGCTCTATGCAAGCGTAAAAAGCAAAGCTCGCCTCAGGCCTGGCGCATCTTGCGAGATTTTGCGCGCAAAGCGGCCATGCGACTGGCCGTCACCACATGCTCCCAGGCGCTAGTCTGCCAGTCATCGACCACCTCGGCCGGCGGCACCCAATCGGGGAGCGCCATCTGGAGCTTATTGGACAGCCCCTGGATATATGGCTCATACATTCTTCGCAGCTCACTCAATTTTTGCTCGGTGCTCTCCCCCTCGTGCAGGACCATCCCCGCATCCACAAGGGCCTCGCGCAGGTGTGCGAAATCGGCAGGTGGTAGGCGGTCCGTGTAGGAGGCATCCGGGCGCACACTAAGGATTTGCGAAAGGTCCACCGCGGCATGCCGGGCGATGGCAAATGTATACCAGGCACCCTGCACCGGCATATCATCGATGCCGGCAATGATCAACGTGCAGGCATCCAGGATGGTCGCCAGTGCCGCTAGCCACGACTGGCGTTCGTGCTGTGAGCGATAGTACATTAACACCGGATAGGAGAGATGGCTCTCCAGCAGCTCGGCCGCCCACTGCTCCCAGTCGTGCAGCGCCTGCATACCCTCAGCCGGGTCGCCGCCTCCCCGGACGTGACGGCGCAGCATCTCCAGTCCGCTTGGTGGCGACCCGGCACGCGCGTCAAGCAGCGAGATGTTGACCTCGCGGCGCGAGAACGCCTGGTAGATCACAGGGAGATAGCCGATGACCAGCGCCAGAAAGCCAAAGCCACCCCCGGCCTCTACCACCAGCAGCACCCGCGCGATGGGAGAGTTTGGTATCACATCCCCTAAGCCAAGCGTGATGAAGGTTGTGCCGCTCACATACAGGTCGGTAAAGAAATCAGCATGCTTTTCTGGGGAGATCAAAGCCGAACCAAAGGCCCATTGTAGCAGCGCGAAGCCCACCACCAGCCCTACTGCCCAGATGACCAGCAGGAACAGCAGCGACAGCGGCCCAAAGTAGCTGAGGTAGTATTCGCGCCGGTTCGTTGCATGAATCCAGCGCGCGGTTGCTGAGCAGAGCGCCCAGGTCGAACGATAAAATATGCGCGCCAGCCTGAAGCGTCGCGACACCCGGCGCGGCAACACAATGGTCTCGAAGGCGTCCTGCAAAATAATCAGGATCAGTAAAAGACCAACAATACCTATAA
Source organism: Chloroflexota bacterium (assembly GCA_030854145.1). The sequence goes on along the minus strand of JALYTT010000015.1, from coordinate 20,044 downwards.
AGATAGTCATACCAAATTCTCCCTGAAAGCTAGACGCGTGCCTCTTCAGCTATTATGGGGCACATGTCTGCTATAACAATGAATGGTAGGGCTAGCATTCCTGGTAAACTATCCGAAGGGCGCCTTCATGTGACAAAGGAGCAGAGCACCTTCTGCAGGAACTGGCCTGTGTAGGAGTGGGGCTGGCGCGCGACCTCTTCTGGCGTGCCCTGGCATAGAATCTGTCCACCATCCTTCCCGCCCTCAGGGCCCAGATCGATGATGTAGTCAGCCGTCTTGATCACATCCAGGTGATGCTCGATTACCAGCACGCTGTTGCCGGCATCAACCAGGCGGTTCAGACTCTCCAGCAGGCGCGAAATGTCGGCCAGGTGGAGGCCGGTCGTTGGTTCGTCGAGGATATAGAGGATGCGCCCGCCGCGTTTCACCTTCCCCAGCTCGTGCGCCAGCTTCACGCGCTGGGCCTCACCGCCGGAGATAGTCTTCGAGGACTGGCCCAACTTCAAGTAACCAAGGCCCAGTTGCTTGAGCACTTGCAGTTTGTGGGTAATCAAGGGACGATCATCAAAGAAAGCGCAGGCCTCTTCAATCGAGAGATCGAGTATCTCGCCGATATTCTTGCCGTGGTAACCAATCTCCAGCGTCTCCTGTGTGTAGCGCGTGCCCTTACATGCCTGGCAGGGAACCTCGACATCAGGCATAAAGTGCAGGTGAGTGGTCACCAGCCCCTGTCCGCCGCACTCTTCGCAGCGTCCGCCTTTGACGTTGAAACTAAAGCGCGACGCTGTATAGCCGCGTTTCAGGGCCTCCGGGGTGGCGGCGAACACCTGGCGGATGTCATCGTAGATGCCGATGTAGGTGGCCGGATTGGAGGTGGGTGTACGGCCGATGGGAGATTGATCTATGTTGATGACGTTACGGATATGTTCGCTGCCATCAAGCGCCGTGTGGGTTCCAGGGAGGACACGGCTGTCATGAAAGACGGCATAGAGCTTCTTGTAAAGGATCTCGTTGACGAGGGTACTTTTGCCCGATCCGGATACACCTGTGACGCAGAGAAAGATGCCCAGAGGGAGCGTAACATCAATGTTTTTGAGGTTGTGCTCGCGCGCTCCCCGGACGATGAGCGCATGCCCGTTGGTTGGCCTTCGCGTGGCTGGCACAGGGATCTTCTGCCGGCCACTCAGATACTGGCCGGTCAGCGAGGCCGGATTATGTATGATCTCGTCGATGCTGCCCTGTGCTACGATCTGGCCACCATGCACGCCTGGGCCGGGACCCAGCTCGATGATGTGGTCAGCCGCGCGGATGGTATCTTCGTCATGCTCCACGACGATCACGGTATTGCCGATATCGCGCAGCCGCCTCAGCGTCGCAATCATCTTGACATTATCGCGTGGATGCAGGCCGATGCTCGGCTCGTCCAGTACATACAGCATGCCCATCAGTTCCGAACTGATCTGCGTGGAGAGACGCAGGCGCTGGGATTCGCCTCCGGAGAGCGTTGTCGCCCGGCGATTCAGATTCAGGTAGTCGAGCCCGATGCCTTGCAAGAGCAGCAGGCGTGATCTGATCTCCTCAAGAATCTGCTGCCCCGCCTCTTGCTGGCGTCCGGTCGCGGGCAGACCGGTCAGGAATTCATATAGATCCAGCAGGCTCATCTCACCTAACTCGTGGATGTTTCTGGCGTTGAGAGTGACCAGGAAGCGCTGCCGCTTCAGCCGTTTCCCTGCACAATCCGGGCAAGCGTGCTCCACCATCACCTTGCGCAAGTACGTCTCCATGTCGGTATGCGCCACCTGCTCTTTACGATAATGGCGGTAGCGGCGCTCGATGGTCGTGATGATGCCGTCGAAGCGGAACAGTTTGCCAAGATGCGCGTCGCCCCGTGTGACGCCTTCAGGGCGCAGCAGGGGAAATTTTTCGCCCCGGCTGCCATAAAAGAGTATATGCACGATCTCGGCAGGCAGGTCCTCGAAGGGTGTATCCAGGCTGAAGCCATAATGCAGGGCCAGGCTGTACACCATGCGGCTGGTCCAGGAGTTTTTGTCGTAGGTAAATGCCTCAGGCACGAATGCCCCGCGTGTGATGCTCCGCTTCTTGTCAGGCACCAGCAGGTCGGGATGCGCCGTCAAGTACGTGCCCAGGCCCAGGCAGGTCGGGCAGGCGCTATCGCTATCGTTAAAAGAGAAGTAGTAGGGCTGCATCTCGCCCATCGTCACATGATGCTCAGGACAGGCAAAGGATTCGTCGAAGGCCGCTGCGTCCCCGGCTCCTGTTGCCGGGTCCAGGATGCGAAAGCATAGGAAGCCCTCGCCCAGGCGCAACCCGTCGGTAATGGAGGCAAGCAACTGCATCTCGCTGTCTTTCTTGATGATAGGCCTGTCGATAATGACCTGTATGTCGTGTTCGCGGCCCTCATCCAGCTCGATCTCCTCGCCGGTATCGTAGATCGTCTCGTCAATCCGCACATGGCGGTACCCTCTGGTCCTTACCTCGGCAAAGAGATAGGCATAGTCCTCGCCGTAGATTTTGACAACGGGCGCGCTGATTTCTACGTGTGTGTCGCCTGGCAGAGAGAGCAGGTGCTCCGCTATCTGGTGCGCTGTTTTTAGCGGAATTGGTCTGTTGCAATAGGGGCAGTGAGCCTGTCCGGTGGTGGCAAAGAGCATGCGCAGGTAATCATAGATATCCGTCAGCGTTCCGACAGTCGAGCGGGGATTCTTGCTCACCGATTTTTGTTCAATCGAGATGACGGGCGAGAGGCCGAGGATCACATCGACGGCGGGCTTCTTCAATTGCGCGATAAAACGCCGGGAGTAGGCTGAGAGTGACTCCAGCAGCAGGCGCTGCCCTTCGGCGTAGATGGTATCGAAGGCCAGGGAGGATTTGCCGGAGCCGCTTAGTCCCGTCATCACTATCAGCCGGTCGCGTGGGATCTCCAGGGAGACCTGTTTGAGATTGTGCTCGCGTGCCCCCTTAATGGCTATCGTCTGTCGCATATGCATCGCCTCCATCGTAGTAGTAAGCTGCCTCGTCTACCGTGACTCTGCTCTTTTCTGTGAGCCGCAAGGGAGAGGAGACCCTGCGAATAACTCCCTTATCGGCCAGCCATTCATAGGCAAAAGTCAGGTATCCCAGTGCATCATCCTCCACCTGTAACTTCTGCCGCAGGTGCGCATTGAGTTCCGTCGTGGTCCGCGCCGCGCCGGCAGCGGCCAGGTAGGTCAGAATTGGCTTAAAGAGCAGCGGCAGCTTCTCGTCAAGGTAGTTGTGTACCATCTGAATGGCCTGGCGCATCGTCTCCTCATCTTTGGGCTGCTGGACCAGGTCCAGATAGACTCTGGTGAAAAACGCTGGATTGTAGGCCAGCGCTTGCTGTACCACCTCGCGCATAGCCACATCGTTATGCAGGAGCACCTCAATTGCGGCCAGGCGATTGATCAGAAACATCAACCACAGGAAGCTATAGATGGGGTCTTTTTTGACATAGAGCCACTTTTCGGCTTTCGTCAACACCGGAAGAATGTCAGCCACAACATTGAGCAACTGGTATTCCCTGTCCTTGCTGCCGACGTGGGCAACGTTACGATAATAGTCCTGAATGCTGTCGTCAGAGGAAAAGAGCAGCGTGCTTCTTGAGATGATGGAATGCGTGAATGACCCTTGTAAGGAACGCTCGACCATAGCTCTGAAATTGCTGCGCGTGCCCATGTGTACCTGAATACTGATATCATTTTCGAGAAGGCTGTAATACCTGTGAGCTATCTTGTTCTCCCTGCTGACAAGCAAGATGTCGATATCCGACTTTTCCCACACATCGTCGTAGGCCAGGCTGCCAAAAAGGATGGTGGCGATGATAGAGCGATCCTGCTGCACCTTCGCAACGAATGCTGCCAGCGCCTCCTCATAGGTACGCCTCAGGTCTGCGGATGTGTCAGAGGTGTGTCTGGACATAAGATAGGCCTCCCGTTGGTCTATGCACGTGTAGGAGGCTATGATACCATCTGATTACTGACACCTGCTGTCAGGATCCTGCTATCTTCTATCTACGACTGAGGATTTTTGGCGGTTTTGACCATTTTTGGTCGTGTTCTGAAACCGCTTCTCATGCTTCCTGCTGGCTTCACCGAAGAAAAACCCTTTCCGTCGAGTCTCTACATCATATATACTACCATGCTCCCCTCTCAGCATGGTCACAAAGCAGCGTCGCTCCCTCACAAACAGGTGGAGAAGCGCCGGATACGCGTCATCTTTTCGCAGCCAGGAGGAGTCAAGGAGCATGCAAGAAAGTGGCGGGCTCCACATGAATAGCAAAAACTCTTCCCTCTTCGTTCCCTGACTGAAAACAGAGTCAGGCGAAAGGGAGATCACCCCCTCCGCAAAACAACTAGAAATTCGATCACGTCGTGATTCTGGATCCCAAACGGGCTTGTAATGCTCCAATCGGAAGCGAGAAAAGGGACCGTGCCTGTCGCTTCCAGCACAGTCCCATTAGAGCGGGCCATGATCGTAAAGGTTACTGTGTGCGTGATCCCGTGCATGGCAAGCGAGGCAGTTGCTTTCGACGAAATGGTCTGGCCGTTGGTTGGGATGGAGGCAAAGACGATCGTTTTTGTCAGCGTGAGCGTTGCGTCTGGATACTTCCTTGTCTCCATAAGCTGGAAGAAACTGGCGTTCGGCTTCCCGCCTATGGTGAGCTTGCTGAGATCAACTGGAAAGGATCCCGAGATGATCTCGTGGTGGGAAATGACGAGCGAGCCAGTCATCGCACTCGTTCGTCCGACGATGGTGCCACTCTGCACCAGGAAGGCTTCCTGTACTCGAAACCCGGCTATAGAGCCATCCCCGGCTCTCCAGGTTCCATCGGGCGAAGCTGTGCGTGCATTCTGCGTGGCCGGACTCAGTGGTGAGAGCTGCAATGGAGCCAGAGCAGGACCGACGATGGACCCAGAAAAGATGTAGAGTGCTGCTACGACGATTACGACAGTTGTGACCAGGCCTATGCCGGTCCATATACCTATGCGCTTCACTATGCGCGCTGTTGTCATGTTGAATTCCTTCCTGTAACTGATGGGACGGTGCAATCGTGGCGCATGGGCCAACGAGCACTTTGCCAGGAATGCGCTTCTCAAACGCACTGACGCTCTTCTTCCTTCGCTATGGTGAGAGCCTGCGAGCGTCCGCCAGGCTCTGACGCGGGTGCCTTTTCATCCAGGCGCACGATCACCTCTTCTTCCTCTGCTTTCTCCTGTCTCTTCACGTCCCGCAGCCTCATGCGTCTCAAGTGAGAGCAGGGTCAGACCCAGACGGATGATCTGTAAGAGCACTCCTTGCAGCGCTGCCTGATCCGGTAACGATCCAAAGAGCAATGTCGTCCCAGCGTCCTGGTGCTCGATGCGTAAGCTCTCAAACCTGGGTTGCCAGGAATGGTCAAGGTGTCCTTGCACACGAATAGCGTAGTGCATCTGTCTCCTCCTGCGTGGTGGGTGGTGCGATCCTGTGGAAAGTATAGCCAGGAGGTGCGCCTTTCGACAGTCGTCAAAAGTCTACCAAAGGGAGGAGTTGTGCGAGGAGGAAGGCGCAGTTGTTGGGAGGAACAGACCTAGAGCAGCGAGAGGGTACGCGCCTGGGCAATCCCCTGGGTGCGACTGGCTGCTCCCAGCTTCCCAAGCAGATTGCTGACATGTTTCTTGACCGTGGAAAGTTGGATCACCAGGGCGATGGCGATCTCCTGATTCGAGGCACCCTCAGCCAGCAGGCGCAGGACTTCCTGTTCCCGCCGGGTGAGTGATGCGACTGGGATGGGTGAGGCCGAAGGGCGCTTCCCGGCAAGGACCAGCGAAGGTTGGGGAAGCGGTTCTGCCAGAGGAGACGCGTGCCCCTGCTGCTCCTCGATCTCGAAAGCAGCAAGCAATTTCGCTACAAAGGAGCGGGAAGCCATAAAAGCATGGTGAACCTGCTCAGGCGACTCGTGCGATGAAGTGAGGAGCGCCTGGAGCGCCTGCTTCATCGGTGGACCCAGATCAAGGTAGACGCGCATAGAGTCCTCGGGTTCGGTCATCTCCAGCAGACGAGCCGCAACCTGCGCCGCTTGCGCTCTCTTTCCCGCGTGGTGCAGGGCCACAACGTGCAGCGCCAGAAAATCGATGGCGGTCTCGGTATCTCCAGGACGGTCAAGCTGCCCGCTGAAGCGTTCCAGTGTCTCAAGCGCCTGGGCGTACGCGGCACGGGCAAGATGGACATGCACGAGCATGAGCACCTCCCCTTTCCGCCGGGGGTTCCATGCCTGGGGGGAGAGCGTTAGCTGCGCTGCCCACGCTGCTGCTTCCTCCAGGTTTGCCTCCGCCAGCCACCATTGCACGCGACAAGCGATCACATAGGGAGCATGGCTGGTCAACCCCTCCTGCTCAATCAGCACTTCGAGCTGGTGCAGGGACAGCTCGGCGCGCGAGAGAACCCCTGTGGCTAACGCAAGCCGCACTGACAAGAGCGCTCCCCTAACCAGCAAGTCCATCAGGTGCCAGTCCTGCCCAATACGCGCGAGCCTCTTCAGCCACTCAGCGGCCTCCTCCAGATGATTCCAGGCGTAGGAGACTTGGAAAAGGAAATGATACAGTAAGCCGACCATGCTGGTATGTACACCGCTCTGTTCGATCAGAGCGAGGGCTGACAACGCTTCCTGCTGCGCCAGGTGCCACTGCGCGGCCCGGGTATAGGCAAACGCTAACCCGGTCATGACATTGATTGTGACGAGGCGGTCTCCTGCCTCCAGCATCTGCTGCTTCGCCGTGAGCAGTCGTGGGATCAGGGAAGCTCCTTCATTCTGGAAGAACACGACCAGCCAGAAGGTGAGCTGGAGCGGGATCGCATTCCAACGCATCTCCGCGTCCTGGGGTAGCGCTTCTATCTCCAGAGACAGAAGGCGCAGGCGATCCTGATCGCTACGCTTGAGGATCGCTATCGCCTCGACTGAGGCACGCAGCAGGTGCAGACGCCGTTCGAGCATCGTCACTTCAGCCTCTGAGAGCAAAAGCTCTGACCTTCTCCGCAGCATCTCTTCCAGACGCGTTTGCGTTCGTTCTACCTGGGCCTGCCTGCTCGCAGGCACCGTTTGAGTGCCTATGGGGTTGAGTAAGCGTAAGTGGAAAGCGGCATCCAGAGTCAGGAGGAGATGCGCACGCAAGACGGTATCTGGCAGGGAGAGGACCCAGGTCTGGACCGTCGTGGCTTCCCCGCTGAGCCAGAAGGCAGGAGCCGCTTGCTCCATCAAGGAGGCGGCCAGAGGGTAATCAGGCGCGGTCAGCGCATGGGCAATGGCTTCGCGTAGCTCGCCCACTGCCTCATAAAAGCCGGCCGCCCGGATGTGCAACAGCGGCAGCAGGTCCGGCTGGCTGGCTTGCACACGAGCCAGCAGCGCCTCGCGAAACAGGTCGTGCAAGCGATACCACTGTCGCTGGGAGTCCAGGGGCACCACAAAGAGATTGCTGCGCTCCAGCGTCTCTAAGATGGCCTGACTCGCCAGGTCTCCGGTCACCGCCTGGCAGGCAGCGGCGTTCATGCGGGTAAGCACAGCCACCTGCAACAAGAAGCGTTGGATGGCTTCAGGCTGCAGCGCAAGAATCTCCTGCTGCATATAGTCCAGCACATAGCGGTGGCTGCCGGTAAAGGTCGCGATCCAGGTCGAGGGGTCGTGCTGCTGACGCAGGGCGAGGGCCGCCAGTTGTAACCCGGTCACCCAGCCCTCGGTGCGCCTCTCCAGGGCCACCACCTCTTCTTCCGAGAGTGAGAGTCCCATCGTCTGCCTCAGAAAGAGGCTAACCTCATCTGGGCGGAAGCGTAACTCGGCCGTGCGGATCTCGGTCACCTGTCCTCGGGCCCGCAAGCGTGGCAGGGGCAGGTCCGGGTCAATGCGACTGGAAAGCAGGAGATGGACGTGCGCTGGCAGATGCTCCACCCAGAAGGTGACGGTCTCCTGAATAACCGGATCGATGATCACCTGATAATCATCCAACAGCAGCAAGAAGGGAGCGGCTTGCTCAGTCACGAGAGCGAGATCATTGAGAAGCACGGTCAACAGGGCGGAAAAAGGCGGCGGCTGGGGTGAGTGCAACATAGCGAAAGCCAGGGTCCCCACACCATGCACACGAGTGCGCAGCGCCACGATCACGGCTGTCCAGAAGCGGAACGGATCATTGTCCAGAGTGTCCAGAGAGAGCCAGGCGACCTGCTGAGGATGCCTGCTGGCCCAGGTGGCGAGCAGCGTCGTCTTCCCCCAGCCGGCAGAGGCGGCGAGTAGCGTCAGCGGGGTCGAGAGCGCTCCATCCAGAGCAGCCAGCAAGCGGCCCCGCTCCACGAGCGATCTCGGCAGACGCGGAGGAGAGAGCTTGGTGGAGAGCAGCATTTGCTGCTGTTTGGCCTCAGGCAATGGCTGCCAGAAAGACGCAGGTGCAGACGACAGCCGCTTCTCGTTGGAGAGGAACTGGGCCGCCTCCTCTAAGCGGGCGAGCGTCACCCGCGCCGTCCGTCCGAGATAGTGCTTGCGGGTGCCGCCTCGGTCGGTGTGGTAGGCATACCAGTACTGTCCCCCATGTGGCCGAGCCTCCTGGTACACATTGAGGCTGCCAAAGGGGCCGTGGAAGGCCAGGGAGGTCACCTCGCGGAGCCACCTCTGCCACGCCTGGTGATCTCCTGGCTGAAAACGCTGGACCACCTGCCCTCGGGTGAAGAGCTCATAGAGGCCCTGGTCCCTGGACCAAGTGAGGGCGTAAAGAGGGACTCTCGGCATACAACCTTTCTCCTACCCTTGTGTTGTTCCCAACTGGCCTGTGTTCCTCCCAACAGGAAGAAGTATCCCAAAGCGAAGTTCAACAGGTAAATACAGTTATTATGTAGTATGACATATATTTTCGCCAGAAAGACACTGGCAGGCCTTTTGACGCGGCAGCCACACAGGCGCTCTCTGATGGCTCACACATGTGCCGCGTGTCGAACGAAGGCGCTTCACGAGAGTTGATGCAAGGTCGGGAAAAAGTGCGCGCAATGTCGCTGAACATAGGTGAACAGTCTCTTTACCCAGAGAAAGTCCCAGGTAGCTGCCTACTACTTGCATGGTTGGCCCATCCTCCTCCCGAAGAGCATCGAGAAAATGATGTGGAGAAGGAATGCCACAACAAAGGTGATGCCAGCAATCAAGAGTGCGCCCTCAATAAAGCCATTGAGGCCTTTGCTGGTGACCGCGTAAATGATGATATAGATGATTGCAGCGATGATTGCGCTAATCACACTTTGCCACAACGCTCTGACTAGATAGTTCCTATTCATAACTCACTCTCCTTTTTCATAGAAGTGAAAGTCATTCCCGTAAACTTTGAGATTCCCAGCTTTTTCACAGGTATTGTACCACCTACTGGAGCAGGGAGCCTGCTATTTGGGGTGTGCCGTTTTAGTAGCTCAAGCAACGGTGAAGCCACTAAACAAGCATCTATTTAGCAGTTATATGGTATGTTGTAGTTTTCCGTCAGCATCACACCGATAGGCCGAACTGATACTTATGAATAGAATATTTGTGAAACGGGCGGGAAACTGCCTTGTGCATTTTAGATGCTCAGAAGGAGCAGTACTATCCTAGCGGCGTAGAGAGGTAGGACGGCGCTCGCTTCCTCCTTGCCAGATGCATTAATGGCTCACAAACTTTTAGGATACGCTTTGTGTTTTTTTGCACATTGACAAAACCAGCCCCATCTTGTAATCTTGTTATATAAGAATGAACGTTTACACAAGTTCTGGCTTAGCCAGTTGAAGGGGGTGCAGTTTATGGGAAAGCACACATATCGACAGCTTGTGCTTGTATGCACCTTGTCTACCCGCGAAGGGACTGGGCGAACGCCACGAACGCGCCAGGGCTTACAACTCCTGATACGTTGAAGACGCCCGGCACGCGCCGCATGGTTGAACGTGGCTTGCTTCCCTCCGCACGGTAGACGCTCTCATTGATAGATAGTTTGAACCGTGTTTTTTTATGCTCCTTTGGAGGGAACACTATTGCTGCAAGAACCGGAGACTCTGAACGAACCGGAGACCCTGACCGGCGTCGTGCTGAACGGCGCGCATGGCATCTACGACATCCATACCGAACAAGGCGTGCTGCGCTGCACGCTACGCGGAAAACTGAAAAAGGCCTTCGCTCAGGCCACGAAAATCGTGGATAAAGCCCACTCCTATAAAGGGAAAACCGCGGCTCCCACACGTCAACAGCGCGCTGAACAGGAAGGCGCCGTGGCCCCTGTACGTTTGAGCGTGGGTGATCGCGTGCGCATTCGCCGGCTCGACGCCGACACCGGACTGATAGAGGAGATCCTGCCGCGCCAGAGCGCCCTCACGCGCAAGGACGTTGGCTCGAAAGACAACAAGCTCGTCATGCAGACCCTGCTCGCCAATCTCGACCAGGTAGTCCTCGTCTTCGCCACAGCGGAACCGGAGCCGCACTTCAGCATGCTTGACCGCTACTTGGCGATCTGCGAGTCGGCACAGGTGCGCGCTGTCGTCTGCATCAACAAGGTCGATCTGCCTCATAACAAACGTGTTGATGAGGGGGCCGCGCTCTACAGTCGTCTGGGCTATACCGTGATCTGGACCAGCAAGCAGACAGGCGAGGGGATCGCGGACCTGCGTGCCCTGCTGAAGGATCACACCTCGCTCTTCACGGGTCCCTCGGGCGTGGGCAAGTCATCGCTGGTCAACGCGCTTGAACCTGGCATGGCGATCCGCACCGGCCTGGTGAGCGATGTGACCGGGAAGGGGCGGCATACCACCACCGGCTCGCAACTCTACGCGCTCTCGGACGGCGGCTGGCTGGCCGACTCGGCGGGTATTCGCGCGCTGGCCGCCTGGAATATTCCGCCGGAGGAACTGGCCTGGTGCTTTGTCGAGTTCCGCACCTACCTCGGCGAATGTTTCTATTCTGACTGTATGCATGTCGATGAAGAGGACTGCGCGATTCGCCAGGCCGTCAACGATACGCTCATCGATTCCCATCGCTACAACAGCTACGTGCGCATGCTGAGGGGCGAGGAGCGCTAAAGAGGAATGCGGGGAAGCAGCTTATGCTTCCCCAAACGCCCACCTGCGCAGCAGGCGCCCCAGGAAGCCACCGAGTACGGCAATCACCATCCCGATAGCCACGCCTACCAGCGTGATAATAAACGCCAGGTCCCCGAAATCGCTGCCCGGCTCTCGCGACTGAAAATAGGCAGCGATCACGGCGGGTATGCCAACGCCCAGCCAGCCCACCAGCCCGGAGAGGCAGGCCAGCCACACATTCTCGCTGCCCACCGTGAAAGCTACGACGAGAGCAACCCCTAGCGGGATCAGGAATATCCCAAACGCAGTAACTGTCGGTACGAAGAGGAAGAGCGCGGTTAGCACGATCAGAGGAATGCCTATAGCGAGCAAGGTCTTTACTATTCCTGCAACCAGAAGCATGGAGGTCAGTAGGCTCTGCTGCACGCGAGGATCAAACACGATGCTTAGCATCATCGCCATGATAAGCACGCCCACAGGCAGGCGCTGCGCCCATTGGGGAAAAGCTAAGGAAAATATACTGAGTTGCAGGCCCAGGATAAACGCGATGCCCAAACGGATAACTCTTGAGCGCGTTGAAGATGTGGGGGTGGGCAGGGGTGGGGATAGCGCATCGTCCGCCGAATCTTCCATAGGGGTATCTCCTTACATTTTGTTGTAGGTCAGGCACTCCTCCAGTCCTTGAACGACCTCCTGGTCCTGCTCTTCAAGCACCGTGCGTGGATCTAACAACAGTGTATCACGCAGGATGCGCGCGATAATGGGCACATGACGCAGGCGCAGGTGTCGCGCCAGTTCTTCTAGAGGCAAAGGGGCGCGCGCGGCATCAATGGCCAGCAGGGTAGTGGGCAAGGTCTCGCCAGGGAGCGAGCCGCCACCGATGGTCGTTTCGCCGCGCAGTACACGCCCCGGCAGGCCGCGCGCTTGTAACTCGGCGGCCCAGGCGGTGGCGCGCTGCGTGATCTTCGCCGGGTGGGCCGAGATCATGCGCCAGATAGGGATGTGCCGCTCTGCCTCGCCGCGCTGGTAGTGCCGCAAGGTTGCTTCCAGAGCCGCCAGGGTCATCTTGTCGATACGCACGGCGCGCATCAAAGGATGCTTCGCTATTCGGGCTAGCACATCTTTCCTACCTGCCACAATTCCGGCCTGCGGACCCCCAAGCAATTTATCGCCAGAGAAGCAGACGACATCCGCGCCGGCCGCGATGCTCTCGCGCGGCATTGGCTCGTGTGCCAGGCCGTAGTCTTCGCTCGCAAGCAAACAGCCGCTGCCGAGATCATCCATCAGCAGCAGGTTATGGCGATGAGCCAGTTCCGCCAGGGCGTTCAGGGGGGTAGATTCTGTGAAACCGCTGATGCGGAAGTTGCTGGGGTGAACCGCCAGCAGGAGCGCCGTGTGCTCGTTCAGAGCTGTTTCGTAGTCGCCCAGGCGCGTGCGATTGGTCGTGCCGACCTCCACCAACTGGCAGCCGCTCTGGCGCATTATATCGGGCACACGAAAGCCACCGCCGATCTCAACCAGTTGTCCGCGCGAGATAAGCACCTCGCGGCCAACCGCCAGCGCGCTCAGGGCCAGCAACACGGCGGCGGCGTTGTTGTTCGCAACCAGCGCGGCCTCGGCCCCCGTCAACTCGCACAGGAGCGCGGCCACATGGTCGTGGCGGGAGCCGCGCTCTCCCGGCTCCAGGTCATATTCCAGGTTAGAGTAGCCGCCAGCTACATCCTGCACCGCCTGCAAGGCTTCCTGGCTGAGGGGTGCGCGCCCCAGGTTCGTATTGATAATCACGCCTGTCGCGTTGATCACAGGCCGCAGGTGCGCCTGCTGGCCCGCTTCCAGTATATGTTCGGCGCTGGCCAGCAGCTCGGCGAGTGAAGGACAGGGCGCACCCTGATGAATAGCCGCACGCGCCTGAGCTACGCTGGCGCGTAGAGCGCGCACCACCAGGGGGCGAGCATAGAGCGCGAGGAGTTTCTGGCCCCCGGCGGAGTGCAGCAATTCATCGATAGAGGGCAGGAGCCGAAGTTGATCCTGGTGTACATTCATGGCGTTGTCATATCCCTCAGGGCGGAACGTTAGTGGAGCGAATAGTACATCGTGATGGCGAGGCTATTGGCGATCTTGCCCATGATAGCATGCAGGTCAGGCTCATTGAGCTTGCAGATGGCATACTGATCGGCCAGCAGGGTACGCAGCACCGGATACATCAGCTCGGTCTTCACGAGGCTATCGGTATCAAACAGGGGATAATCGCGTTTCAAGAGCAGGTGGTGGTAAGGACGGAGTTTGCCCCGGTACGAAGTGAGAGCCACAACATTCACGGCTCCCGCGTGGCGACAAAAAGGATCCGCCGATACAACGAGCGCCGGATGCCAATCTAGAATGCGCTTCTCTTCAATACCAGGAGGCAAAGAAGGGTACCCAAAGTTCACCCAGTACACCATGCCGAATTGCACAGGCGTTTGATAGGTCAGCGCGTCCGGTGACAATTCTGGTGGATGCGGCATACTATCTTACTACACAGATTCTGTACAACAATTATCGGTGAGCCGAAACAACGGAAGCGTAAGCTGGCACGTCTGCGGATTCGAGTTGCGCATGGAAGCAGGCGCTGGTAAGTGACCATGAGCGTGCCACCAGGTCTAGACGCTCTTCACGTTCATCCTGACCCTCTTCTTGAAGGGCCGCTGCAATAAGTTCCATGTCACGCTGATACTGTTCCGTAAGCAGGGAAGAACGTCTGAAGTCACAATTCGTCGCCATAAAGAATTTACCTCTTTAATTCCAATGTCCAAAGCATGTACAAAGCAATGGCGAAAACCACGATATGTATGGGGATGTTCTTTTTTTCTCCGACGTGGAGAATTATACCAGCAATTCCCCAAAGAAGCAATGGTTTTCTTCGTGATTTTGTAGCAGCGTTTATTCGCTCTCTCTCTCTCATTATCCCAGGTCATCCAAACCGCCGACCATGTGAGATACATCTTGACGCGCGTAGGGACGCGGTTTGCTCACTTCACTATTCCTGGACGCCGGACTCTGGAGGGGATATAATCGCTGCTATACAAAACATCAATTTGAAGAGGTGAGGTATATATGGCTCTTCCTCCTGTGCGCACGATCACATTGGGCATCGCGGAGATGCACCCGCTCTCGCGTGTTGTCATCGAGCGGGCTGCGGCTATCCTCAAGCGGGGCAGCGAGCGGTACACGGATGCTGGCTACGAGGTGCAGACGACGCGGCTCTCGACGCGCCCGATCTTCGATGACCTTGCCGACTGGTCGTGGGCTGATGTGCTGACCTATGCAGGCGAACTACAGCGCATGTTGGATGATGTCGGGCTGAGCTTCTGCTCGCTGGGTACGGCCCAGGCGGCGCGGCCAGGATTTCCCCTGGAGCGTATCGACCTCATTGCCGATCTGCTCGCCTTAACCAGCGCGCTCAATGCCACAGTGCAGCTCGCGACGCTAGAAGATGGCTTGCGCATAGAGGCGGCTCTGCCAGCGGCGCAGGTCATGGGGCGCTTGGCGCGCGAGACACAGGAGGGTTTTGGCAACTTTCGTTTCGCGGCCCTGGCCTGCGTGGAACCTGGCTGCCCCTTCTTCCCCACAGCCTACCACGCCGGACCGGCCAGCCTCTCCCTTGGCGTTCAGGGTGCCTCCATCATCAACGATGCGCTGTGGCAGTATGCGCGGGATAGGGCACAGGATAGCCCTGAGCAAGCCCTGCCGCTGCCCCTCGCCGGCATAACCGAGCGCGTCAGGATGGCGCTCATCGCGCAGGCGACGCCGGTAGTGGCGCTAGGACAGATGTTGGCCCAGGAGCACGGACTGCGTTTTGGTGGCATCGATCTCTCTCCTGCGCCTCTTGGCGAGGATAGTATCGTAACGGCCCTGGAGCTGTGTGGCTATGGGGCTATCGGTGACCATGGCAGCATAGCCGCCGCCGCCGCGCTGACGAGCGCACTCAAGACCACCGGCCTGCCGACCTGCGGCTACTGCGGCCTGATGTTGCCTGTGCTGGAGGACGCGGTCCTGGGGCGCCGCTGGGAAGATGGCCATGTCAACACCCATCAACTGCTGCTCTACTCGGCCGTGTGCGGGACCGGTCTGGATACCATCCCGCTCCCCGGCTCTCTGCCGCCCGAAGCCATCGCGCACCTGCTCCTCGATGTGGCCACCCTGGCGGTGCGCTGGCAGAAGCCGCTCTCCGCCCGCCTCTTCCCGGTACCCGGCAAGCAAGCAGGGGATCGCACCACGTTCACCTCGCCGTATCTGACGAATACGCTGATCAGGTAAGGCAAAACGTTTGTGTTGACCCCTCTATTAGGAACATGCTATGATTACGCAATGTAATTGAGAGACAGTAGAGTATTGCGGGCAAATAGCTATGGATGAGGTTGTACCCAGCACATTACAACGCCTGCGGGCGGCCGATATTATCCATGCAGCAGGGTTGGCAGCGGCTTCGCTGGGACAGGAGTATTGCCGGCTGGGACTGGTGCATGCAAGCCGACGACAGGGGGCGCGACTCTCCGGCATCGTCAATGTGCAGCACGCGCCCCCTGACAACGAGGCATTAGCGACACAAGAAGCAGGGCAGATAGAACATTCAGCAAGCGAGCAACGTCGTTACCCCGTCGAGGTTGAAGTCCTGGCGGCCGGTTCGTGGAAGATCACCTGCGGCTGCCGCACAGCCCCCAGCACTCCTTGTAGCCATGCCGCCGCCCTCTTATACCGCTGGCTTGACAATCCACTGAGTTTTTCTACGGCTTTACCCACTATCCCCGAACCTGCTGCGGCCGAGCTGGCCTCTTTCGAGCATGAAGATAGTGTCAGTTCAGGTGCTGGCGGCGCGAAATCCGGAAATCAAGATCCGCCTTCACCCAGGCGCGAACGTCCCCTTGCGCGGGCTAAACACATCGCACTGATCCGCGGTCCGATGCCGCTAGGGAGCGTCACCGATATACTGGCCTTACTGCCTCTCAATGAGCTACGCAGCATTGCGCGTGAATATGAAGCCCCTACCAGCGGCTTGAATAAACAGCAGCTCGCGGACGCTATCTTGGAAGCATTCAAGCGTCCTGATGTTGTGCGACGCGTGGTGGGGACGCTTGAGAAGTCGCAGCGTCAGTTGCTGGCGGCCCTTGTCCTGGCTGGCGGCTCGCTCACCGACGATGACCTGCGCGGCCTCTTCGAGCGCTTCTCGCTTGGCTATGCCAACCAGTTGCAGGCCATGCTCAACACATTACAAAAGAAGGGCCTGCTCTTTCGCACGAATCTGCATGGCTCCTCGCAGCAGCGCCTTGGCTTTAGCGGCTCCCTGCTTGATGTAGGCCTGGGCTGGTATGTGCCGCCAGAAGTGCGTGGCGCGCTGCATATCACCTTTCCAATCACGCCCTTTGATATGGACGCGGCTGATCAGCGGGGCACTTCCGCGCCGCTTGTGCAGGAGGCGAAAGGGCACAGCCTGCTCGCGGACCTGCTGCTCGTGGCGCGCGCGCTGGATGGCTACCGGCTGGAATACGATAACGATGAGGAAGAAGCCAGCGCGACGCTGCCTCCCTCTGATCTGCTCTCGACGGTGCGCGCCGCCGGCCCGCTTCCTACCGATGGATCGGTCGCCATACCGGCGCCCGCCAGGCAGCCGTCGTCCTCCTTGCTCGCTGTGGTGCAGGATATAGTGCCGCGCTCACCCGCCTTCCTGCGCTTTGCGATACGCCTGCTGCGGCTCTCCGATATTCTCTACAAAGACGAGTCAGGCACAGCACACCTGCGCGTGCTCTCCAACGCCGCCCAGTTGCTGCTTGGTCCCGAACGCGGTGAGGTTGCGCGCGACCTCTACTCACTCTGGCTGATGCAGCCGAGCTACGACGAATTGTTTGAGTTGCAAGAGCACGGTCTGCGCCTGCGCTGCCGGACTGCTTCCCTACACCATTCCGCGCTACGGCCGGGAGAACTGGCGCTGGAGAATAGCGAGGCGAAGCAGACACTGCTGGCGCTGCTGGCCCAGGCTCCTCTCGATCAATGGATCAATTTCCCCGCGTTCGCGCGTTTTATTTACCGGTTGAACCCTTTGTTTTTACAGAGGCGCCAGCGCCAGTTCCCTTCACCGCACTGGTGGTTAGAGCAGGAGGAGGGGCGCCCGCTGCGACCCGCACAGGTCAACGATTGGCTGCGCGCGGAGGGGCGCTACCTGGCGCAATTGTTGCAGGGGCCGCTGCGCTGGCTGGGGCTGAGCGATGTCGCCCTGTCCGCCGATGGGAAGTTACAGGCGTTCCGTCTCACTTCATGGGCCGGAGCATTGTTTGCCGGCATTGTCCCGCTTGAGCCGGCGGCAGCGGGCGTGCCAGATGAGAGGCCCATGTTGGAAGTATCGGATGCTGGAAATATCTTGATCTCGTGTAGCCCGGCCGCGTGGGCCACGATAGAACTGGTAGAGAGCTTCGCAGAGGTCGCGGGTATTGATGGTGACCGCCTCCGCTACCGGCCGGCGCCTGGTTCGCTGGGCGAGGCCCTGAATCGCGGCCAGCATCCCTCTGCTCTGATCGAGCTGCTGCGGGCGCAAGCGGGGAGCGAAGCCCTCCCCGGTAGCCCGCGTGCGCGCCTAGTTGCGCAGCTTGAGCGCTGGCAGGCAAGCTATGGACAGGTGCGCCTGTATACGGGCGTGACACTGCTGGAGACGGCCGATACCCTGGTGATGCGTGAACTTTCGACGACGACATCGCTGGATGAGCAGGTTGTGCGCCCGTTGCATGCCACACTCGCAATCCTGAAAAAGCCGGGAGCCGGGGCGCTCATTGAGGATCTCAAGCGGCGGGGACAGGTGCCCCTATTACATGAGGAGGCATATGGAACAGAGTGATCTTGACTTGCTGCATACTGTGCCGCCTTATCACCTGCAAGCCCTGGCAAAATTGCGCCGCCTGCCCCTCCCGGTCAAAGGACAGAACGCCGATATCGTTGATGTGACCTCGACAACACCCAGCGCAGACATTGCGCGCCATCTCTTCGAGCCTTCAGTCGTTGCCGAACTGCTGCGCGACCTGAGCGCTCCGGAGCAGATGATCCTGCGCGAACTGGTGCTGTGCGGCGGGCGCGCGAACAGCCGCGACCTGGCTCTCTACTTCTCAAGCCGCGACCTGCTCAATCGCATTGATGGCGCGCCAGCGCAAGATGGGCGCATGGGGACCCAGGGCCGCTTGCAGGAGCATGGGCGCTGGCAGGAGCCGGCGCTACAGTATCCAACCCCGCACCCCCACGGTATCTTTGAGCAGGCGCTGCAGCGCCTGCTGCTCCTTGGCCTGGTCTTCTGGGGAAAACAGACGAATTTTGCCGGTCGCGATACATATGCAAGCGGCGTGTATGATGGCGTGCTGATCGTGCCCAGGGCGGTGATGGCGGTGGCTGACGACATATGGAAGCGAGAGGACGCGGGTGCTGAAGGCGATGCTGAACTCGGCGAAAGCATACGCGCCGTGCAGCGCGCGCTCTACCTCTACTGGTCTCTGGTATCCGCGCAGCGGGAGGGACTGCCGCTGCTCAGCGCCGGCCTGCTTTCGCGGCCGGCGCTGCGGCAGGTGAGCGAGCACATGAATTTCAAGCCCCCGGTTGAGCTGGTTCGCACGGAGAACGAGGCTCCACACCTCCTGTTCTTGAGATTGCTCTTGATGAAATTAGGCCTCCTCCAGCGGCGCCAGAACAGCCTTTATGCCGCCCCCGCCGAGGCTTTTTTCTCGCTGCCGCTGCTAGAGCGCGCGCGCCGCTGCTATCGCTTGTGGTTGGAGACGCCCTTCTGGAACGAGCTTGGCTACTTACCAAATGTGATTGTGCGTCCCGGCCCTGGTCCGCTGGACCCCGCTCATGAAGAGGTGATCCAGGCCCGGCGCGTCGTTGTGGAACAGGTTCTACACGAGCCTGCTGATGTATGGAGCGATCTTGCTGCATTCGCCACACGCGGCAAGCTGTATATGCCCTATCTCCTCTTCCCCCGCCAGTATGGCCCACGCGCAGACCGCTATTCGGTAGGGAGCAATCCCTATGGCCTGGATTTCAGACTGCAACGCGGCTGGCTGACCCATCGCGAGGGCTGGTACCTGGTCGAGGGGGGATTCGTGAAGACGGTGATCTCAGGACCTTTGCACTGGCTTGGTTTGATAGAGCTACAGAGCGAGGGCCACACCAGTATGTTTCGCCTGGCACCGGGTACGCCCCTGGTGACCACGGATGTCCCGCCAGAGGTCGCGGAACCTGCCTGGGGCCGCTTGATTGTGCAGCCCAATTTCGAGTTAATCGCGCTCGCCCCCGTCTCTGAGGCCCTCCTGGTCAAGCTTGACCGTTTCGCCGAGCGCGTTGGCCTGGAGCATATCGCCCAGTATCGTCTGACCAGGGCCAGTGTAACGCGTGCCATTCAGAAGGAGATGCACGCCGACACCATTCAACAGGTGCTGGAGCAGGCCTCCGGCGGGGACCTGCCGCAGAATGTGCAATACTCCCTGCTGGAATGGGAGCGCCAGGCGCGCCGGGTGGAACTGTGGCGCGGGGCCACCCTGATCGAAGTGCATGATGCCGCTCTGCTCGACGCCCTTTTCGCGCATGACGCTATGCGCCTGCTGCTGGGTCGCCGCCTGGCTCCCCTGCTGGCGGAGGTGGCCCCGCAACATCTGGCCAGCGTGCAGGAGGCCCTATGGCAGCTCGGTTACCTGCCGGCGCTGACCGCGGCGGCGCAGCACGACGGCATCCTGCGCACCGGCCACCTGGTCGCCTGCGAGCCACAGTGGCAACTTAACGCGAATGGTCTGCTGGAACCGCGCTACGCCGTGGTCGATCTCTACCTGGCGGCGGAGCTTGAACATATCAGTGAACTCGATGAATCCACAGGCTGGCGCCTCATTACACCGGCCGCTATCCAGCGCGCGCGCGCCGCCGACCTGCCGCTGGAGCACATCATCGGCTTTCTGCAACA
>JALYTT010000258.1 GCA_030854145.1 Chloroflexota bacterium | reverse complement strand
CCAGCAAGCATGTCCCATGCCTGAGTCTGCCTCTATTGTGCATCGCTCAGGTCTGGCTGTCAATGTCCAGGCCGTCTATCCGGCCCATTCAGCGAGAGGAATCTGAGCGATGCATAAGGCACACAACACATGTTGCCGGATATCCCGGATCATCGTGTTTTCAGCCTCTGCCTATGCGCCACGTGGGTTCCCCGCATTCAATCCTCATTTTGGATTGCGGAGATTGTACCTATGACACGAAGCACCCCATCTCCATCGTCAACTCCCGTCCCTGTTGGGAACCTGCTGACCTTTCAGCAGGTCGCTCAGCGCCTTGGCGTCAATCGTACCACCGTCTATACCTTCATCCAACAAGGTCTCCCTGTCACGCGTCTGGGAACACGAACCATCCGTTTTGACGAGAACGACCTGAATGCGTGGCTCATTCAATGCAAAACGGCCTCGTAAGGTGGAGGGAATACCACATGAAGACGATCACGATCTCTTCTGGAAGTGAGCACCCTGGTGGTCATTGTGCCTGGTGCGGAGACCCGCCAGATCGGTATGGCTCTCACACCATTTGCACCGTGCATGCCGCATCCGTCTACGCTGAGCTTGCCGCGCTGCGCCAAGCAAGACAGCAACAGGCGACGACGCCAGTGCCAGCACCGGCATCGTCGCAGAGCCAAGGAGCCATCGCCCAATGAGGAAGACATCATGCCTCATTCAGGCACGTCGCGAGCGACTCACCCGCCTGCTCGAAGGGATTGCGCAGCACCTACAGAGGACCTGCAGCGGGCCGGAGACTATTCACTACAAGCGTGGGTACTCCATTGGCTCTCTCACCTCTCTCATTGGGACGTTACAAGAAGGCATCGTGCTCACGCGGAAGCAAGAGGCGCTCATTCAATCCATTGTGGACGCTGATCCTGTCGATCGGCCGACAGCAGGAGGTACCCATGAATCCTAGCGTCTACCAACAGGCCATCTTTGATTGGATTGAACATGGGAGTGGCAATGCTTTGGTGAGTGCCGTAGCGGGCAGTGGGAAAACGTCCACACTGATCGAGGGCGCGAAGCGACTTCGGACGACTAATGCCTGCTTTGTGGCCTTCAACAGGGTCATTGCTGAGGAGATTGTCACCCGGCTTGAGACGATCGGCTCCTTGATGCAGGCCAGCACGATCCATAGCCTGGGCAAGCGCTGCCTGGGGCACACGCGCATTGACGGCAGCAAGTACCTCAAACTCTGCCGTCATTATGTCAAGGCCCACCCTATCGCCACATCCACATCTGCCACATCCTTGCGCATGCTGGTCAACTTTGCCCAGTTGACCCTGACCACGCCCACTGAGGATGGATTGCGGCACCTGGTGCTGCACTATGGCCTCGAAGAGATCGAGAAGATTATGCTCAGCGACCCGGCTCTCTGGGCCTTCTTGTGGCAGAGCGTCGAGGTCATCATCGAGGAGGGCAAAGAGCAGTACCAACGCGAACGTGTCATCGACTTCAACGATATGATTTACCTGCCTACGGTCCTGGGCCTCTCCACGCCGCAGTACGACTGGCTCTTTATCGATGAATGTCAGGACCTCAACCGCGCCCAGTTGGAACTGGTGCTGTCCTGTCAGGCTCCGGGAGGCCGGCTCCTGTTCGTGGGGGACGCAGCTCAGTCGCTGTACGGATTTGCCGCTGCCGATACCGAGAGCATCGCTACCATCATTGACCGCACGCAGGCGACGGTGCTGCCTCTCTCGATCTGCTATCGCTGCCCCGCGTCCCATGTGGCTTTGGCCCAACAGGTCCATCCGGGTATTGAGCCTTCCCCTACGGCCCAGCCGGGAGAGATTGCGATTGTCTCACAAAGCATGTTTCTCTTGCAGGCGCAGCCTGGTGATGTAGTGCTTGGCCGTTGTACCGCGCCCCTGGTCAATCTCTGCCTCAAAGCGTTACAGCAGGGGATTCGGGCGAAAGTGCGCGGCCGCGATATCGGAGCAGGTATCCTTGATATTGTCGAACGGCTCCAGCAGGCGAAAGGGTTTCAGTTCGCGACATTTCTTGAGCATCTGGAAGCCTATCAGCAAGCCCAACTTTCGATCCTGGCCGCCAAGTCGGACAACGAACTGGCCATCGCCTCCTTCTTCGATAAAGTGGAGACCGTTGAGGCGCTCTACCAGGCATACCGGAACCATGCCGAGATGCAGCATGCTGAGGCCGCGCTGGCAGGCTTGCAGGCCTATGTGAGCGACTTCTTCAGCGATGAGGACGGCAGGCAATACCTGCTCTTCTCGACCATCCACAAGGCCAAGGGGCTGGAGTTTGACACGGTCTACGTCTTGCCGGACAAAGTGCCTCATCCCCTGGCGAAGAAGCCCTGGCAACGCGAGCAGGAACTCAACGCCGAGTATGTCTTGCTCACCCGTGCCAAGAAATCCTTGTACTTCATTGGCCGGCTCATCAGCAACCTCCATCTGCCAGAGGACGCACCTGTGCCCGTCGTGGAACGTGCCCCAGAAGTTGCACCTGCCCTGGCCCTTGGGATGGACACGCAGATCAGCCCATGTCCCGAGGCGCCAGCACCAGTGACCCTTCTGACAGAGGGCACTGATCATTCCCGCGCGAACGGAGGCAGGCCACGCACAAACAAAGAGCGGCTCCAGGTCAAGCTCGATCCCGATGTCGCCGCATTTCTGCGCTCGCTCAAAGGCGGTGATGACGGCTACAGCGGCTACCTGACCGCGCTTGTGCGCAACGATCCGCAGTTTGTAACGTACCAGGAGCGCCAGCAGGTGCCCGCATGAATGGAAAGGAAGGACACACGATGACCGCATCAACGACCCTGACCGTTGCCGGGGTACCCACACCCACGAATTACAACCCGAAAGACCATCTGATCACGATCCAAACCAAACAAGGGCCCACGCTGTATTATCCAGCGCCCTGGCGGCTCTATGAACTGCGCCTGCGCTATCCGCATGCCAGCGTGGAGGCCGAGATTGTCCATCTGAACACAGACGCTGACCTGGTGATTGTCAAGGCCCGCATCTTCGACGGCGCGGACTACGACATGAGCCAGCACAAGGCGACAGCCCTCAAACAAGGCTCTGTCAAAGAACTGGACAAGGTGGAAACCAAGGCCAAGGCGCGGGCCGCTCGCGACTTCGGGATCGGCACCGAGTACGCCCTGGATTTCGACAGTGGCGAGTCGGGCGAGGATGATCTCGCGATCGTTCCCTCGACCCTGGCCCACTCCACCGTAGTTGAGAGTACCCCACCAGCGGTAGCCTCGGCTCCAGCGACAGCATCGCTCGCGCTTGACCTCCAGCAGGTCAAGGATCGAGCGCTGGCCGCCAGGATCGCGACCGACAAGAAGACCTGGCGCGCGTTCGTCACAAGCACGCTCAAACAAGATGTCCCTGATGAGCAGTTCACCCGAGCGCAGATCGCCCTGCTCAATGGCACCATTGAGCAGGGCCTGCGCACGACAGCCAAAGCATCGTAACAGCATTTCGTACACACGTCTCCCACTACGGGAAGGAAGCGAGCACGAGTATGAGCATAGGTTTGACTCAGATCACCCTGATTGGCAACCTGGGGCATGACCCCGCGATGACCTACACCCCCGATGGGATGGCCGTGACGCGGTTCTCTCTGGCCGTAGGAAAGAAGGCCCCTGGCAAGTCCGCTGACAAGACCGCGCAGGAGGTGACCATCTGGTACGCCTGCACCGCCTTTCGGCACGCCGCCGAAACCATCAACCAGTATGCCCAGAAGGGAGCGCGCCTCTTTGTGCAGGGCGAGTTCTCCCCACGGGACTATACCCGCAAAGACGGCTCCCAGGCCATCAGCCTGGATGTTGTCGCCGACACATTCGTCTTCCTGAGCCAGCCCCAGAAGCCGCAGACCGCCGAGGTTGCTGCTGAAGAACTGGCTCTGGATGAGTCCACCCCCTTTTAGGGAACACCGAAGGAGCAGTCCATGAACGCCAAAGAACAGCATGAACTCCAGCAGATCGCCAACGAGTGGACCCAGTGGGTCCGCCAACCGGCCTCGCACACGCAGGCCGGCCAGGTGATGTACCAGTTGCTCAGTGCCCTCGTCGAGCGCATCACGACCACCGTTCATGAGCGCGTGCAGGCCGATGCCTGCCGCGTGGAAGAGTTAGAGCGCCTGGTGGACCTGCTGACGGCAGATGCGCCCCCAGCGCTGGATCTTGATCCAAAGGAGGTGATGCCAGAAGAGGCAGTCTACGTCTGAATGATCACACAAGCAAACAGTATTACGTCTAACAGGAGGAATAACCCATCCATGTCAGCATCATTTCGCGGCGACCCTGGCGATAAACTTTCCGGCGGCCCTGGCTTGAACGACGATGCATTCGAAGCAGCAGCCGAGCATCCCCCGGCCCTCAAGGTCTCCATTGGCCTGGCCGAACTGATTTTCGGTATGTTCGCCAACTGTGTTCAAGTCGCCACATCGGCGATCGCGATCCTCTCCATGATTGTAGGGGCTTCAAGCGTCCTTTTCAGCCCCTCTGATGCAGTCAAGTCCTTCGGTTGGAAGGCCGTGATCGCGCTGGTGATCTCGCTGTCTATCCAGTTGTTCCTACACAAGAACTCGCAGCCCATGAGTTCTACCTTCCACCGGCTCCGGCAGATCCAGCACTTCAACATCAAGAGTACCCACGCCTGGAGCGACGTGTTTAGTTACCTGTCCTTCGGCATGTTGTACTTCGCCCTGGCGCTGGCCGCCGACATCATCAGCGACGCAACCTTCGTCAACCTGTTCACTCGCAACCCGTATGTGATCGTCTTCTGGATGCTCTTTCTGACCGGCAGTAGCACATTGCTGTTTTACGACGGCGCCACTCGCATTTGGGGCGCGCTCGAAGACTGGAAAGACTATCGCGCCTATCACAACAGGCATGATGTGCCTCGCTCAACAAAGGGAGGCACCCGATGAACGCATACCTGAGACGAGTGTTTCACCCCGCTTCGCTTTTCGCGTTCGTGATCCTGGTCGCGATCCTGGCGAGCATCACCAACCTGGGGACCGATGGGATCACCTACGCAGTCGCCGGCGCAGCCGTGACACTCCTGGGTGGCCTGGCTATCATGACCTTCGGCGTACGCAAGTTCAATGATATGCTCAACGGCAAACCCAGCATGATCGATCACATGGCCGCGCCTGGTGGATACCGGCGAGCACGACAGACAGAGACGGAGGCAGAGGCTGCACGCCTCTCCTCTGTCCGTCCTACCCCGAACCGGCCACTCTATCCCGATGAAGACGAGAATACCGTCGAGGCAGTACCTGGTCGCAACATGATACCAGCAACCCCGACACACCTGGAGCACTACGATGGCAGCAAGGGCGGCGAGCGCAGGCTCAACCTGGCGCAGAGGTGCAATCCACCGATCGCCCAGGTGCTCGGCCGCGCGGTCCTCTTCCTCGGTATGAGAGGATCAGGCAAGACGAACGCGCTTGCTCGCTTCCTGGAGCAGGTGTTTCGGTTCCCAATCCCGGCGCTGATCTGCGATTATGAGGAGGGCTTTCTCAGCTTCCCCTTTCTGGCAATTCTGGAGCGTAGCCTCATTGCTGGCTCGCCGAAGTGGGAAGGGCAACACCACTACCCCCGGTACTGGAAAGTTACGGCAGCGAATGCAGAAGTGTTCGGCTATAGTATCCTTGAATACGGCGTGCAGGCGGTTCTCCAGATCCACACCTATGAGAGCCTGGAAGAGGCCGCCACGATCATGACGGCCGCCATCAAGGGCATGTTTCGCTGGGCAGAAGAGCAACCGCCCAACACACGCGTCCCTGCGTTGATCTGCCTGGATGAGGCGCAGCACTTTCTGCCACAAGATAGCAGTGTCTCGAACATCAACCAGGAACAGGCGCGCGCACTGCTCAGAGCTTTTATGAACGTCAATGCACGCGGCAGGAAGCGCGGACTCACGCCGATCATCGCCACCCAGCGGCCCGCGCAGATCCGCAAGGAAGTGATTGCTGGCAGCGAGATCTACTTCCTCATGAAACAGACCAATGCCCGCGACCTGGACGCCTATGAGGAGTTGCTGGGCAAGCCAAACGTGAACCGGCGCATGGTTGCCAGTTTCCAGGCAGGTGAGGCCCTTGTCTATGAAGGGGGCGAGGCCGCCCGTATCCGGTTCTATGAGCGAGAAAGCGAGCACACAGGCCACACACCAGGATTAGACCAAGCGCTTGAACGCTACGAACAGCACGGCAACATTATCTCATCTTCGACATTGACCCTGCCAGAACTCGACGACGACCAAGCCGAGGACAACGAGACAGATACCGACGAGCTAGAAGACAAAAACGTGATGCCCACCCTGGACGACTTGCGCACGTTCTCGCCTCCAGCGCGCGATCGCGCACCCGCTGTGCCCCAGCGATCTATCGAGGACATCATGCTTGAAAAGGGCCTGGTTGGCTACCATGAGCAAGGCGTCAAGTCCCTTGCAGACTTGCAAGCCTATCTGAAAGGCCCTCAACTGACCAGTTGGCAGATACGAGATAGAATATGGCCGCGATTCAGACGCGCGGTAGCCGAAATCGAGCAGGCCGCACTTCAAAATGAGATGGCCGAAAGTGAACAGGAGTAAGCATGTGAGACCTGTGCGTGTGGTGTGTGAGGCTCTAAGATACCGCCTCTTTGAGCCTGTGAGCGCCTTCACACACACCACACACACCACACGCACAGGTCTCACACAGGCGATACAAGGAAGGAATCCAACATGCCATTGCCAACGCTAACCCGAACCGGTTTTCGATTATGGACACTCAAAGAGGCCGTCAATCACCTGGAGGACGCGATCATTACGATCAGCGGCCCGGCGCTCGCAATATCCGGTATCATCGCCGGCCTGGATCTGATCACCGGCGGGTCCGTGTTGAAGGACTCGCCCAACCTGGGGATGACCTGGGCCATCTGCCTGTTGGTCACCCTGGACTTCCAGGTCCTGGCCTTTGGCGTACGCGCACACAGAATCTACAGACGACAGGCGCCAGGCGCACGCGATATTGCGCGCAAGGCCGGCGAGCTGCTCCTCTGCATTGTAATCGCAGCCTCGATCTCCTACGTTTCGATCCAAATGCAGTCGGTGATTGCCAGAACCACAGCCGATAAGACCACCACCGTTGCGCAGGCAGAGATCGCCCTGGGCGTCAACGGCAATGCACTGATATGGGAGCGCTCTAGCTTGGTACTGGTGCTGATCTTCTTAAGCGGCTGGTCGCGCGGAAGTGAAGAGACGCGCGAGCCTGCGCGCCAGGAAGAAACGCCAATAGCACCCGCAACGCCTGCGCAAGTGCCAGCACCGATAGTGCAGCCCGCTATCGATATAGATGCCCTGCTACGCGCCCTGGACGAGCGTACTGACCACAAGCTTGAATTCGTCGTTCGTGAGATGCGCGCCACGCTTCAGCAAGTGACCGCCAGTATGCCAGCGATCGCCGCACCGACCAGTGCAAATGAGCAGCTCGCATTGTCTGCTGGTCAGCCAGCGCAAGCCCTGAACAGCCAGGTTGAAGACCTCTTGCCACCGGCCCTGGACAGTAACGGCGAACACCCTGTGGACAATCTAGAACCGATTGTCCACAGGGGCACGCAAGACAATCAGGACCAGGCCGCGCAGCCCATTTATCCTAAGCAGTTTGAGAGCAAAGAGCAAGCCATCATCGAGGCCTGCCGGCTCAATCCTGGCGCACGGCCTGAACAGATCGCGCTTATTGTCGCCTGCTCTGTCAAGACGGCACAGCGGTGGATGGACAGGCACCAGATCGCCTACCCCGACACCGACGAAGAGGACAAGCTCGCGATCGCGATTCGCGCGCTGCACGACAATCCAACGATCACTGACGAGGATCTCGCCGGCGTCCTCCAGGTGAAACGCCCAGCAAGTGCTCGTTTCTGGCGGCTCAAGGCAGGGGAAGCAACACGGGGGCTATCGCATGACACTCTTTCAGGAGCACCTTCTGCAGGAGACGGATAGTATTCTCATGGAGCATGACTCCGAGATCGCCGCCCAGGTCGATCGCTCTTTCAGGGAAAGCGTTGAGGAGCACGTGACCACGCGAGAGGCACTCGCCAGAGCAAAAGAGAGTATTCGCGAGGCTTGGCTCAAGCGCCTAGCACGGCAGTAGCTCTCAGAGAGAAGCCAGATCCGTCAAAGCGGGGACCGGGGTGCAATCCCCTGGACTGGCCATTCGGGATTGGCCCGAGATGTATACCACTGGGAAAGGAAACAGACGCCAATGGCTGGAAAAACATCGATAGAGTGGACCGCCATTCACCACCCTGATGGGACGGTGACTCCTGGCATGACCTGGAACCCGGTCACCGGCTGTACGGAAGTCTCCCCTGGCTGTGACTACTGTTATGCCCGCGCGTTCGCTGAGCGCTTTCGAGGCGTGCCTGGTCATCCCTACGAGCAAGGCTTTGATGTCACCCTCTGGCCAGAGCGGCTCGCGCTGCCTCTGCGCTGGAAGAAGGGACGCATGATCTTCGTCAACTCAATGAGCGACCTGTATCACAAAGAGGTACCGGACGCCTTCATTCTGGATGTGTTCAGTACTATGATGCAAGCCACCCACCACATCTATCAAGTGCTCACCAAGCGCCCATCCCGGCTGGTCAACACCTCACTCTTGCCACAGATTCTGGAGCGCGTGGGCGGCGAGTGGCCTGCCCATATCTGGCAGGGGGTTTCGGTGGAGACCCAGGACTACGCCTGGCGCGTCGATTCCCTGCGTCGGGTGCCTGCACCCATTCGGTTTCTGAGCGCCGAGCCGCTACTGGGTCCGCTCACCCTGGACCTCACAGGTATCGCGCAAGTGATCACGGGAGCCGAGAGTGGCCACGGCGCGCGGCCGATGGATGACGCCTGGGTTCGCGCCTTGCGCGATCAGTGCCAATCCGCCGGCGCTAGCTTCTTCTTCAAGCAGCGCGCCGATGCGCGTGGGCACAAACACCCTTTACCGGAACTGGATGGTCTTGTGTGGAGACAGGTCCCTGACAGAGCAGGGCTTGGCCTCCCCTCCACTTCTCATGCACACACACGGTAACATGGAGCAATCACGCGGATGCCCTCCTGAGCTAGCATCTTGGCAGAGTGAACTTAGAGGGGCACCCGCCTTGTAGAAAGGTCTACGTAGGCATGATATCACATCAGACGAACGAAACAGACTCCTCAGAGGCCCCGGCCGCTTTGGAAGAACTCCACGCCTGTCCCCAATGGGTGTGCTGGCGCAAAGAGATGCGCAAGGGCAAGAGCACCAAAGTGCCCTACGATCCGCGCACGGGCCGTCGGGCCGAATCGGACAACCCGGCGACATGGGCCAGCTATGAGCAGGCGCGGCAGGCGCTGATCCAACAACCCAAGCGCTACCATGGCCTGGGCTTCATGTTCCGTGGGGACTATACCGGCATTGACCTGGATCACTGCGTCAACCCCGATGGCAGCATTGACCCCTGGGCACACGAGATCATCAGACGTCTGGCCTCCTGGGCAGAGCTTTCTCCCAGCAAGACGGGCATTCACGTCGTTGTCCGAGGGACCGTGCCCAAGGGAACCCGCCGGCGCGTACCCGATGCACCCCATCCGGAGGCGGCCATCGAGATGTACAGCGAGCGGCGCTACTTCACGATCACCGGCGCGCATTTGGAAGGAACCCCACTCACCATTGAGGAC
>JALYTT010000257.1 GCA_030854145.1 Chloroflexota bacterium | reverse complement strand
TGGATCACCGACGTGATCATGATGCTATTGGTGATACGCGGGCTTGTAAACGGCGCCCCTACGTTCGCCATATTTTACAGCGGTTGTTCGCTTCTCAATTCGCTGGCGGGCGACCTATCCTGTCTCTCGCTGCTGTCAGCAGGCTGCATAGGAGTAGGAGTCACCATGCCTGCTTCTGTGGGGATGCCCAGGTCGGATTTGCCGAGTTTGATGTGGATGCCGCGCTGGCGCTGGCGGTAGTCGATCCAGGCGATCAGGGCAATCATGGCCACTCCCACCAGGGCCACGCCGATGAATTTGTAGAAATGTGCCAGGTGCCGGACATTCGACAGGCTGATAGCCAGGAGGCCAAAGGCCAGCGTCAGGCTGTAGAAGAGGTAGCAGATCTGCCTGACGCCGAGGCCGGTGGCCAACAAGCGATGGTGCAGGTGCGTTTTATCGTAGTGCCAGGGACGCTGGCTGCGGCGGACGCGGTTGAGGGCTACCACAGCGACATCCAGGATCGGCACGCCAAGCACCATCAAGGCCAGCGCCAGTTTCGCGCCCCCCATTGTTGAGAGCACGGCCAGGCCCAGACCCAGGAACATCGCGCCGCTATCGCCCATAAAGATCTTCGCGGGATGCCAGTTGTGCGGCAGGAAACCCAGCACGGCCCCGGTAAAGATGCCGGCGAGGATGGCGATACTATTCTGGTGTAACATCCAGCTAATTACAGTGATGAAGAGCGCGGTAATCCCCACCACCCCAGTTGCCAGGCCGTCTACTCCATCGATCAGGTTCACTGTATTCATCATGCCGGCGATCCAGAACCAGGTGAACAGCACGGCGGGGATAGAGGCCAGGCGGATGATATTATCGTCCACGAACAGGTAGAACAGGGGCTGGTGAATCCAGGGGAAGGGGTTGTTAAACGAGAACAGCAGAATGCCGTGAAACGTGGTTCTGCCAGGCGCGAGAATAATCAAAACCGCCACCGTCTGGGCGATGATTTTAGGCAGGGGTTTCAGGCCCATCACGTCATCATAGGCGTGTACCAGGACCGTCAGGGTCGCGGCGGCGATGAACAACCAGTAGATGGCCTGTTCCGAATACTGAGAGTGTGCATCCACGGGGGCAGAGGTATAAAGCAGCAGCGAGACGATCAAAAAGGAGAGGAACATGGCTACGCCACCGAGGCGAGGGACGGCCACCGTATGCACGCGGCGCGCTGCGGGACGATCCAGCCACCCCACCCGGTAGGAGAACGCTCTGACAGCAAAGGTGAGCAGGTACGTGAGCAGAAAAGCGCTGACTCCGCCAATCAACAGGAGCACTATGGGTAACTGCTTGAATAGATCAAGAGGGAGAAGCGCAAGCAACACGCCCTGGATAATGCTGGCCTGGATCATAGAGATGCCCCCGGTGCGGAGATGATAACTCCCGTCAGATCAGCGCAACCTGGACCGCGCTCTGAACAGGATAGCTTGATGCTGAATTTTTCATTTTCATCTAAGAAAAACGCAGCGCTCTCTTTCTTTTAACGCCTCGTTTCTTTTATAGTACCTACCTCCATAATACCCATCTCGCCCCTACGCGGGTCGCGGTTCTTCAGCGAGCATACGCAAAAGTTGTGCCGTCACCAGAGCGGCGCGGTGCGCCATCTCCAGGTAGAGCAAGCCTTTGCGTTCGCCTGAAAGCACTTCGAGCAGATCGTTGTTTGAGAGGCAGCGCACTATCGCGAAGGGCAGTCCATGCCGGCTGGCAACCTGGCCCACGGCGGCGCTCTCCATATCTTCACACAGCGAGCCAAAACGCGCGCGAATGCTGGCAAAGGTGGACTCGTCACGACAATACGTATCGGCGGAGGCGACCACCCCGCTCAGGATGCGCACCGGGCGCATCTCCTGGCCGGGCGGCGGCACGATAGTCAGAGCATGCTGCTCGCTCAATACCTGGGCCGCTTGCAGCGCACACGCGACCAGGTCGGGATCGCAGGGCAAACTCCAGAAGCGTTTGCCGTCGACCAGGGTGTGCGCGCCGGTGACATCATCATCCCAGCGGATACCAAAAGCCGAATCTAGCACGCCTCCCGTCTGTAGGTAGCCACTGAACGGCGCGCATACCTCGGTGGCCACGATCACATCGCCTGGCAGTCCCTCGTGCGTGTGCGAGCCGGCAATGCCATAATTGATCAGCGCCTCTGGTTGCTCATAGATAATCAGCGCCTCGGTGGCTGCCCCCGCGTTGACCATGCCTATCGAGGAATGGGTAATGGAGATGCGCACGCCGTTGAGGTATGTCCGTTGGATATGCCAGATGCCATGCACCACGCGCTCTGACGCCTGGCCCGTGATCTCCTCCAGCAAGCTCACAAGGGGTCCCTGTTCCATCCTCGTTGGGACAACGATACCGATATGGGTAAATCTCTGCATAGCACCGGCCTTCTCTACTCAACGAACGCTCAATGGCATGGACGGCATCCTTGATGTGCAGCACGGCTACGGAACGGAGACCTGTAACAGGCGGTCCCAGCCGGTATAATCCTGCGTGAAGGTTGCATGTGCCTGTGGCCATACCTCATGGAGCAGGGCAAGAAGCGGCTCACGCTGCTGATAGCCGATCTCCAGGCACACCACAGCGGCCGGCTTCAGGAGCGAGAGGCGGCGCGCATCCACGAAAAGGCGGCGCAACAGGTCGAGTCCATCGGTCCCACTGAAAAGCGCCAGGTGCGGCTCGAAGGCGCGTACATCGGCAGCGAGAATCTCCATCTCATTGAGGCCCACATATGGCAGGTTTGCGATAAGCACATCAACAGGTTCGGGCAATGGCTCCAGTAGATCGCCTTGTAGCAGGCGCACGCGAGGAGCCACATGGTGACGCTGGCAATTGAGGCGCGCCACCGCCAGCGCAGCGGACGAGATGTCGCTGGCATACAGGAAGGGCAGGCGTGGCTCATGGACGGCCAGGGCTACGGGAATGGCGCCGGAGCCGGTGCCGATATCGACGACCACAGGAACGCGCCCGGCATCACACATGCGCCGGATGACAGCTAGAGCGGACTCGACAAGCAGTTCGGTCTCCGGGCGTGGGATCAGGACGCGCCGATCAACGAGGAGATCAAGCCCATAAAACTCTTTATGCCCGGTCAGGTAGGCGATCGGCTCACCCTGCGCGCGGCGCGCAATGAGCGCGCGAAATCGCTCTTCTTGCTCCCTGGTCAGCGCGCGTTCGGGATATGCGTAGAGCGCGGGCCGCTCAACGGCGAGCACATAGCTCAACAGCACCTGCGCATCCAGGCGGGGCGTCTCCTGGTTTAATAAGACAAGGACGCCCTGTTCCAGAGCCTCCTTACTAGTTAGCATAATGGTTTTGTCCACCTTTGGAGTCAGGGCCTCCATAAGGGAGGTTACTCCAGTCATGGCCCCCGCGAGGGAGGCCACTACCCATTGACCTATGACGCGTCCTGCGCGAGCCATTGCTTTATCTCAGGCGCGGTGAGATGGCCGATTTTCTCAAGAATACCTGCGCTCTCCTCGCTGAGCCGCCGGGCCTCGACCATATCACCCTGGGCCGCCGCGGCCCTCGCGAGTCCGTACAGGGCCTCGCCGATCGCTCTCTGGTTGGCTCCTTCTGTCTCGATGGCGAGCATCTCTTGAAATGCCGCTCTGGCCTTGTCGAAGAGCTGCAATATTTCCTTATCTTTCCTGTACGTTGAAACCAGTCTCGCGGAGCGGGAGACCTATTCTAACATCTATTTTAGCACTTCTAGAGGGATAATATACGCAGAGTAGTTCGCACGGGTGCTGTACAAACTGAGCAAAACTGCTAATATATAGGCACAATTGTCTGAGGAGGCTCTCTTGACACGCGCGCTCACATTTTTACATACCTCTCCTGTTCATGTCCACACCTTCAATAGATTGCAAGCAGAGTATTCAGCGGATATTCCTCTTGAGCATATCGTCGATGAAAGTCTGTTACGCGAAGCCTGTGATGCGGGAGGCATGACCCCTTCATTACAGCAACGCGTTCAGAAGACCTTGCTGGCAGCAGTAGATCAAGGAGCAGCCGTGGTTGTCTGTACCTGTTCTTCTATCGGCGTTGTTGCTGAGGTGGTCAATCAGCACACATCGACTATGGTCATGCGCATTGATCGCCCGATGGCCGAGGAAGCCGTCACACGAGGGTCGCGTATTGTCGTCGCGGCAACCCTGCCTTCGACGCTTCTCCCGACACGAGAATTGATCTATGATGCTGCACGACGGCAGCAAAAAGAGGTTCAGGTGATCGATCTGCTCTGCGACTCGGCGTGGCGTCATTTTGAACGCGGAGAACATGAAGCCTATCTTCAAGCGGTGGCCGACCAACTGCAACGAGTGGCATCTCAAGGTGATATTATTGTCCTGGCCCAAGCATCTATGGCTCGTGTAACCGAACTTTGTCCAGATCTTTCCATTCCAGTGCTCACCAGCCCGCGGCCGGGCTTCGTGGCAGCATTGGAAGCGTACCATGCGACGACAGCGCCGTAACGTTTTTCGTTTCAGGTACCCTTATACTTTGTGAGCGCGCCGATGGATACTGCTGCTCCACTGTCGATGACATCCTGGAGCGTATAGCACCTTGTGACCTCGATCTCGATATCGACAAAACCCGCTTCCTGTAGCAGGCGGCGGTAGGTTTGTTCCTCCAGCGCTTCGGCGATGCAGCCCGCCCACGATTCAAGGTCGTTTCTTAGCGCGGGCGGAAACTGGCCCTGGAAGACGATATCCGAGACCGCGAACCGGTCGCCTGCTGCGAGTACATGGTAAGCCTCGCGTAATACCTGGCCTTTGTCGGCGGAGAGGTTGATGACGCAGTTGGCTCAATACTATAGACGAAAGAATTCGCAAAAGGACGCAATGTGCAGAGGAATGGAAACGGTGTGGGTAGCTTAGTTTGCAGAGAGGGGCAGTAGCTTTCGCGAGGGCGAGGTTTTTACAGGGCGCTTCACAGGCTGTCGGTGCAGGAGAGGTAGGGGCGCCCCTACCTCTCGCGCTTTTCAGACGGGATGCTTACCAGCGGTCGTAGCGCTCACGGCGCTCGCCACGGCCTCCACGACCACGGGAGTTGCTCCCGCCGCCGCCATTGCCATAGCTGCTATTGTTGCCGTAGCTGCTATTGTTGCCGTAGCTGCTGCTGTTGTCGTAGCTCTGCCTGCCGGAATCCTGACGGGGGGGACGTGCGGCACGTTGTTCCTGGAAGCAGTCGCTACAATACACGGGACGGTCTTCGCGGGGCATGAAGGGGACCGTGGTCTGGCGGCCACAGCTTGAGCAGATAGCCTCGTACTGCTCGCCACGCGGTCGTGTGGAAGATGAATGACTGTTGCGCCTGGCTGCACGGCAATCGGGGCAACGGCCCGGCTCGTTGGTCAGGCCTTTGCTGGCGTAGAACTCCTGCTCACCAGCGCTGAAGGTGAATTCTCGACCACAGTCACGGCAGGTAAGAACGCGGTCCTGGTAAGGTTCAAGGGACATCATGTGTAGACTATTTCCTCTTCTTTGTTGCTCGCTCCTCACAATACACTGTTCGCAATGGTTAGACGGAAGGTGCCGCAGGAGATACGTCTGGCCGGAACTTTTGACAGAAGGATATCTCAAGGTGATTGTCAGGCGGTGATTTCCTAAGATGAAGAGAGGAGCGAAGCCAGATACTGGATACTACTTACCTTAGGATAATGGTCCCTCAATCACATAACCATTATAACATGGAACATGAAATAGAAACAATGCTTTGCGCCAGGAGATTCTGCCAAAAAGGCGGACCCGTAGCCGGCCGCTTGCGTGCCTGGGGACGCGACCGCTTTGATTTTTACGTTCATCCGAAAGGACTGGACACGCGTGTATAGGATAGATATTTTCCTGCTTATGGGATAGGAGTTTCTAGCATGCGGAGTACTAAAGGCATAGGGGTGCGATCGGCCAGCGGGGTTATGGCATCCGGCGACGAAGATAAGCGTCATGCGCATAACCGCCATGTTGTTGAGGCCATACTATGGATTATCGGCGTAATCGTCCTGGTGATATTCTCTGTGATAGTGCATATGCATCTGGGTCCCTGGCCCGTGGATTTGCAGACGACGATCTCGGAGCAGCATATTAACTACCCACCATGGGTACATACAATTATCGACTTGGTCAGCCATACCAATGATCCTATCCCGGCAGGCGTCGCGTTGGTCGTTTGGACCCTTGGCCTGCTGGTCTTCCGCAAGTGGTTGCAGGCGCTCTTTATTGCCGGCGGGACTCTGCTCTCGGACGGGATCAACTTCATGGACAATATCCTGGTTGGGCGCCCCCGTCCCAGTTCGCCGTTGATTCATATATTCCAGCCTGAGCCTATCAAAAGCTTCCCTTCTGGCCACGTTGAGCACGATGTGGTCTATTATGGGTTTTTACTGTTCCTCAGTTTTAGCAAACCCGTGCGCCAGTGGCGCTATTACAGGTTCTTGCTCCCCTTCCAGATCATCGCCGCCTTCATTATTGTCACGATCGGCTACTCGCGCATCTACGAAGGCTCCCACTGGTTGACGGATGTCCTGGGTGGCTATCTCTCCGGCGCGATCCTGCTCCTGGCCGTCGTCTGGCTCTATCGCTGGGCCAGCGCCAAACTCGCGGAACGCCGCGCCAGGAAAATGCGCGTCCACCTCTAACAACAGAGCTGAACCCTTCCCTTTGCACCGTGTAATTTGACGCATCCATAGTCATGAGCCATAGATGCGTCAAATTACACAGCCTCGTTGATCCCAAAGTGGTCTGTTGAAGGTTTAAGGATAGGGCTCCCAGCAGTCACTATCCTTGCCAGTTTATCCCTCTTAATGAGCCTTCTAGCCACTCATTCTCTCCATTCAACCAGATTTTGTAGCGCACATCTATTCTCCATGCTACAGTGTTCTTAGGAATTCAGTACATGAGATGTCCCTTTCTGGAGGAGTCTATGCGACAACAGGAAAATGACAGGATCAAACAGGAAACGTTCATCAACATACGAAAACTCGCTGCTCTGGACATTGTCTTTCATGGTTCGAGGCTGATTCTCGCCGAATTTGCTTTGGCGGTGGTCTTCTGTGGTGCTGTAGGCACCTGGAGTCTCTTCGCCTTCTTCCATAACCCCAGCCACCCGATCTTTGGGGCCATCCTGGGTTTTTTCCTCTTGTGGCTTGCAGTCAATTACCTGCCGCTGCTGCTCTATGCTATCAGTATCGTCAGAGGGAAAAGTGCGGAGCGTGAGGTAGCATTCGAGCTGGAGCACAAAGATGTCTTCGCACGAAAGTATGGCCTGCAATCACTCTTGCTTGTGCTCCCACTTGTTGTACTCCTGCTTGCCATCTTCCAGGAGGTACAGAAGCGCTCGCGCTTGAGGAGCCGCCACTGAACATTGAACTGCCTTCTTTCACCGCAGTTCTCATGTCACCATGCTGAGGCAAAACGTGATCTCCTGAGACGTTTGGAGAGATACTGCCCTTTCTCGCTTCTACACATTCACGTCTCACGATCCTCTTTTTTACAAAGCCCCCACCCGCTAGTACCTTTTCTCTAAAAAATGAAAAATCAGGTTGAGATTTCTTAACTATATATTGGTACTTTTTAGTATCAATTCATTTATGTATGCATATGCACAAACTCAGATATGGTAATCTGCTATCAAGTTAAACGAAGAAACGCTACGGTGTTTCTTCCTGTGCCGTGGTGGTTGATTAGGTGATACACCGCGAAGGTACATCTGCAATCATGAGAAGTACTACAGCCTGGCGAACATCCACCGGGGATGTTGCCAAATACAGGAATACAGGAAAGGGTAGAAACAGCTATGCCCAGGAAAGAGCAACCCATATCTATGTACGATGGATCGGCGCGGCGCAGGCGCCTCTCCCCCCTCATGCTGCTCGGTATCAGCGTGCCGCTCCTGCTCGTGTTGATCAGCGCGACAGTATTTGTTTTGCCGCGCTTGCGCTCCCATGCAGCGGGCGCCAACGGCGACTGCACCCTGGTTATGCCCGCTAAGCCTTTAAGCGCGCAGGGGCTGGCGACGCCGTACCAGTTGGTCGCCACCAATGCGGCGAATGGTCCGTGCAATGAGGCCAATGCCGCTCAGGCGGCCTTTGTCCAGGGGGCCGTGTTTGATCCGGCCACCGGACAGATTTCGGTCTATAATCCACTGGTTATCGACCAGGGTACGCAGCCAGCAGCCCAACCCGTTGTTCCCCATCTTCCGGCTAAGGGCATCGTCGCGCTCTGGTTTGGCTTCAATGGCAATAACCTTACTTTGCAGGGTGCCAACGGCAGCCTGCAACAGGGTCACTGCGTGAATGGCGCCGATGGCACGATCTTTGGGCAGTTTGCCTATTGTAATGCTCCGAACTTCTTCGCTGCTGCCACCCGCGCGATCCATGCGGGGCAGATGGTACCCCCACCGGTAGGCACGGCGAAAGATGGCATGGCCTGCCCCACAGTGCGCGATTTTAGCGTCGTCGACATGGACCAGAGCGATAATGTGGTAACGCAGTACCTGGTGACGGCCGATGGCAAAACTGCGCAGATGAACGCCGCGAACATCGCCGCCCTGCAAGGCGCGCAGAC
This sequence comes from Chloroflexota bacterium, assembly GCA_030854145.1. Next base: position 1,116 of record JALYTT010000257.1, on the reverse strand, counting down.
GCAGGTCAATGCCAGCGATAATCGCCTCCTGGCAATAGCCCTGGATGGCACCCTCGGTTGTACTCCCTGGATGGCGCCCGACCTGGCCGACCCCGGTCATATGGTTCCGGCCCTCCCGCTCAACGAATTGCAGGCCGCTTCACGGCAGTTCGCGCCAATGGCCCTGGTGCCGCTTGGCGACCCGATGGTGCTCAACAATAACCAGCCCGACCTGAACAAGGTCAACGCCTACCGCAGGGGCGTCGATCAGCGGGACGCGCAAAATATGAACCAGGCGAGTACAACCACCTACTGCACGGATCTCGCCAAGATCAGCCCGGCGCGCATGCAGGCTGACGCGGCTCTCACGAAGGCGCGTCCTTCGCCCGATGCCGCCGCCGCCAATTCGCTCTTCACTTTCCTGGCCCAGCGCTTTGTCGCCACCTTTGGCGCCAACGGCCTGAACTGCGCCGCCCTGCTGAAGCAGCAGGACCCTGTGACTGTGACGACCGATGCCAATGGTGTTGCCACCGATGCCACGATCAATGGTGGCAATAACGGTGGTGGCAACGCTACCCCTCCAAACTGTAACGTCAATGGTACGGCCGTCGCTGGCTGCACCGGTACAGTCATGATCAACGGTCAAAGTTGCACCCTGGCATTCGATAACGCCACGCACCAGGTGACCATCACCTGTGGGCAACAGCAGCCGGGACCGGGAGGCCAGCCGCAACCAAAGCAGACGCCGCCGGCCCAACAACAACCAAACCAGCAACAGCCGACAACTCAGCCAACCCAGTAATGCCCCGTCAAGCGTCATGTGACGACCCTATGTGTAGTGGCCCCCCTTGCGGGGGCCATGTTCCAACCCCCCAGGGGTGATCTGTCTCGCACAGATCACCCCTTTTGACATCCACCGTATTGCGGTGCCAGGCAAGCTGGATTAGGATAGGCACCTCTTGCAATCACCCCCAGCGAGATGCATAATGGCACAATGCACTCATGGTATATATATGCAAAAAGAGCAAGATCAGAGAAGTTTTGTCCCTCCTGCTGTGCTACACTGTTCCTTGTCGAGCACAGACGTGCTCTGGTTCGCGTAGGGGCTATGGCTTGCCTCGCCCGCGTCGGCCGACA
>JALYTT010000694.1 GCA_030854145.1 Chloroflexota bacterium | reverse complement strand
GCATATGCAACGTGCCCCGATAGTTTACGCGGAGGTCGGCAGCGTCACAGATACGGGGCGCTTCGTCATCGTGCGCAACGAGGAGACGCTGATCGATCTCCCGGTAGAGGCGCTGCAAGCCGCCTGGAAAGGGGAACAGCCATGATGAAACGCGCTCTTGTGCTGCGCGCTCCCGGCATCAACTGCGACCGCGAGACGGCTCACGCCTGTCACCTGGCGGGCTTTGACACTGAGCTTGTGCATATCAATCAGTTAATCAAGGAGCCTGATCAGTTGCTGGCCTACGATTTCCTGGTGCTGCCCGGCGGTTTCTCGTATGGCGATGACCTGGGCGCGGGCACGTTGCTTGCCAGGAACCTGACGGTCCACCTGGGCGCGCAGTTGCAGCAATTCATCGACGAGGGGCGTCCCGTACTCGGCATCTGCAATGGCTTCCAGGTGCTCGTGCGCGCAAGCCTGCTGCCTGGCGGAGTCAGCATACCAGCCAGTCTGACCACTAACGCCTCAGCGCAGTTCGAGTGCCGCTGGATCACGCTGAACGTTGTGCCCGGCCCGTGCATCTTTACCGAGGGGATAACGCAGGCGATCACGCTACCCGTGGCCCACGGTGAGGGCCAGTTCGTGCTGGCCGATTCCGAGCAGATGGCCACATTGCAGGCACAGGGGCAGGTTCCGCTTGTCTATAACGCTGAGACCTACCCGGCCAACCCCAACGGCTCCGCCGGCAACATCGCGGGCGTGTGCAACGTCAGGGGCAACGTCCTCGGCCTGATGCCTCACCCCGAACGCTACGTCCGCGCCCTCCAGCACCCACAGCGACACGGCACGCCAGGTGGCGATGGCGACGGCCTGGCGATTTTCAAAAATGCGTACCGCTACGTATCAACCTCAGTAGGGATGCGCTCGATCGTGCCTGGAGGCCAGCACGCCCCGCGCGCCTACGCGGAGAGTGGCGTCAATATCGGTGCCGCCGAGCAGGCCAAAAAGCTCATGCGTGACGCTGTGAAAGCCACGCAGGGCATGCATGTTCTGGCGGGGATGGGGGCGTTCGCCGGCGTCTTCGACATGAGCGCCTACCAGCAGATGCGCAGGCCCGCGCTGGTGGCCTCGACGGACGGCGTCGGCACCAAGACCTTGCTGGCGGCGCAGGCGCGGCGCTTCGATACCATTGGCCAGGATCTCGTGAACCATTCCGTCAACGATCTGCTGACCCAGGGGGCTACGCCGCTGTTCTTCATGGACTACCTCGCAATGGGCAGGCTCGACGCGGTGCAGGCGGCGCTGATCGTGAGCGGCGTGGCGCAGGCCTGCCAGGAGGCAGGCTGCGCGCTACTGGGCGGCGAGACGGCGGAGATGCCCGATGTCTACCTGCCGGGCGCCTTCGACCTGGCCGGCACCATTGTGGGCGTCGTCGATGCCGGCGCGCGCATCGATGGTGGCGACATTCGACCCGGCGATATCCTGCTGGGCTTGCCATCAAGCGGTCTGCACACTAACGGTTATTCGCTGGCCCGCCGTATCTTCGCTCCCCACGCGCTCGATACGGTCTTCCCTGAACTTGGGGAGCCGCTGGCGGATGCCCTCCTGCGACCTCACCGCAGCTACCTGCATGAGGTCCAGGCACTGCGCGAGTACCAGCACATCACCATCAAAGGCATGGCCCACATCACCGGCGGCAGCTTTGAGGGCAACATCGGCCGTATCCTGCCTGCCAATACGCAGGCCGTGATAGAGACCAGCTCATGGGAGGTCCCGCCGCTTTTTCAGTTGCTCGCTCACCTGGGTAACATACCCCGCGCAGAGATGTACCGCACCTTCAATATGGGCATCGGCATGGTGTTGATCGTCTCACCTGAGACAGTTTCGCAGGTACAGACCATCCTTCCCGAAACAATGACTATAGGACACATTCAAGAGCCTTGTGAGGCAGGCAGCCATGTGGAGGGCAACCTGTATATTTTAGCGCAATAAAGGAGCGTTATGATGATCGATAGACCAACGCCTGGCCCGCTGCTGGCAGAGGGCAAGACGAAGCAACTCTACGCCTATCCTGATGATAGCGCCCTGGCCTACATGGTCAGCAAAGATCAGATTACCGCGGGAGACGGTGTGCGCCGCGACACCCTGACAGGCAAGGCGCATTGGAGCACGGTGACGACGGCCAACGTCTTTGGCCTGCTAAACAACGAGGGGATCGCGACGCACTTCATCAAGCAAATCGACGATGTGACCCTGCTCGTACGCCGCTGCCAGATGCTGCCCGTTGAGCAGGTCATGCGCCGCATCGCCACGGGTTCGTATCTCAAGCGCCATCCAGAGGTCAGTGAGGGCACGCGCTTCGATCCGCTACTCGTCGAAACGTTCCTCAAGGATGACGCCAGGCATGACCCGCAGATCTGGGAGGACGACATCGTGAAGATGGGCGTGGCTACGCTACCCGAAATTGCCTGGATGGCAGAGCAGGGCCGGCGCGTCTTCGAGGCCCTGGAAAGAGCCTGGTCCACCGTCGATGTCACGCTGGTCGACCTCAAAATCGAGTTCGGCCGCGCCAGCAACGGAGACCTGCTGGTCGCCGATGTCATCGACAACGATAGCTGGCGGCTCTGGCCCGGCGGCGACAAGAACCGCATGCTGGACAAACAGGTGTACCGCAACCTGCAAGAGGTCACCCCTCAGGACCTGCAAGAGGTTGGTGACCGCTACGCCCTGGTCGCCGACCTGACCGGAAAATTGTATCACGCCCGTTAAAGTGCCGATCTCGTCATCCCGTAGGGTGAGGCAAGCCAAATAAGCGTGAACGTAAGCCCTCATAAATAGGAAGTGAGCGGCGTGTCCGTAGGGC
>JALYTT010000693.1 GCA_030854145.1 Chloroflexota bacterium | reverse complement strand
TGGCCGCCCGGCGCGTGAAAACTGTAGAAACGATCCTCGCGGATGCCGACATTGTGATGGGCCAGGACCCGCAAACAACTGCCCGCGCCACGACCCAACTTCACCAGGCCCTGGCTATCGCCCAGGAACTCCTGACGCGCACCAACAGCCAGATCAATCGCCTCGTCCGCCTGGTCAATGACCTGCTGGATGTCTCGCGTATCCAGGCGCAGCGGCTGGAACTGCTGCTTGAGCGCAATAACCTGGTCACCTTGCTGCAAGAGGTTGTCGAGGATCACAGAAACATGGCTCCCCCTGAACGTACCATCTCCCTGGTAGTACACACAGGCGACCCGCTTCCCGTGGTGGCAGATGCCGACCGTATCCGCCAGGTGGTCACGAACTATCTCACCAACGCCCTCAAGTACTCAGAGACCAGCCAGCCAGTGGTAGTAACCCTCGACATGCCAGACCCACACACGGCCCGCGTCTCGGTACAGGACGCGGGACCCGGCCTCTCGGCGGAGGAACAGCAGCGCGTCTGGGAACGCTTCTATCGTGTACCAGGTATCGAGGTGCAGGCAGGCTCCGGCGTAGGCCTGGGCGTTGGACTCTACATCTGCCACACCATCATCGAACGCCATCACGGAACCGTAGGCGTCGAGAGCACTCCCGGCAAAGGCTCGACCTTCTGGTTCACGCTGCCACTGGCAGAGGCCTCTGAAGCGTAAACCAGAACTATTCACCAGACCATGTAGGCAAGTAGGATTCCAGGGCGCAGGCCAGCGGCGCCCCTACACGAAATGATGATCTCTTGCGTGCAGGCCTCCGTCCTGTTCGCTCACCGATATGTCCCCTTCTTTCGTGTAGGGGCGCCGCTGGCCTGCGCCCTGTTCCAACACCGCGCTCTTGCCCTATTTGGTATCAGCCAATGGGCAAGCCATCGCCCCCACTCGGTCCTGGATATCTCCTCTATTCATGCCCTGCATAATTACCGGTTTCACAACAGTCATTTGGAACTACATTGTATGATAGAGCGAGCGGCAAGGCAGGAGGGCCACAGCATGTTGTTGGTCCTGTCGCTCGCTCTCATTTTTCTGTTGTGCGAGTTGCGCTTGCCTGATCATAATAGATAGAAAGGACAAAGCAGCATGCACACCGACGAAGAGAAAGAGCGTATTTTCAACGCCTGCACGCGTCAACTTGCCTACCACTATAACCAGACTCCCCGGCAGGTCTTGAGCGAACTTGCCGAGGCGACCGACCCGGCGTGGGAGCAGGATAGATACGGCGAAGGTGAGATCATCACTTCATTTGAAGCAGATGTGGCCAGATTGCTGGGCAAGGAGGCGGCGGTCTTCATGCCCAGCGGGACTATGTGCCAGCAAATTGCGCTGCGCACCTGGTGCGAGCGCCGCAAGACCCCGAACGTGGCCTTTCACCCTACCTGCCACCTGGAGACCCACGAGCAGCATGGCTATCAGCGCCTGCATGATCTGAACGGCATCCTGCTGGGCGAGCCCCACCGGCTGTTCACTCTCGATGACCTGAAAGCTGTCACAGAGCCACTGGGGGCCTTGCTGGTGGAGCTGCCCCAGCGTGAAATCGGCGGGCAGTTGCCGGAGTGGGAGGCGCTGACCGCGATCATCGAGTGGGCACGGGCGCAGGACATCCCAACGCACCTGGATGGCGCGCGGCTCTGGGAGTGCCGCCCCTTCTATGGGCGCGACTATACCGAGATTGCTGGCCTGTTCGATACTGTCTACGTCTCGTTTTACAAGATCCTGGGCGGCATCGCCGGCTCCATCCTGGCAGGTCCACGCGACATCATCGCCGAGGCGCGCACCTGGCAGCGCAGGCACGGCGGCAACCTGATACATCTCTACCCCTTCGTGCTCTCCGCCCGCAAAGGGCTGAACGAGCGCCTGGACCGTATGGGCCTGTACTATGAGAAGGCGCGGGAGATTGCCGCCGTGCTCTCCACTTTTCCACGCGTCTCGCTGCTGCCCAATCCGCCCCAGACCAACATGCTGCATGTCTTCCTGCAAGGCGAGCGCGATGCCTTGAACGAGGCGGCGCTCGACATCGCACGCGAGACGCAAACCAGGCTGTTCCGCGCTGTCTCCCCAACGCAGGTCCCAGGCTACCAGGTGTTCGAGCTATCCGTAGGCGACGCCTCGCTCGACCTGTCCCGCGAGGAGATCACTGACCTGTTCGAGCTGTTGTTTCAGAAAGCCTAGCGGCTTCATGTACTCATACTCATGGCAGCGTACATCTCGTCAAGGAAGCGGCTAGGCCTGCGCGCAAGCAACTGGGTGCCACTGAAGCCGTTGCGGCGCGCCAGCGCTTCCCAGGTGCCGTAAGAGAACGGATATGGCACCCACCAGTTGCCCTTATCGGCGTTATATTCGACGATGATTAGCCGCCCACCTGGCCGCAGATAGCCGCGCACGCGCTGCAACACGGCGTCCTTCTGGCGCACAAAGTGCAGCGAGTTCGCCATCACGACCCCATCCAGCGGCGGCAGTTCGAGCACACCGGTGAAGTCGCTCACAATATAGGATACAGTGACGGCAGGAAAGCGCGCACGCATAGCGCGTTCCTGCTCGTGCAGCGCGCCCGCGTCCTTGTCCACCGAGTAGATGCGTCCCGCAGGTCCAATCAGGTCGGCAAGCGCCAGCGTGAAGGCCCCACCCCCCGAACCCAGGTCGGCCCAGATACCATCAGGTCCGGGTATACCCTCACGTATAAGGTCTTTGTGATCTTCATGATTCATAATCTGGTCCCATCATCCCTTTATGAATATATTACATATAACAAACGTAGGGGCGCCGTTTACAAGCCCGCGTAGGCCTACGCGGGCTTGTAAAC